>NZ_JAAVJB010000012.1 GCF_012034385.1 Streptomyces spiramenti
GCGCTACACCGTCACCCGCCCCGCCACCCACCCCAGCAACCCGGAACCAAAAGCATCCGAACTCGCCGCAGCCTGCTGGAACACCCTGCTCGAACTCCTGGGACCGAACGCCGGACACAGCACATTCGACCAACCCGGCGCCACCCTCAGCCGACTCACCGCCGACCTCACCTCGGCCACAGCAGACATGAGCATCCGCCTCCCCCCGGACTTCGACACCCGGACACTCCTCCAAAGGCTCCGCACCCGCCTACCAGCCGGAACACTCGACATCCAGAACAACGTCCCCGCCTGCCGAGTCGACCGCACCGACCCCGTCGTCCGCGCACTGACGACCGGAATCCGCCAACACCACACCCAGCCCCGCCTCAAGGTCAAAACAGCCACCTCGGACATGAACACCCTCGCCGAGGTCTGGAACATCCCCATGGCCACCTACGGCCCCGGCGACAGCAGCCTCGACCACACCGACCACGAACACATCGTCCTCTCCGAATACCAACACAGCATCGACATCCTCACCCAAGCCATCCACCAGCTGGCACGCCTCCCCTCGCACCCCGACAACAGCCCCACCGACACCACACCGCCACACCCCAGGAGTCGCAGGTGACCGACACCCACCGCATCACCGCACTCCCCCAACAACGCCGCACACAGTTCCTGGCACGGCTGAGGGAACAGGTGGAAACCGCGGCACGGCGCGGACCGGCGTCGCGCGGCCACACGGGCCCGACGCCGCTCTCCCACGCGCAACGGACGCTGCGGTTCGTCGGCGACTCCGTCCCCGGCGCCCCGCTGTGCCTGCGTCTCAGGGGCAGGCTCGACGCGGGCGCGCTGCGTGAGGCGCTGGCGTCGACCGTGGGCCGCCACGAGGCGCTGCGGACCACGATCGCCGAGCGCGACGGCGCCCCGGCGCAGGTGGTCGCCACCGAGGTTCCGATCGACCTGCCGCTGGTCGAGGTGGAGAGCATCGCGGCGGCACGAGCCCTCGTCGACCGGCGGACCGCCGAACCGTTCGAGCTGGGCCGGACGCCGCTGTGGCGCGCGGCGCTGATCAGGGTCGAGCCGGACGACCATCTGTTCCTGCTCGACCTGCCCGCCCTCGTCTGCGACAGCCGCTCGCGCGGCGTACTGATACGTGACCTCGCCGCGTTCTACACGGCGTCGGCCTGCGGCCGTTCGCCGGACCTGCCTGAACTGCCCGTGCAGTACCCGGACTACGCCCAGTGGCAGCACGACCGGCTCGGCAGCACCGACCTGGACGGGATCGCCGCGTACTGGCGCACCGAGCTGGCGGGCGCCGAGGGCCTGGAGTTCCCTACCGACCGGCCGCGTGGCGAGACCCGCACCTACGCGGTCGACCGCGCCCGCTTCACCGTCGGGGGCGAGGCGGTGCGGCGGGCCGACGAGCTGGCCGGGCAGGTGGGCGCGAACCCGCGCGACGTCCTCATCGCCACGTTCTGCACGCTGCTGCACCGGTACACGGGCCTCGACGACCTGGTGATCGGCTCGACGGACGAGAACCGTCACCACGACAGCGTGTCCTCGGTGGTGGGGCGCTTCACCGATGTCCGCGTGCTGCGCGCGGACCTCTCCGGCGACCCGACCTTCCGCGAACTGGTCCGGCGGGTCGCCCACGTGTCGGCGGAGGCCGACGAGCATGCAGGTCTGCCCTTCGACAAGGTGGTCGAGGCGGTGGACCCGGTCGTCGACCCGTTGCGCTCCCCCGTCTTCCAGATCGTGTTCGCCGAGACGGACGCGGCTGCCGAGGAGACCGTCGCTACCCCGCCCGGGATCGCCATCTCGCACGAGGACAGCCCGACCCACACCTCCTGCTTCGACATGAGCTGGAGCCTGAGCCGGCGGCCTGAGCCGGGGGCCGCCGCGGATCTCACCGTCGAGTTCAACACCCTCCTGTTCGACCCCGGGAGCATCGCCCGGTTCGCCGAGCACTACGACGGGCTGCTGCACGCCCTCACCGCGGCCCCGGACGCCTCGCTGTCCACGGCGGAGATGCTGAGCGCCACGGACCGGGCGTTCCTCGTCGAGGCGGCCCGCGGGCCGGTCCGACCGGTGCGTGAGTCCACCGTGGTAGCGGAGTTCGAGGCGCGCGCGGCGGAGATCCCGGACTGCGTGGCCGTCGTCGTCTCGGGTGTCGAGACCGGCTACGGCGAGCTGAACGCCCGCGCGAACCGGCTCGCCGCCCTGCTGCGGGCGCATGGTGTGGAGCCGGGCGCCCGGGTCGGTCTGTGTCTGCGCAGGAACCTGGACCTGCCGACAGCGATCCTCGCGGTGCTCAAGGCCGGTGCGGCCTTCGTGCCTCTCGACACGACGCACCCCCCCGGGCGCGTGACCGAGATCGCCGACGACGCCCGGTTGCGCGTGGTGCTCGCGCACGCCGACGCGGAGAAGGCCGTGAGCGGGGTCGACGCGCCCGTCGTGATGCTGCACGAGGTCCGCGACGCGTTGACGGCGCTGCCGGACGACAACCCCCCGCTCGCGGCGGGGCCGGACGACATCGCGTACGTCCTCTACACCTCCGGCAGCACCGGGAAACCGAAGGGTGTGCTCCTCGAACACCGCGGCGTCGTCAACTTCATCGACTCCACGCGGGATCTGTTCGAGCTGACGCCGGCCGACCGGGTACTCGGGTTCGCCTCGTCCACCTTTGACGTCTCCGTCTTCGAGACCTTCTCGGCCCTGCTGACCGGGGCCCGCCTGTGCCTGGCGACCGATGAGGAACGGCTGTCGATCGAACGACTCCAGGCGCTGCTGGAACAGGCCCGGATCACCGTCATCGACCTCCCGCCGACCGTGATGTCGCTGCTCACGCCGGAGAGCCTCACCGACCTGCGCATCGCGTTCGTCGGCGGCGAGGCGTTCAGCGGTGAGCTGGTGAACAGGTGGAACCCCGGCCGGCGCCTCTTCAACGGTTACGGGCCGACCGAGTGCACCGTGACGATGATCGTCGAGGAGTGCGGCGGTACCTGGGACGCGTCCCCGCCGATCGGCCTGCCCATGGCCAACCACGTGGCGCACGTCCTCGACCCCGGGCTGCGCCAGGTCCCCGTCGGCGTACCGGGCGAACTGGTCATCGGGGGCGCAGGTCTGGCGCACGGCTACCTCAACCGCGACCGGCTGACCACCGAGAAGTTCGTCCCCGACCCGTTCGGCACCGCACCCGGCGGTCGCCTCTACCGAACGGGTGACCTGGTGAAACGGTTGCCCGACGGGCGCCTCGTCTTCCTCGGCCGCATCGACCAGCAGGTCAAGATCCGCGGCCTGCGGATCGAACTGGGCGAGGTGGAGTCGGCGCTGACCGGCTTTCAGGGGATCGGTCCGGTCAACGTCCGGTCGTGGAGCGACGACAACGGGGACAAGCACCTGGTGGCATGGCTGACCGGGGTGGCTGAGCAGCAGGTGCCCGCGGTACGCGAGCACCTCGGCACGCTCCTGCCCTCGTACATGATTCCGTCCTTCTTCGTCGTCCTCGACGAGCTGCCGCTCACCAGCAGCGGCAAGGTCGACTGGCGCAGGTTGCCCGCCCCCGACCTCACCGGGCCGAGCCAGGGGCACAGCGACGCGTCACTGACCGGGACCGAGCGCAGGCTGCTGGACGACGTGCTCGCCCCTCTCCTGCACGACGACCGTATCGGCGTCCACGACGACTTCTTCCTGGCGGGAGGCAACAGCCTCCAGGCCGTCCAGCTGATGTCGGCGATCCGACGCAGGTTCGGCGTCGAGGTCACGCTCGGTGACTTCTTCTCCTCTCCCACGGTTGCTCATCTGGCCGCCATCATCGACGCCGCCCGCGCCACGGGCCCCACTGACGGCGGCGGTGCGCTCGACACGCTGTCGGGCCCGCCCCGGCAGGACGCCGTCAGGGCGCCGGTGGTCCTGCGTGAGGCCGGGCCGGCGCAGGTGATCCTGCTGCACCCCTCGGGCGGCGAGCTGTTCTGCTACATCCCGCTGGCCAGGGCGCTGCGCGGCGACATCGGCGTGACCGGCTTCGCCGCCGACCCCCGGGACACCGAGGTGCCCGCGCGGGAGGCGATGGCCGCGACCGCCGCTCGCATCGCGCGCTCCCTGACCGAGACCGGCCTGCCCGCGTCCTGCTGCCTGGCCGGATGGTCGTACGGGGGCGTGCTCGCCTTCGAGGTCGCCCGGCAGATCGAGGAGGACACCGGAGAGAAGCCGCCGGTGGTCCTCCTGGACGCCGCCTACGACGAGGACTCCGTGCCGCTGGACGATGCCACGGTGCGGCAGCGGTTCGTGCACGACGTCGCACGGCTGGCCGGACGCGCGGGCCCCGAGGTGGCCGCGGTCCTCGACGACTCGGCCGCGGGGACGGCCGACCTCGGGAAGACCCTCATGGATCTCGGCGTCGAACTGGAGCTGACAGAGGAGGAGTTGGCCTCTCGCTTCGCGACGTTCCGGTGCTCCGCCCTGTCGATGCGGGCCTACCGCCCGCCGGCCCCGTACGGGGGACCCGTCACCGTGCTCGTCGCCTCCCCGCACGTCGCCGTGGAAGAGCAGTGGCAGGCGGTGTGCGCGGGCCCCTTCCGCGCCGAGCGCGTGCCCGGCGACCACTACACCCTGTTCACCGAGCCAGCGATCGACCGGGTCGTCGCGGCGATCGAAGCGACCCTCGCCTCCTGAGGAGAGACACATGCGGTTCGGCTTCACAGAGCATCAGGAACGGTTCCGGGCAGATGTGCGGAACACCCTCCGCCGTCCCGAGGTCCAGGCCGCGGCGGCGGCGGCCACCGGCGCGTTCGGTGTCGAGCCGGACGCGCGCCCGCTCTATCGGTTGCTCGGGGAGCTGTGCCTGCTCGCCGTGCACTGGCCCGTCGAGTACGGCGGCCGGGGCCGCTCGCTCACCGACGCCGCGATCGTCGCCGAGGAGATGGTCCGTGCCGGTGTGCCGGACACGCTCCATGTGAACACCGTCCAGATCGTCGGCCAGTTCCTGCTGATGGCGGGCAGCGAGGAGCAGAAGCGACGGTATCTGCCGTCCATCGCCCGCGGCGAGAGCTTCGCGTCGGTGCTGTACACGGAGCCCGACGCGGGCTCCGACCTGGGCTCGCTACGGACGACCGCCGAGGCGGACGGCGACGGCTACCGGATCACGGGCACCAAGGTGTTCAGTCTCAAGACCCGCTTCGTCGACTTCGGCCTGTGCGCGGCCCGTACGACGCCGGGCGCGGGCACGTACCGGGGCATGAGTCTGTTCCTGGTCGACCTGCGAGCCCCCGGTGTGGCGGTGTCGGTGATCCCCGGCATCGGTGACGAGCACTTCCACCGGGTCGACCTCGATGCGGTCGTGGTGCCGGGCGCGGACCTGCTCGGTCCGCGCGACGAGGGCTGGCCGCTGCTCAACGAGGCCCTGGCCATCGAACGCACGGGCCTGGACTACTACCTGAAGGCGGAGCGCTGGCTGGACGCCGCCCTCGAAGCCCTGGTCGACGGTGAACCGGAGGCCGTGCCCAGCGGCCTCCTTGAGCAGATCGGCCGCTGGCACGGCGCGCTCGCCGCCGACCACGTCCTCGCCTGGGAGGTTCTCACCGGGATAGCGGCGGACCGGGTCGACCAGGTCGCGACTGCCGTCGCCAAATACCACAGCAGCGAACTCGCCCAGGCCATCGCGGTCCGGGCCGCCGACATCCCGAGCCCCGACCAGCGGGCCGACCGCACCGGAGCGGCCGTGACCCTGGAGTCCGCCTACCGGGAGGCTCCGGGACTGACTCTCTCGGCCGGCACCTCCGAGGTGATGCTCCAGCTCGTGGCCGCCTCGTTCGACTCCATCGGACAGGGAGACTGACATGGACCTCACGCCCGACCCACTCACCCTCCAGTTGCGCACGGCCCTGCGTGCCGGACTCGCCGGTGTCCCCGCCCGGATCGAGCTGCACGGCTCTCCGGTGACCGACGGCGTCGACGGCCCCACCCGTGCTGTGCTCCAGGCACTGGAGGCAGCCGACTTCGAGCGTCCGGCCGCCGCCGACGGGCTCGGCCTGGGTCTGCATGCCGGAATCGTGGTCAGCGAGGAACTCGGCCGAGCGGCGTGCGGTAACTCCTACCGGGCCGACGCGTTCGCGGCCGATCTGGGCGTCGGTGCGCCGAGCGTGGCTCTGGCGGGCTTCGAAGCCCTGCCCACCGGCAGTGGGGTCACCGCCACACCGCGTGCCGGCGGCTGGGCGCTGACCGGAACGGCCACCGTCGACGACCTGAGCGCCGACCTGTTCCTGGTGGCCACCAGGGTCGACGGGGAGCCGGTGCTGTTCCCGGTGGAGCGCGCGGCGGACGGCGTCACCACACAGGACGGGATCTGGCCGCCGACCGTCCGGTTCGCAGCCGCACCCGTCCTCGCCGCGGACGTCGTGGCCGTCCAGGACGAGGCGTCCACCGGCCCGCTCGCGCGCGCACGACTGCGGCAGGCGGGCTATCTGCTGGGCATCGCCGAGGGAGCGCACCGCGTGGCCGTGGAGTACGTCGGTCGTCGCCGGCAGTTCGGCACGCGGCTGCGCGATCTGCCGGCGGTGTCGTTCCCTCTCGCACGCGCGGTGGTGGCGTTGCGCGCGACGAGGGCGGCGGTCCACCGGGGGGTCTGGCTGGTCGAGTCCGAGCCACTCGCCGCCCGCACCGCGCCCCTCAGCGCCCTGGCCATGGCGTCCGAGACCGCGCGTGACGTCGTCCGCACGAGCATGCAGAGCTGTGGGGTGCGTGCGATGACGTCGGAGCTGGGCCTGCACCGGTACTTCCGGCTGGCGGCGGCGGAGTCCACCCGCTACGGGGACCCCGCCGCGCTCTGGCGGATGGTCGGCGCCGACCAGCTCAGGATGGCCCGGAGTGCCGCACGCTGAGCGTGTGATCGAGACCCCGCGCCGGATCAGCTCGCAGCGTCAGATGCGGTCTGCTGCACGGCGGAGGGGCGCCCTCATACCGGGTTGTGTGCGGGCGTTCCTGACAACGCAGCAGATGGCCGTAGCCGGCGTCGCGGGCCCGGCGTGAGGCCTCAACGACGCTTCGAGGGGAGCGCCCGGCCGCGGACGGCACCCCTGCCGTCGTTCAGCCGGCCCGTGAGCCACGCAGCGACAACGTCATCGTGCCGGCGTGGGCGTGGGCGTGGGCGTGGGCGACCGAGCGGATGAGCCCGGTCCGGTAGGCCAGTGACACCAGCTCCGCACGGTCGCGGACGCCCAGCTTGGTGCGGACGCGGTAGAGATGGGTCCTGACCGTGGCCTCGCCGATGATCAGTTCGCGAGCCACGTCCTCGGTGGACATACCTTGGGCCACCATCCGGGTCACCTGCCGTTCCCGCGGGGTCAGCTCGGTCACTTCCGGACAGGTCTCGGCCTTCTGGGGCTCCGGCTGCGCTCGGAACCACGTGACGAGCCGCTGTGCGATGTTCGGCGCGAGCACGGTCTGGCCTGCCGCCGCCCCGTGGACCGCGCTGATCAGCTCCTGAGGACTGACGTCCTTGCCGAGCAGGCAGCTCGCGCCGGCATGCAGCACGTCGCTCACCGTCTCGTCGGTGTCGGCGGCAGTGAATACGACGATATGGGGCGAATCGTCCTCCTGCCCAAGTCTGCGGATCATCTCCAGGCCGGAGATGGTCTGGAGGTTCAGATCCGTGACCACGACATCCGGACGCAGGGTGCGTACCAGGACGATGGCTTCCATGCCGTTGTGGGTCGTACCGATCACTTCGATGTTCGGCACCGCGTCGAGAAGAGTCTTGAGACCGTCCGCGATCACCGGCAGCTGGTCACAGACGAGCACCCGAATGGTCATTGTGTTGCCCCCCGACAATGAGTGAGAGAAGAGCCCCGCTGTCATCGATGGGTTCCCGCGTGCGGGGATCGCGAGCCTCGCGTCGCTCGTGTGCGTTCGGCCTCATGGGCGGGACGAGCGTCCGTGCGTGTGCGGCAAGAACGGGCCGGGCGCTGTCGGCGGGCCGCGGCCGGTCCGCTCAGCCGTTGCCGTGGTCCGTCGCGGGCTGGACCATGACCGTGTACGCCTCGAACTCGGTGGCGACAGCGTGGTGCTGGGCCGGTTGCTGCATGTCCGTGCCGGTCGCGGCCGGGGATCCGCTCAAAACGACTCCGAGCGCGATGACGGAGGCGGCGACAGCAGCGGAGGGGAACAGCATGGGAAGCTCCTTAGGGAAGACGCGTCGTTCTCGACTCCGCCAAGACTGGCAATCGGTCTTCCCTGCCGGTTCCCCTCCGGGCACCCGCCCGGTCCCCTCGCTGGGAGCGACCGTTGCACGGGACTCACCGCGCGCTCTCGGGCACGTTCATGAGGGAGAAGAGGCTGTCCGCAGCTGACCGGTGCTGCCGTGCCATTCGCAGCTCGCCCTGGGCCTCGGCGGTGCGGGCGAGGTGCCACAACGCGCACGCCTCGTCGTAGCGCAGTTCCATCCGGCAGGCGATCTCGTGTGCCAGTCGCTGCTGGGCCATCGCCGTGTCCAGATGCCCCTGCGCGTACCGCACGAGCCCCGCCGAGAGGTGCACCGTGGTGCGGTTGATGTTGTCCGTGCTGCTGGCGGCCTTGGACAGCGCGTGGTCGGCGCTCTCCGCCGCCTCCTCCAGTGCTCCCAAGCGCACCAACACATCGGCTCTGCGGGCGAGGACGAGCGGCAGCGTCGCGGGCATGCCGATCTGCTGGCACCTCTCCAGTGCGGCGTCGGCCCGCGCGAGCGCCTCCTCGTGGCGGCCGAGGCCCTCGAACGCCCGGGAAAGATAGCTCAGAGCGGTCACGGAGAGCTGGATCTCCTCGATGGAGTCGAAGATGGCGACCGCCCGCTCCGCGGACCGCCTCGCCTCCTCGAACCGCCCGAGCCGCGCCAGGATCAGGCCCAGCATGCTGAGCGAGGAACCGTCGAGTCGGGTGAAACCCAGCTCCTTGGCGCGTCTGCTGACCTCCTGGCTGAGCCGCAGCGCGTGCTCGAGCTCTCCCATGCTGCTGTAGGCCTGCCCAAGCCGCGCCTGGCACTCCGCCTCGCTGTACTCATCCGCCATCTGCTGGGACAGCACCACGGCTTCCTCCAGCAAACCGATCGCCTCCCGCAGTTGCCCGAGGCGCCACTTCCCCATGGCCAGGTTCATCAGGTTGAGGCGGGTCAGAGAGCGGTCCCCGAGCTGCCGCGACGCCCCGACCCCCTTCTCCAGCGCGAGGTTGGCGCTGAAGTCGTAGCCACGGATGCTGGAGTGGAAGCCCAGCTCACGTGGCAGCCGCGCGGCATGCCACAGCAGCCCGCCCTCGTGCGCGGCGTCCACCGCCGCGAGAAGGCTGCCCCGGTGCTGGTCGAGCCAGTGAAGCGCCTTGTCCTTGTGATCGAACGTGCCCTCCACCTGGTGTTCTCCGTCGTCCCTGATGCGCCGCCGCCCGGGGAACACCACGTCGCACGCATGCTTGGTCATACCCAGGTAGTGGTCCAGGAGCCGCAGCACCGCCGGCTCGTCCCCCGGCTCCCGCGAAGCCTGGACGATACGTTGCACGAAGCTGCGCACCAGGTCGTGCAGGGCGTAGACGCCCGGTTCCCTGGCCTCCAGCAACCGTGCGTCGACCAGCTCTTCCAGCGCGTCCTCGGCCTGTAAGGCGTCCGTGTCGAGCAGGGCCGCGGCCTCCTGGACATCGAGATAGCGTCCCGGATGATGCCCCAGCAGCCGGAAGGCGGACTGCTGCTCACGCGGCATGGACTGGTACGACAGCAGCAGTGTCCCGGCCACCCCTCGGCCCTCGCTCGTGAGCTCGTCCAGGCGCCGACTGTGATCACGCAACCGTTCCACAAGTCGCTGCACGGTCCAGTGCGGACGGTTCGCCAGACGGGCGGAGGCGATCCTGACCGCCAGCGGAAGACTCCCGCACAGCCGCACCAGATCCGAGGCGGCGTCCGGTTCCCTGTCGACGCGCTCGGCACCGAGGGTCGCGCGCAGCAGCTGGTCGCTGTCCTGCTCCGGAAGCGCGCCCACGGAGAGCCATTCGACTCCGTCGAGCCCCGTCAGCCTCGGACGGCTGGTGATCAGGACCAGGCTGTCGGAGGAGGCGGGAATCAGCGCGCGGACCTGCTCGGAGGAGGCGGCGTTGTCCAGGATGAGCACCATGCGACGGCTCCGCATGTAGGACTGCCATCGCGCGGCGCGCCCCGACGACACCGTGGGCAACTCCTCGCTCGGGATGCTGGCGGCAGCGAGGAGGTCCCCCTGTGCGTGGAACGGGCTGAGCGCGTCCTGGCCCGCCGTGAAGCCGCGCAGGTCGATGAAGAGACTGCCGTCCGAGTACCACTCCGCCAACTGATGGGCGGCGCGCACAGCCAGTGCCGTTTTCCCACAGCCCCCCATGCCGTCGAGCGCGACGACCGTCGGGGCCCCTGGCAGCGCGTGACGGGCCACCTCGCCGATCCGCGCCAGTTCGGCACGGCGACCCGAAAAGTCGGGCACGTCGAACGGCAGGGTGTGGGGGGCCTCCGTCGCCGGACGCCTGACACGGGTCGCGGGGCGCGCCGGACGGGCGAGCGACGGGTCCTGGCGCAGTATCCGGTCGTGCAGTCCGGTCAGCTGCGCGCTGGGGTCGATGCCCAGCTCCTCCGCGAGGTGTTTGCGCACGCGGGCGAACTCGTCCAGCGCCGCCGCCTGCTGCCCGGAGTGATAGAGGGCGAGCATCAGCCGGGTGCGCAGCGTCTCGCGCAGGGGGTGCCCGTCCACGAGGCCCCGTAGCTCACCCGTGATCTCGGCGGCCTCGCCGGCTTCGATGCGGAGGTCGTAGAGCTGTTCCGCGGCGCTGATCCGCTGCTCCTCCAGGGCTGTCGAGGCGGCATCGATCAGCCGGCCCCCGGCACCGGACAGCACCGGGCCCCGCCACAGCGCCAGCGCCGCGCGCAGCTCCGCCACGGCACGTTCCACCTCCCCCGCTGCCAGCGACCTGCGGGCCTGGCGCATCAGTTGCTGGTGCCGGAGCAGATCGAGGTGTTCGACCCCGACGACCGCGCGATACCCCGGCCCGTCGGTGACGATGACCTCGGGGCCGTGCGGGAGGCGACTGCGCAGCTTGGCCACGGTCTTGCGCACCTGGTGCTCGGCACTGTCCGGCGGCAGCTCGTCCCAGCCGGCCGTCACCAGCCGGGAGACGGGAACCACACGCCCGGCATCGAGGAGCAGAGTCACGAGGACACGACGTTGCAAAGCCCCGTTGACAGGTATCAGGGCGCCGCCGCAGCGAATCTCCAGCGATCCGAGGACGGCGAACTCCGGACGAAAGCCCGCATCGTCCCCCATAGATTCCGATGTCACCATCCATGCCCCCCGGCCTGCGCATTGGCCTCCTCACCCCGACGGTAGAGGATGACGAATGACAGTAACAAGATCCTTTCGCCCCCTGGCAACCCGATCGCGCGTGAGTTCCGGTGTGTCACCGTCGACGGCCACATATGCGCGCCGGGAGCGTGAGTCGCCGATCGGAGCGACCATATCGCCGACGCTGTAGGGAAAGCGAGCACCGTGTACCCACGGGGTCACGGCGATGTCCTCCATGCCGGTGTAGGTGTCCAGGCGCCCTTCGGACAGGAGGAAGAAGCCGACTTCCGCGTACCGGAAAGGGATCGGCACCTCGGGGCTGCGGCCTTCGAGTCCGGCGAAGACCGCCGCCTCCATGTCGAAGCCGCGCGCGATCTCCACGAGCAAGGGGATCCGGTCACCGCCCAGCTGCGTCCGGCACGACACGATCCGCGGTCCGAACGGCAGCATCGCCACCTGCGTGTGGGCCGGGCCGGAGCGGTATCCCACCGCCGTCAACCGCTCGTCCACCACTGCCTCGATCGCCGCTCGCTCGTCGTCGGTCAGGGGCGCCGGGTGGAGGTAGCCCGTCACGAAGAAGTGCGGCGGCCCACTGGTGCGTTGCGCCGTCACACCCACGACGTGATGGGCCCCGTCCACCGTCAGGGTCTCGACGCTCACCCGGGGAGCCTCTGTCGGCGCCCCGTCGCCCTCTTCGCACACCCGGAGCCGTTCGTACACCGCCGGGGGATTCGCGGACAGGCCGAGTTTCCACGCTTCCCGGACCACGGGCAGCACCGAATCGCCATGTCCGCAGTGCAGCACGGCATCAATGCCGTGTTGCACTGCGGTCCGCTCAATTATTCCGCGCAACCCGATCTCGTCGGCGAAATCGGCCAGCAGGAGCTTCTCCGAGCTCTCTTCGATTCTCGACGCGAAGTCGGCCTCCAACTGCTTCGGATCCCATACCGACCAGATCCGGAAACCCAGATCGGCCCCCTTGCGGACGAGCTGGTGACTCGGCATCACCAGAATCAGTCTGGGCCGAGAACGTCGAGAGAGGTGGGCACGCATACCTGCCACTCTGGAGCGCGTCCTTCCCCTCTTGCTCCCCTCTGCTTCCCCTCTCGCGGTCGCGCGCCGTTCGTCGGCCGCCGCTCCGGAACCCGGACTCCGACGGAAAGGGCACCGGCCGCGACGGACACCTGTCGGCGGTGTCGGGCCGAGGCCGTGAGCGAGACGCCCGGTCCTGGCGACGAGCGTCCACGCACCGCTTACTCGCGACTGAACCTGACGCGGACGCGCGGCCCGTCCGTCCCTCCGTAGCGTCCGTGGTACGCGCCGGGACGACCAGCGCGAGCAGTCCGGTTTCGGGGGTGATGACACGCCGACCGGTCGACCCACCCGGGGTTCGTGCGTGATGCGCCGAGCACCGTGCCCGATTCCGTGGAGAACACAAACCAGGACAGGGGTACCTCTTGCGCACTGACTGGACAGTCAAGCCGGTGGGGCTCCCGCTGATCCGCCGCCGCTGCCCTGGGTGTGCGTCCGGCACGTTCCGGACGACCGGCAAGTTTCGCGTCAATGCGAACCACAAACTCCTCGACATCTGGCTCCTCGCCCTATGCACACAATGTGACTGGACCACGAAGATCACCGTCATTGAGCGGACACATGTGCGCTCGATCAGTTCCGATCTGCTGGACCGCGCACATGAGAACGACCCCGGCCTGGCGGCCGAGTCGCTTCGGGACGGCGTCATAAGGCGCCGCAATCACATCGCCCTCGACTGGAAGGACGCCTGGCGGCTCGACACCGGCGGCTCGAAACATCTGGGCCATCACGTGACCGATGTGTCGGTTCGGTTCGACGCGCACATTCCGGTCAGGCCGGCGAGGATAATCGCGGAAGGCTATGGACTTTCACGGGCCGAGGTCGAACGGCTGATCACGGAGGGCGGTCTCGTCTCCGCGGTTCGTCTGAGCGGGAAACTCTCCAGCGACTTCGCCTTCACGCTCCATCGCCGCGCGAGTTGATCACGCGCCGTCCGCTCTTTCGATCACACCTGGTGAGAGCGTGTGTGAGAGCGTGTGTGAGACCCCGCGTGGGACCGGCTCGCGGCGTCGGATGCAGTCAGCTGCACGGCGGAGGGGCGCCCTCGTACCGGGTTGCGTTCGGGCGTTCCTGACAACGCAGCGGATGGCCGTAGCCGGCGTCGCGGGCCCGGCGTGGGGCCTCACACACGCTCTGCGGACCCGGGCCGGCCTCCATCACGTGGGGCCGGCCCGGCCTGCGTTTCTGCTCCCCCGGCGGCCGGGCGGGCCCGCGCCGGCTCGGGTAAACGAGGCGCGCAGGGACGACGGGGCGCCGTAACCGCCCCGCCTCCCGGCAGATGAGCTTGTGGCGGACGTGCGCGGCGCCGCAATGGCCGTAGCTTCCCCATGACGCGGTGACCGACCGCTCGCAAAAGCCCTTCCCCCGCTCCGCGGCGCCCTGGGGACAGCGGACCGAAGCTGCGTTCCCTGTCGCGACGCGAGAGGCCGGCGCGGCAAGCCGGGCACCGCACACTCCCACTCCGCCACGTCCGCGCGTTCTCCGAGCCGCTCGCCGCATCGACCCCGAGTGAGGATCACGATGAGTCCTTCCGAAGCGTTCGACCCCGACATCCTCGCCCTCCCGCTGTACGACAACATCCACCGCGCACTCGCCGCGGACATCGGGGAATGGTGCGGGGACCGGGCCGAGGCGTGGGCGGCGATGGACACTGGAGATCCGGCCGCCGTGGGACGGACGATGCTCACCGAGCTGGGCCGGTCGGGGTGGCTGCGCCACCTGGGCCCCGACCAGCCGGGCCCCGATACGAGGGCCCTGTGCCTGAGACGCCAAGCTCTCGCCTACCACGAGGACCTGGCCGACTTCACGTACTCGATCCAGGAACTCGTCGCCACCGCGATATCCCGCCACGGCACGGCCGAGCAGCGTCACCGAGAGCTGCCGGGCCTGGCCGACGGGACCCGTGCGGGGGCGCTGGCCCTCTCCGAACCCGGCGCGGGCTCCGACCTCGCTGCCGCCGTGTTCGAGGCGATACCGGACGGGGACGGGTTCGTCCTCAACGGAACCAAGACCTGGATCGCGCAGGGCGACATCGCCGACCTGTGCGTCGTCCTCGCCCGCACGGGCGACGGCCCGGGGCCGCTGGGCCTGACCGCCTTCCTCGTCGACGCCCGTGCCGCCGGTCTCAGGGCCGAGCCCATCGGCGCGATCGCGCCGCGCTCCTGGGCCGAACTGACCTTCACCGACGTCCGCGTCGGGTCCGAGGCCGTCCTCGGTGAGCGGGGCCAGGGACTCGTGGTCGCCCTCGACGTCCTCGAACGGGCCCGGACGTCCGTGGCCGGCGCAGCGCTCGGCTTCGGCCGGCGCGCCTTTCGACTTGCCCGCGGCCACGCCCGTACCCGCAAGGCCTACGGCGGCCGGCTCGCCGACCTCCAGCTCGTCAGGGCGTCACTCGCGAAGATGGACGTCGAACTCTCGGCCGCCGCGTTGCTGACCTCCCGTGCCGCCTGGGCGACGGACCTCGGCCACGACTACGCCAAGCACGCCTCGACGGCCAAGCTCTACGCCACCGAGGCCGCCGGCGAGATCGTGGACCGTGCCGTCCAGATCTTCGGCGCCGCCGGGCTCGTCGCGGGCAGCCCGATGGAGCGGCTCTACCGCCAGGTCCGTTCCCTGCGGATCTACGAGGGGCCCTCCGAGGTCATCGAGATGACGATCGCCGACGCCCTGTGATGCGCGACCAGGACGGGACGCCCTCCTACCGCCCCGCACGCACGGTCTCCGCGAGAGGGCCGCAAGGGCGTATCGGCGTGGCGCGCGGGCCGGCCGCTGCGGACTCGACGTGACCGGCGACGGCCCCCGGCACCGCCACGGTCCGGGTAGCGTCCCGGCCACCGCCGTCCGCCGCTTCGGAGCAGTCCTGGCCGGAGCACCGCCACCCGGTCCTCGCCGAGCCACCGCCGCAACCGAGGAGGTGCACGACAGGTCCGACCGGCTCACCTGATCCGGTCCGAAACGCACTCCCCCTACGACCGTCCGAGAACGACCGCACTGATCCCGGCCCACGGGCAGACACCGCCGGTGCCGCGCCAGGACGTCGCGAAACGTGCCGACACCTCGCACCTCCACAGGAAGGACCTTTCGTGGGATCCGCAGAGAAGCCGATGACGGCGTCCGGTGCCGTCGAGCAGGTCAGTCATCTCCGTCTCGTCGGTATCGGTGCAGGACCGGCCAACCTCAGCCTGGCCGCGCTGCTGCACGGCGATTCGGAGCAGCCGAACCTCTTCTTCGACCGCAAACCGAGCTTCACCTGGCATGACGACCAGCTGATCAACGGCGCGACCCTCCAGGTGTCGATCTTCAAGGACCTGGTGAGCCTTTCCGACCCGGCCAACCGGTTCTCCTTCCTCTCGTATCTGCACGAGCACGGCAGGATCTACCACTTCCTCAACGCCCAGTTCTCCGAGGTGCCGCGCACCGAGTTCCGCAACTACCTCGCCTGGGCGGCCGAGAAGAACGAGAACGTGGTGTTCTCGGAGAGTGTCGAACGGGTCGAATTCGACGGTGTCTTCCGCGTCACGACCGACCGCCGTCAGGTCACCGCCGACAACATCGCCGTCGGTGTCGGCACCGTGCCGTGGGTTCCCGAGTTCGCCCTTCCGTACCTGGGCGCGGGACACTTCCACGTCAGTCGGTACCTGAACCACGCGCGCGGCCTGGCGGGCAAGCGCGTCGCCGTGGTCGGCGGCGGCCAGTCAGGGGCCGAGACCTTCCTCGACCTCATCTCCCGGCCAGACTCCGAGCGCCCGGCCTGGGTCTCCTGGATCTCCAGGCGCCGCAACTACTTCCCGATCGACGACTCGACCTTCACCAACGACTTCTACATGCCGGAGTACTCCGAGTACTTCTACCGGCTGTCCGAGTCCAAGCGCGCCGAGCTCAACTCCGCCCATCTGCTCAGCTCGGACGGGATATCCGAGTCGACCCTCCGGGCGATCTACCAGCAGCTCTACCGACTCCAGTTCATCGAGCGGGACGAGCATCGCTTCGGCCTGCTGCCGAACCGGACCGTCGTGTCCGCCGACCGCACGGCCACGGGGGCCTTCGAGGTGACGCTGCGCCACAACGACGAGACCGGCCAGAGCCAGTGCCTCCCGGTCGACGCGGTGGTCTGGGCGACCGGCTTCCGTCCCACTCCCAAGAGCTTCCTCGATCCCCTGAAGGATCGGATCGAGACCGAGAACGGGGAGGTCCGCGTCGACGAGGACTTCGCGGTCGCCTGGGACGGCCCGCCGGACCGGAAGATCTTCGTGCAGAACGCCGTACGCGGCCAGCGCGGCCTGCCCGACGTGAACCTGAGCCTGAACGCCTGGCGGGCCCAGCGCATCGCCAACCGTCTGCGTGGCCGCAGCGCTCCCGAGATGGCGATGTCGTTCATCGACTGGTCGGCGAAGAGCGGACGGGGCACGCGGTGGACCGCGTAGACCTCGCCGTCATCGGTGGTGGAGTCGTCGGCGCGCTCATCGCCCGTGAGGCGGTCGCCGCGTTCCCCGACGCGACCGTCACCGTCCTGGAACGCGGCCTGGTCGGCCAGGGCGCCTCCGGCCGCTCGGCCGGTGTCCACTTCCCGCGCGGAGCGACCGAACGCGTCAGGTCCATGTCCCAGCACTCCGAGCGAGCCTGGGCGCACCTGGCCCGCGAACTCGACCTGCCGATACGCGCGGTGCCGGCGACCGTGGTCGCGGCAGGCGACGCCGACGCGGTCGCCGCCGCCTACCTGCGTCTCGGTGAGGCCTCCTCCCGCCCCCGCGGCTGGGCGGTACCGCCGGGCTCCCGCGCCTGGGACCTGGCCGGGTGCCAGTACGCCGACGTCCAGGGAGTCGCCGAGCGCGTTCTGGCCGAGCTGCGCGGTCACGTGACCGTTCTGGAAGGGACCGAGGTCACGGACCTCGCCGTCGGAGGCGGGCATCATCGCCTCACTCTCGCCCAGGGGCAGCGTCTGCTCGCCCGCCGGGTCGTCCTGGCCCCCGGTCCGTGGATCGCGCAGCCCGCCTGGGCCGATCTTGTCGCTCCGCTCGGGCTGCGCGTCAAGAAGATCGTGGCTGCCCATCTCGACGAGGTCCCCGCGCCCGGCGATCCGCTGGTGGTGTTCCACGACGAGGACGCGTTCCTCCTGCCGCTCCACGAGCGCCGCCACCACCTCTTCAGCTACACCTGCGACCGCTGGGACGTCGCCCCCGACGACGCCGACCTCGTCCTGGCGCCGTCCGACCTCGACGACGCCCGGGCCGTTCTGGGCCGCTTCGCGCCCGGCCTGACGTCCCGGTGCACCTCCGGCCGGGTGTTCTGCGACGCCTACAGCCCCGGGCGCGAACCCGTCGTCGCCGAGCTGCTGCCCGGCCTGGTCTTCGCCGGGGCCGCCAACGGCTCCGGCTACCGACTGGCCCCGGCCATCGCCGCCGAGACCGTGGCCGCCCTGCATCCCACACCGACCTCCCCACCGCCACGGAGGCAGTCATGATCCTCAACCAGTACAGCGAATCCGAACTGTCCGACTCCTTCGGCATCGAGATGTCCCCCGTCGAGGGTCTCGGTGTCGGTGCCGGTTGGGGCCGAGTAGCCCCCGGGGCCACCTCACACCCCGACCGGCACGACGAGACGGAGTTCTTCGTCATCGTCGCCGGTGCGGGCGAGCTGACCGTGGACGGCCGCAGCCACCCGATCCGCTCGGGCACCGTGGCCCTCTTCGAGCCCTTCGAGTCGCACACCATCGCCAACACCGGCGAGACGGACCTGGTCTTCCTGACCCAGTACTGGCGCGACTCGGCCCGCGCCCGCGCATCGGCGACATCGCGCGCCCGTGCGAATCCGACCGACCGTCCCCAGTTCGTGTTCTCGACGCCGCCGACCCCGAACGGGGACCTCCATCTGGGCCATCTCTCCGGCCCCTACCTCGGCGCCGACGTCTACGTCCGCTACCAGCGCCTCATCGGCAACCAGGCGTGGCACCTGACCGGCAGTGACGACTTCCAGAGCTACGTCACGGCCGTCGCCGCGCGTCAGGACTCCACGTCCACCGAGGTCGCCGCGCACTTCTCGGCCGAGATCGCCGCGACGCTCGCGGCCATGGACATCAGCGTCGACGAGTACTACGCCACCAGCACGGAGGACGGCTACCGCGAGGGTCTTCAGCGCTACTTCAGCCGGCTCGTCGACTCCGGGCACGTCCGCCCCAGGGCGACGCCCGCCCTGCTCGACGCCGAGACCGGCGAGTACCTCTACGAGGTCGACGTCGCGGGCAGCTGCCCCAGTTGCTCGCACGCCGCGGGCGGCAACATCTGCGAGGAGTGCGGCGAACCGAACCTCGTTGCCGACCTCGTCGACCCGTCCTCACGCCTGAGCGGTGCCGCGCCGAAGACCGGCGAGGTCGTGCGCTACACCCTGCCGCTGCACGAGTTCTCCGACACCGTCGCCGACCACCACAAGCGGGGCCGCGTCCCGGTCCGGCTGCGCGAGCTGGCCGAACGGGTCTTCGCCCGCGAGACGCTCGACCTACCGGTGTCACACCCCTCCGACTGGGGCGTGCGGCCCCCGGGTGACGACCTGGACGGACAGGTCATCTGGGTCTGGCCGGAGATGAGCCACGGATTCCTGCACGGCATCGAGCGGCTCGGCGCCGGGACGGGGCAGCAGTGGTCGAAGGAGGCGCCGTCCGACGACTGGAAGATCGTCCACTTCTTCGGGTACGACAACAGCTTCTACCACGCGATTCTCTACCCCGTGCTGTACGGGCTCGCCCATCCGGAATGGAAGCCGGATATCGACTACCACGTCAACGAGTTCTATCTGCTGGAGGGCCAGAAGTTCTCCACAAGTCGGCGGCACGCGATCTGGGGCAAGGACATCCTCACGCCCGACACCGTGGATGCGGTGCGCTACCACCTCTCCCGCACCCGACCGGAGGGCGAGCGCACCGACTTCCGTCGCGCCGAGTTCGACCGCACCTGCGCAGACGTCCTCGTCGGCGCCTGGCAGAAGTGGCTCACCGGTCTCGGCGAGCGCGTGGAGAAGCACGGCGACGGCGTGGCCCCCGACGCGGGCACCTGGACGACCGAGCACACCGCGTTCCTGACCCGCCTGTCGATACGGCTCGACGAGGTGACGGCCGCCCTCAACCCGGAGGGGTTCTCGCTGACGGCCGCCGCTACCGCGCTCGACGGCATGGTCACCGACGTCCGCGCCTTCTCCCGCCGGCAGTCGGCCCTGACGCACCACGGCCGGTGGAGCTCCGAGGCCCGCACCGCCCTCGCGCTCGAACTGGCCGCCGCCCGCCTCCTCGCCACGACGTCGGCACCGCTGATGCCGCGCTTCTCGGCCAAGCTCGCCGCCGCCCTCGGCATCCCGGCCATCGAGGCCTGGTGCGACACGGTCGGTATGGTCGAGCCCGGCAGCCGCTGCACCCTCACGGACACCCGCTTCTTCGGCACCGGTGAGCAGCGATGACCGCATCGATCATCAACCGCATCATCACCGAGCGGCCCACACACGACGGCTCCCTCACGATCACCGCGCTCGGCCACCGCACCACGGTGCCGCTGTCCTCGTTCCACGACCGGGCCAGGGCCGTCGCCGGGGCGCTGCACCGCCGGGGCGTCGGCGCGGGCGACCGTATCGGCATCCTCTCGGCCAACCGGCTCGAATGGGTGCTGCTCGACGTCGCCGCGCTCATGCTCGGCGCGCAGACCGCCGGGTTCGAACCCGGCAAGTTCAGCCCCGGCGCCGACCTGGTCCGGCGCTACGGCCTGGACGCCCTCTACACCGACACCCGGCTGCCCGACGACGCTCCGTCCGGGGTCCTGCCGATATCGACCGTCGCCGACTACGCCGAGGAGGACCCCGACGGGTTCGAGCCGGAGCAGTGGACCGCGACGCAGTGCACGACCGTCAAGTTCACGTCCGGGTCGACCGGTACCCCCAAAGGGCTTGAGGCGACCGTCGGCAGCATCGACTCCTCGCTGAACGCCGTGCAGAGCCTGTTCGCGCACCGGCCGGGCGACAACATCCTGACGTTTCTGCCACTCTCGCTGCTCCAGCAACGCTACTGGTTGTACTCGGCGTTGCACTGGGGCCATGACATCACGATCACGACGTACCAGTCCGTCTTCGCCGTGCTGCCGTCCGTCCGTCCCACCGTCGTCATGGGCGTCCCCGCCTTCTTCGACACGGCGAAGCGGCACATCGAAGGCGTCATCGCCGGGGGCGTCGAGCCGGCCGAGGCCGCCGCCGAGCTCTTCGGCGACCGCATCCGCTACCTGTGGACGGGTTCGGCGCCCGCCGACCCGGCGACGCTCGGCTTCTACGGTGAGGTCGGCCTCACGATCTTCGAGGGCTACGGCCTCAACGAGACCTGCATCACGACCAAGAACCATCCCGGTGCCCACCGGGAGGGCAGCGTCGGCCGAGCACTGCCCGGCAAGGAGGTCGTCATCGACGCCGAGGGCATCGTCTGCGTCCGCAGCGACCATCCCGTCAACACGGCCTACACGTACGCCGCCCCGGGCGAGAGCGAGCGCATGTTCCAGCCGGGCGGCATGGTGCGCACCGGGGACCTCGGCCGCCTCGACGAGGACGGATACCTCTACATCCTCGGCCGCAGCGACGACGTCATCGTCCTCGACAACGCCAAGAAGATCATCGTCAGGCCGGTCGAGACGCGGTTCCGCGACACCGGCGCGGTGGCCGAATGCGTCGTGTACTGCCCAAGCCCGGCCGGCCTGGTCGCCGTCGTCTCGCCCCACCCGGGTCCGGTCGACACGGCCGCGATCCGCGACGCCCTGGCCGCGGTCAACGCCGTTTCGGAGCGGGACGAGCGGATCATCCGCGTGATCGTCGCCGACGAGCCGTTCACCGTCGAGGGCGGGCTCCTCACCTCGCAGTTCAAACCGATCCGCAAGCAGATCGCCGGCCGCTACAGCGACCGGATCGACGACCCGAAGGCAGGTCTCCTTGTCCACTGACCTCGACACCCTGGCCCGCGAGAAGCTCTCCCACGTGCTGCGCGACCACCCGGACCCCGCGAGCCTCGACCTCGGCGAGAACCTGGTGGACACGTACGGCATCACCTCCCTCAACAAAGTCCTCTTCCTGACCTCCCTGTGCAGGGCGGCGGACATCGGTCTCGACAACTTCACCGAGGACGACCTCGCCGGGATGCGCACCCTCGGCGACGTCGTCGACACCCTCCGCCCCCACGCCGCCCCGAGGGGATGAGTTCGTTGACCCACCACGCCTGGAGCCGGCACGCCTCCACCTCCCTGGCAAACGAGCACGTCGAACTTCACCCGGTCTCGGAAAAGGACCGCGAGCCGCTGCGCGAGATCGCGTACGACGACCGGATCTGGACCTACTTCGTCTCCCGCGTCGCGTGCGACGACGATTTCGACCCGTTCTTCGACGCCATGCTCGCTGACCACGCCGCCGGCCGGCGTGCGGTCCACGTCATCGTCGACAACAGCACCGGGCGGGTCGCCGGCAGCTCCAGCTACGGGAATCTCAGCGAAGCCGACCGCCGGCTGGAGATCGGCTGGTCCTGGCTCGGCGTCGAGTTCCAAGGCAAGGGCATCAACCGCTGGGCCAAGTACCTGCTGCTCCAGCACGCGTTCGACGTCCTGGGCGCCGAGCGCGTCGAGTTCAAGACGGACGTCCTCAACGTCCAGGCCCGCGCCGGGCTGCGGAAGATCGGCGCCTACGAGGAAGGCGTCATGCGCAGCTTCAACCCGATGCCCGAGGGCCGCAGGCGTGACGCGATCTACTACTCGGTGCTCCGGCCCGAATGGCCCTCGATCGCGGACCAGATCCGCCGCGACGGCAGGGCGGTCAGCCCGTGCGCGTGACCGACGCGCCGCTCCTGAACCTGTCCGGCTCGCCGCATGCCCGTGGTCTGCTGCACGGGCATGCGCTGGCCGGGCGGCTCCACGGCTTCCTCGAGGACTCTCTGGCCCGTCTCGGCCACCTGACCGACCGGCCGGCCGTCCTCGACGCGCTGCGGCCCGACATCGCGGCCCACCGCGCGGTGACGGCCCGAGCACTGCCGGACCTCGCCGCCGAGATCGACGGACTCGCCGAGGGCGCCGGGCTCGAACGCGACGCAGCTTGGCTGCTGCAACTGCGCCGCGAGCTGATCGGCTACAGCCGGGCCACAGCCGGGGACTGCACGACGTACGCCTCAGTCGGCGGCGGGCAGCCAGTGCTCGCGCAGACGGTCGACCTGAACGGCGACCTCGACGACCAGATCGCCGTGCTGTCGGTCTCCGGGCCTCGTCACCGCTCCCTGGTGCTCAGCTTCGCCGGTCTCCTCGGCTACCTCGGTGTCAACGACGCCGGGATCGCCGTGGGCATCAACCTCGTCCTCGGCGGCGACTGGCGACCGGGCGTGCCGCCGTACCTGGCGATCCGCCATGTCCTCGACACCGCCGACACGGTCGAGCAGGCCGTCGAAACCATCCGGGGGCTGCCGCTGGCCAGCTCGCGGGCGTTCATGATCTGCGGCGTGGACCGGACCGTGTGCGTCGAGGCCACGGTCGCACGACGCCGCGTCCTCGACGGTGACGCCCTGGTGCACACGAACCACTTCCTGAACGCCGAGCTCGCCGAGCAGGACGAGATCAACGTCTTCGCCAAGAACTCCTCCAAGCGGCGCCGCCGGACGGTCCTCGACGCGGGCATCCCCGAGGCCGGTGACACGGAGCGCCATCACCGGCTCCTCGCAACGCCCCCGATCCTGGTGCCGGACAACGGCGACATCCGGCGGGAACGCACGGTCGCGGCGGTGATCCTGCGTCCGGACCTGGGGGAGATGCGGCTGTGGCCGGGCGACCCGTCGACCGTGCCGCAGCAACTGCACGTCCTCCCGCAGAAGGCGGGACCCGGCTGACGGATCCGGCCCCGGGACCACGGACGTGGTCCCGGGGCCGGCGGCCCTGTGCGGCTCAGCGCCCGATGAGATGCTGCTGGCCCTGCGGCCGCGGGCGCAGGCTGTGCTGGCCGCCGTCCACGGCGAGCATCATGCCGACGGAGGCGCTCGACAACGGGCTGGCGAGGTAGGCGATGGCGCCGGCCACCTCGTCGGCGGTCACCAGGCGGCCCGGCGCCAGGAACGCGAGCAGTGACTCCCGGGCGGCCTCCGGGTCCTCGGTCCCCTGCAGTTGCTTCTCCACCCACGGGGTGTCCGCCGTACCGGGCGCGACACAGTTGACACGGATTCCCTCGCGGGCGTGGTCGGTCGCCATGGCAAGGGTCAGCGAGTACACAGCGCCCTTGCTGGCCGAGTACAGCGTTCGCGTCTGGTGGCCGGCCCACGCGACGATCGAGCAGGTGTTGACGATCGACGCGGCGGGCGAGCGGCGCAGGTGGGGCAGGGCGTACCGGGCGACCCGGACCATGCCGACCACGTTGACGTTCAGGACGTTCAGCCACTCCTCGGAGCTGTTGGTGGCGACGTCACCGACCGCCGGTACGCCGGCGTTGTTCACGACGATGTCGAGGCGGCCGAACCGCTCGACCACGGCGTTCACCGCCGCCTCGACCTGGGCGTCGTCGCCGACGTCGGCCCGGACGCCGAAGACGCCGTCCGGCAGGCCGTCCGTCCTGAGGTCGAGGACCGCGACCGTCGCGCCCCTGCTGCTCAGCAGTCTCGCCGTGGCCAGGCCGATCCCCTGGGCGCCACCCGTGACGATCGCCACGAGTCCTTCGAAGTCACTCACTGGTTCTCTCCTGTCGCCTGTCGAACTATCAGGAACGAACTTCGGCCACCACTCCCTCGGGGTGACGCTTCCCGACGACGCCGCGCGCCGCGGCCCGAGAATGCCTGCCGGGGTCCCCGGCCGTGGCCTCCGCGTGGGTCCGCGCAGTGGGCCTGTCCAGCCGCAGCACCGGACGAGGACGTTACGACCCCACCGGATTCCGCCGCGTCCGCGGCAGGTTCGCGGAACGGACACATCGCGTTGACCCGGCCCCGCCGGGGCTCATCACCTCGGTTACCCGGCGCGGTCCGGCGCTGTGCCACTCTCGTTCTCGGTTCGGATTTTCTTGATGCAGGCCTGGGAGCTGAGGGATTCTTCATGCCGCTTGATCCGCTCTACGCGGGAATCCGCGACTACCGTGTCAGCACCGGATTCACACCGCTCTACACCATGTCGGTGAACCGGGCCCGGGTAGCGGATCGGGAGACCGAAGCCGAGATCTGGGACTGGGTGAAAGAACCCGAAGAGGTATTCGACTTCGACATCGACGGTCCGGTGGGTCCGCTGACGCTGCGGGTGTACCGCCCGCAGCGCGAGGGCGACGCACCGCTCCCCGTGGTGGTGTACTTCTTCGGCGGTGGCTGGGTGGTCGGCTCCCTGGACACCTGCGAGGCGATCTGCCGTGCACTGGCCGACCTGACCCCCTGTGTGGTCGTGTCCGTCGGTTACCGGCTCGCTCCCGAGCACCCCTTCCCGGCCGCCATCGACGACTGCTACGCCGCCGTGCGGTGGGTGGGGGAGCACGCGTCCGAGCTCGGCGCCGACCCCGCCCGCATGGCCGTCGCCGGAGACAGCTCCGGCGGTAACCTCGCCGCGGTCATGGCCCTGATGGCCCGGGACCGGGAGGGACCGACGGTCTCCGCGCAGGTGCTCGTCTATCCGCCGACGCGCAGTGACGCCACGACGCGGTCCATGAGCGAGAACGTCGATCCGATGTTCTTCAACGCGAGATCGTCGGCCTGGTTCTGGGAGCACTACCTCGCCGAATCCTCGGACGGCGAATCGCCCTATGCCTCACCGGCCAAGGCGGCCGACCACACCGGACTTCCGCCGACTCTGCTGCTGACGGCCGAGTACTGCCCGCTGTACGACGAGGGCGAGGAGTACGCGGAGATCCTCTCACGCGCGGATGTGCCGGTGGAGTTCCACCCGCACAAGGATCTTCCGCACGGCTTTCTCCAGCTTTCGGCCGTTCTGGAAACGTCCCGGAACGCGATGCGCCTGATCGCCGACTTCCTGCGCAGACGGTTGAACTGACATGGAAGAGACAGAAGACCGGCACGTGGTGCTGCGCTCACCCAGATATGTACTCGGCGAGGTGGAGACGGATCACTCCGAGATCAAGGGATTCGCAGCATTCGTGGACGAGCGGCGGATGGTGCCCGATGCCACGATGTGGGGCTGGGGCTCCGTGCACCGTACGGAACTCGACACGGCGACGCTCGCCGTACGGGCCGGACGGCAGACGCTTGGCGCGGCGGGCGCCGCCCCGGACGAGATCGACGCGCTCGTGCTGTGTTCCAGCACGTTCCCCAGCGAGGTCGGGGAGCACGGTGACCTGATCGCGACAGTCCTGCACGGCCTCGAACTCGGCGACGTCCCGGTCACCGGGATCACCCTGAACCGGTGCGCCTCCCTGCTCACCGGTCTGCAGACGGCCGCCGCGATGGTTGCTGCCGGCCGGCACCGCACCGTGCTGGTGATCACCACCGACGCGGTGCCCGACGAGTCCGCGCGGCTGGCCGACTTCGCCCTGTTCAGCGACGGTGCAGCCGCCTGCCTGGTCGCGCGACGGGTGGACGGCGCACCCGAGTCCTACGAGTGGGTCGGCGACGCGCACGCCCAGGACCCCGCCTCCATGCTCCGAGGCACCGAGATCAGCGCCGACCTGGCCAAGGCGGCCAACCAGCGGTTGTTCGCCGAGACCGGTATCCGCATCGATCAGATCGACAGCCTGCTGCACCACAACACCTTCCTGCCGATCGTGATGATGAAGGAGGTCCAGGCCGGGTTCCGCCCGTCGCAGCTGGACACCTCGAACATCACGAGGGTCGGACACTGCTTCGCCGCGGACCCGCTGATCAATCTCGCCGACCGGCAGTCGGTCGGCGGCATCCGCCCGGACGGGCTCTATCTGCTGGCGTCGAGTGTGTCGGGGTTGCGGATGTGCGTCCTGCTGAGGGCCGTATGAGCGGCCTCGCCCCCATTCACTCACCGAAGGAGTCACCGAAGTGCGGAACAACCAGGAAGCCGAGACCACCACGCTGTCGTGGCTGCAGACCACCGTCCGTGAGGTGCTGCGGCTGGCGGAGTCGGAGGAGGTCGCCGGGCGGACCCTGCGCGACCTCGCCGCGACCTCGCTGCAGACGGTCGGCGTGCAGTACCGCGTCCTCCGGGAGAGCTCGGTCCAGTTGGAGATGAGTGAGCTGGTCGGCGACGCCACCGTCGCGGAGCTCGCCGCGCTGATCGACGGGCGCGCGCAGAACGCCGCGTGACCCACGGGTCCCGTGATGGATGCGCCGTACTGCTCGTTCACATGCCGCATCGTTCACGCCCGTGCGATACGACCCCACCGTGACCGAGGCGTAGGAACGGAATATGACGAGTTCACTGGCAGTGGCAATCATCGGTGCCGGCCCCCGTGGTACCTCCCTTCTCGAACGTCTCATCGCGAATGCTGCCGAGTGTGCGCCGGGCCGGACGATCGACGTCCACATCATTGATCCCCACCCACCGGGGGGCGGCCGTATCTGGCGATCCCGGCAGTCACCGCTGTTGTGGATGAACACCACCGCCGGCAGCTGCACCATGTACACCGACGAGACCGTCGCATGCGACGGCCCGATCGTCCCCGGTCCCACGCTCAGTGAATGGGCCCAGGAACTGGCCACCGACTCCCTCTCGTCGCCCGAAGGATTTCGGCACTCCCCCTCCACCGCGGCCGAGGCGGGGATGATGCACGCCGGCTGGTTCACCACCCGTCGCACACAGAGCGACTATCTGTCGTGGGTCTTCCGGAAGCTGGCCGACGACGGCAGCCCGCAGGTACAGGTCCATGCACACGTGGGCCGAGCCGTCGACGTGCACGACCTTCCCCTTGGCCGGCAGCGCGTTGTCCTGGCGGACGGTCTTCCGCCGCTGGACGTCGAGATCGTGCTGTTCGCCCAAGGGAACGTCGATGTCGAACCGGACGGGGAAGAGGCGCGCCTGACGACATACGCGGCCGACCACGACCTGCACTACCTGCCCTCGGGATCGACGGCTGATCATTCCCTCGAACGGATACCGGCCGGCGAACCGGTTATTGTGCGAGGCCTTGGACTGTGTTTCATCGACACCGTCGTGCTGCTGACCTCCGGGCGCGGCGGCGCATTCCATCGCGATGACGCCGGAGAGCTGCGCTACACCCCGTCCGGCAGGGAACCCATCCTCTTCGTGGGGTCGCGGCGCGGCGTCCCGTACTGGTCGAAGACCCATTACAGCCTGGCCGGCTCACCTCCGGAGTCGTTCGGTCACCTCGACGCCGCGGCGCTGGCCGCTCTCGGTGACCGCCCTCTGGACTTCGCCGTGGACATCTGGCCGCTGATCGCCCGCGAAGTCACCCACGCGGGCTATCGCGAGCTCGCCGCATCGCACCAAGAACTCCTCGCCATGGAGGCCCGCCAGTTCCTTCACCGTCTCGACACCCTCGACTGGGACGGACCGGAACTCAAGGAGTTGGTCGACCGGGCGGTGCGGCTCGACGGTGACCGGATCGACCTGGAGGAGACGGCCCGCCCCCTGACCGGCCGCCAGTTCCCCGACTCGGACGCCTTGCAGAGCTGGATGGTCGACTACATCGCCACAGGGGTGCAACGCGGACGCGATCCTCGGTACAGCGCGGACCTGGCGATGGTGCACGGCCTGTTCTCCGCCTTCTCCACGCTGGTCGAACTCGTCGACGACAAGAGAATCTCCCTCACCTCCTGGGAGCGGGACCTGCCGGCGTTTCTCGACTTCTGCCGATTTCTCACCAGCGGACCACCCGGACCGCGGCTGGAGGAGCTGCTCTCCCTGACGCGAGCCGGTGTCGTCAGGTTTCTTGGTTCGGAGATGGCGGTGACCACTCACGACGGGCTGTTCCACGCACGGTCGGGCAGCCTCGACGGGTCGACCGCCGCCCGGTCCCTCATCGAGGCCCGGCTCCCGGAGCGCACCATCCACCGCGTGAGCGACCCCTTGCTGCGCAAGCTGATCCGGCGCGGTGAGATCAGAGAAGAGACCCCATCGGTCCCCGGCGGTGACCGGTACCCCTCGGACGTCATCAATGCGGCCGGGCTCATCGACACCGATTCCCTCAATCACCTGAAGCGCGCCGACGGAAGCGTCCACGAGAGCCGTTTCGGTGCGGGCGTGCTGTTCTCGGGAAGTGTCGCATCCGGCCGATTCCCGGTCCCCAGGAGCAACGACGAATTCTTCCGGCAGAACGACAGGATCGCTCGTGCCGCACTCGGCGAGCTGTGCCGACGTGGCGTCGGCCGGCGTAAGCGAGGCGCGCAGGCACACCGGGAAGGGGTAAGCGTCAGGTGTCCTCGTACCTGAACGTGCTGCGGATACACGGGACACCGGACCGGACGTACCGTCTTGGTACCTCGACACGTGGCGCGAGATGTCCGGTTTCGCCCGCCGAACACCACGGCTCCGGATCGTCGCTTCCCCGAGGCTGAATTCCGTCGTGAAGGAGTCATACGTGGCGCAGTCCGAGATCCGTGTTCCCGGGGGCGATACCGCGACGATGTCGGCCTCGCCCTTCTCCCTCCTGGAGGACGGCTCCTCCTACGCCGCCGCCGTTGACACCTTCCTCGCGGACACGGCCCGCACGCGAGTCCCGGTCTGGACCGACGGGCGAGTCGATCTCGCGGCCTCCGCTGCCTGCGCGGCGAGTGTCTACGGGAAGGCACGCCGACCGGTCGCCTGCTCGTACGGCGTCATGCTGGGACCCGAAGCGCTCCCCGCCGGTCTGATAGCGCTCATCGATCCGCTCGCCGACCGTTGGCTCGACAAGGGGGAGGTCGGCTCCGACCTGCTCGACACGCTCTTCCCGCGGGCGTCGCGGAGTGAGCACGGAGACCGGGAGGCTGGTGAGGGCGCCGGCCCGGGCGAGGTGCACTCCCTGCTGATCGCCGGTCTGTACGAGCACCTCACGGTGGACACCGTCTGGCCCCTGCTGCGCGCCGCCGACCACCGGCCCGATGTGCGTCTGAGGATCCTGACCGGCCGGGACGCGGCGTCCCTCGCCTGGTTCACCGCCAAGCAGTACGTCCGCAAGGCTTCGGACGTACGGGAGCTCGGAGTGTTCACCGCCGTGGACCGCGGGCTTTCGCGCAGCGGCATCCGCCTCCTCGACGCGCGGGACATGGAGACCGCGGATGTCAGGTCCGAGATCCTCGGCACCCGTTGGAGCCGCCTCCTTCTCCAGGGGCACGGCAAGGACGACTCCCTCAATCTCGCCGACTACACCATCTGCGGCCTGAACTCCCTGGCTCCCCGCAGGGAGAACGTCATCGGGCCGATCTGCGCGTACTCCGACGAGCCCACCTGCTACCGCCCGCTGGACAAGCTGATCCAACTGCGCGAGATCCGCGCGGCCGAGGTCGTGCTGAGTTCGTGCAACAACGGCCCATTCACCGACGCGGCCATCTACGACCCCAAGTACCAGTTGATGCTCAACGCGATCGACGGCACCGCCAGGGACGTCGTGGCCGCGATCACGGCACACGACGTCGGGCGCGCGGAGAACGCTTCCTGGATGGAAACGGTCCTCGCGCACGGCTCCTCCGCCGCAGCGTTCAACTCCAGCATCCGCACCGCGGGCCCCTCCCCCGCATACGTCCACTTCGGCATGGGAGACGACGAAGAAGCCGACAGGCCGGAGCCGCCCTCGCTGATGCCGGAACCGCTGCTGCTGACCACCTCCGCACGCGCCACCGCCTATCTGGCCGGCGGCCTCCTGCGGCTCGACAACCCGCTGCGAAACGAGCTCGAGAACCTGGCCACCAGGGTCGACAGCCAGGTCGCCAGGGAGTCCCAGGCGGTGCACGACCGGGCAGCGAAGACCCGCGACCTCGTCGACGACCTGGAGTCGCTCGACCTGGCCATCGCAGAGCGGTTCGTCGGTGACCCCGAGAACGAATTCAGCGGCTGTTTCGGCTACTTCGGAGACCGCAGCAGTATCGACTCCTCGTCACTCGCGAGCGTGCGCTGTCAGTGCGGCCGACCTGCCGAGCGCTTCGTTCGGCGTGCTCTGGTACCCACCGCGCTCGACACCGAGGGCGTCATCTGCACGCGGTGCAGCGACGTGTCCTTCCGGTTGCCCACAGGCCCCTCGCTGCGGATCCACGCCGAGGAGGATCTGCTCCAGGGAAGTGACCAGCAGGTGCGCGTGGAGGTGCACGACGCCCGCCCGGGCATCGTGCACCTCAGCCTCTTCGTCGCCAAGTACGGACGTGAGTACTGCACGGTCGCGCCGCAGCTGCGCAGGGTTGACATCGGGCCGCAGGGCCACGGAGAGACCGAGTTCACGCTCACCGTGGCCCGTTACGCAGCCCCCATGGCCTACTACCTGACGGCATACGCCGTTCAGGACCTCGCCATCGCCATGGCTCGCCACCCCTACGGCGTCTTCCCCGCGTCAGACGGCAGCGCGTGACCCCGCGTTCCTCGTGAGCACACTCGACAACCGCGTCACCTGTGAAGCTGTGAAGCGCTCGCAGGAGGCAACCTTCCCGAAGTGAGACACACCATGGCATCTTCTGCCGACGCCACGATCCCCAGCGATCCCGAGAGCTCCCCGGCGCCCCCGTCCGGCGGGAACCGACTCGTCGCCGCCGCGCGCAGCAGAACCATGCGGGCCCCCCTGTTCTGGAGTGTCGTCGGGAGATTCCCCTTCTACCTGGTCGGCCTCGCCCTGGTGGTCTTCACCACCTCGAGGGATGCCGGCTACCTCTCGGCAGGCCTGTTCCTGGGCGCGTACAGCCTGGGCACCGCACTGTTCGCTCCGCTCATCGCCCGTCGCGTCGACCGGTACGGGCAGACGAACGTGCTGCTCATCACGGGCGTCGTGTACCCGGCGTCGCTGATCGGCTTCGTCGCCTTCGAGTCCGGTTCCCTGGCCTCCCAGTTGGTGTGCGTGGCCGTCGCGGGCGCCACGGTTCCGCCGATCAGCGGCTGCATCCGCGCCCTGTGGCGCGGGACGGGCGAGCTGGAGCGGGCGGGCATCTCCCTGGAGACGGTTCTGTTCAACTTCTTCCTCATCGGTGGGCCGCTTCTGCTCAGCGTCATGCTCCTCCTGAGCAGCCCGGGGGCGGCCATCGTCGTGGGGGGCCTGCTCGCCGCCGCGGGCGCCATCGGGTTCGCGACGACCCGGGCTTCGCGAACCCAGCCCGCCACCCCGAGCGAGCGGGACCCCCTCGGCGCACTCCGCTCGTGGGGCTTGCTCCTGGTGCTGGCACTGGTCGCCTGCACCGCCGTCAGGACCGGGATCTACAACGTCGCGCTGCCCGCCTTCGCCGATGATCAGGGCTCGGCCGGCAACGTCGGGCTGTTCTATGCGGCGTTCGGCGTCGGCGGAATTCTCGGCGGACTCTGGTACGGAAGCCGCAATCGGCTCTGGTCCCTCAAGCTCGCCGTCAGAGTGGGCCTGCTGGTGGTCACCGCGGGCGCCCTTCTGCCCGTACTCGTCTGGGACAGCTGGTCGATGGGCCTGGTCCTGGTCGTTCTCGGCTCCTTCGAGGCGCCCATGACGGTGATCCTCTACGAGATCATTTCGCGGACCGCACGCCAGAGCCATGTCACCGAGGCATTCACCTGGTCCTCCACGATCAGTCTCGGCGGATCCGCACTCGGTGCCCAGATCGGCGGCCTGGTCATCACTCTCGTCGGCACGCAGATGGCGTTCCTCTGCGCGTTCGGTGTCCTGCTGGCCGCCGTCGCCATCGCCTTCGCGACCCGCCACCAGCTCGCGAAGACCTTCTGAGCCGGGGGTGTCCCCACCTGCCCGTCATGTGCGGCAGGTGGGGCTCGTGCGTTCCGAACCGCTCCGCGTTCGCCACGGAGCCTCAGCGGAAGCGGTCCACGGGACTTCTGCCACGCAGATGACGCCAACGCTCGTGAACGCTCCGAACCCAGTCGTCAGGGGGACCGCGTCGGATCAGCTCGCGGCGTCAAATGCGGTCTGCTGCAGGGCGGAGGGGCGCCCTCGTACCGGGTTGTGTTCGGGCGTTCCTGACAACGCAGCAGAGGGCCGTAGCCGGCGTCGCGGACCCGGCGTGGGGCCTCACACACGCGCTCACGGTGTGACCACGGCGTCGAAGGGTCCTCGGGCTCCGGGACCTCTCCCGAAGCCGGTGCGCGCGGCGGAGGGCTCTCCGAGGCCCAGCCCGGCGCGCGGGAGAACGACGGGAGCGGTCTCGACACGGTCCCGATCACCGCGGATTCCGGCGGCACCCGCGCGATCCCGTCGCACCGGCGGGTCGCACCGGGGAGCGGTCAGGTATGTGTCCCCCGGCCACCGTGCGACCACGTCGCTGACGCGGTCGACGGGTACGGGCGTCGTTCAGTTCCGAGCCGCTCCGACCGGTGGTCCCCGGCGCGGTCGGCCCCTCGGGGACGACGGTCGGAGCACCCCGTCAGGACGAGGAGGCGGGCGGGCCGAAGAGGGCGTTGGCCTCCTCCATGGGGCTGCGCGGCGCCGCGGGGGCCGAGGTGGCAGCCGGGGCCGCGGGCGCTTCGGTGCAGGTGAAGCCCAGTCGGGTCATGGCCCGCGTGACCTCGCCCGCGCTGAAGTCGCGGCGGTCCTGACCGGTGACGATCTGCCCGACCTGCTTCGCCGGGTAGACGCGGTCGCCGATGGTCACGGAAGCACCCGTGACCTCCTCGGGCTCGATGCCCTTCATCGAGCCGAGAACGCTGCTCTCGGTGAGCTCGAACGGGAAGCGGGCGATGACACAGCGCATGTTGCCTCACAGGTGGGAGGGGCGGAGCGGGATGGTTCCACCGCGGCCGTGGCTGCCGGTGTCAGGTACGGGAGCGTCCGTGACACCGCCGTGCTCCACGGCTGCGGACAGAGCACCGACTCAGCTGTCGCGCGTCGTGTGCTCGACCTTGCGCGAAGGGGGCGTGAGCCCCCTTCGCGTGAGGGTTCGGTCAGGCGGCCCTGCCGGAGGAGGACGGCCGGCCGACGCCTGCGCGGCGGCGGGCGCCGGAGGCGGGGCTGCGGCGACCGCGCGAGCTGCTGCCGCGCTTGCGGGGCTGCTCGGCGGCGGGCGGCGCGGCGATCGTCACGGGGACACCACTGGGAGCCTGGGCCCCGGTGATCCGCGTCAGCTCCTGCTCACCGGAGCGGACCTGCGTGGTCTCCGGCACGATCCCGGCGGTCGTCATGAGCCGGGTCATGTCGCGACGCTGGTTCGGGGTCACCAGGGTGACGACGCGGCCGGACTCACCGGCGCGGGCGGTACGGCCGCCGCGGTGCAGGTAGTCCTTGTGGTCGGTCGGCGGGTCGACGTTGACGACGAGGTCCAGGTCGTCGACGTGGATGCCGCGGGCCGCGACGTTCGTCGCCACCAGCACGGTGACGTGCCCGGTCTTGAACTGCGCCAGGGTGCGGGTCCGCTGCGGCTGTGACTTGCCGCCGTGCAGGGCGGCGGCGCGCACGCCGCTGGCCAGCAGGTCACGGGTGAGGCGGTCCACGGCGTGCTTGGTGTCGAGGAACATGATCACCCGGCCGTCACGCGCCGCGATCTCGGTGGTCGTGCGGTGCTTGTCCGTGCCGTGCACGTACAGGATGTGGTGCTCCATCGTCGTGACCGCGCCCGCGGAGGGGTCGACGGAGTGGACGACGGGGTCGGTCAGGTAGCGGCGCACCAGGCGGTCGACGTTGCGGTCCAGCGTCGCGGAGAACAGCATCCGCTGCCCCTCGGGACGGACCTGGTCCAGCAGCGCGGTGACCTGCGGCATGAAGCCCATGTCGGCCATCTGGTCGGCCTCGTCCAGGACGGTGATCGCGACCTGGTTGAGGCGGCAGTCGCCGCGGTCGATGAGGTCCTTCAGCCGTCCCGGGGTGGCGACGACGACCTCGGCACCGCCGCGCAGCGCGCTGGCCTGGCGGCCGATGGACATGCCGCCGACGACGGTGGCCATGCGGAGCTTGACCGCGCGGGCGTAGGGGGTGAGCGCGTCGGTCACCTGCTGGGCCAGCTCGCGGGTGGGCACCAGGACCATCGCGAGCGGCTGCCGGGGCTCGGCGCGCTGACCGGCAGTGCGGGCCAGCATCGCGAGACCGAACGCGAGGGTCTTGCCGGAACCGGTACGGCCCCGGCCGAGGACGTCGCGGCCCGCCAGCGTGTTGGGGAGGGTGGCGCCCTGAATCGGGAACGGCGCGGTGACGCCCTGCGTCGTCAGCGTGGCCAGGAGCGGCTTGGGCATGTCGAGGTCGGCGAACGACTCGACCGCCGGCAGCGCCGGGGTGATCGTCTCCGGCAGTGCGAACTCGCCCTGGACCGCGGCGGGACGACGGTTGCGACCGCCGCCACCGCCCGAGCGGCTGGGGGCCTCGGAACGGCCGCCGCCGCCCGAGCCGAAGCGGCCACCACGGCGTGCACCCGAACCGGAGCCCGGTCCGTAGGAGCCGCCGTCGGACCGGCGGGAGCGGAATGAACGGCCATTCGTACGTGCGGGGTTCATGCAGAACCTTCCTTGATACGGCACGCATCAAGGAATATCCGCAGCGGGTGAGCGCGGGGAATCACAAGTACGAGCCGAGTGGAATGCGCAGTCGCTCCGTGCCTCGGGGAGGCCGGTACGAAACGCAAAGGACAATTGGGTGACGCCGGGGTGAACATCGTGTTCTCGACGTCGGGGTGTGGGCCGTGGGGCAGTCGGCCCGGGGGCCGCCGGCGGCCGGTCGGGGCCGCTACGGGGAACGCCCGTGACCGGGGCACGGACCCCGAGGGCGTCGGACCTCCGCCGAGCAGTGAGCTTCGGAACGGGAGGGGTATGTCGATGCCCGCCGTCGGACCCTACCGGACCGGCAGGAGTTCGGGCGCGACGTCGACCTTCGAGTGTTCGGACGACCGTGGCCGACCTGGGATGACGACATCGGAGCGGGCCGCGAACCCGTCAACACCTCGGTCGACCTACGCAACGAGGAAGGAACCCTTCGCCCTCTCGAACCACTTCACCGTACCTGACGCCACGCCACGTCTCCTTCGGGGCAGTGCACCGACGACCCGCGATGCGCGGACACCGGGTCATCGATGGTCGTCGCGATGACGTCCCGTTCCGGGACAGCGGTGACAGAAAAGAGCTTCGGCCGACCAGAGGATTGGGCCGAAGAAGCCCGGAGTTCCGGGAGACGACAACCACAGCCGGTACCGACAGTAGCACGAGGTAGCGAGCGGTGTACGGTGAAGAATTTCACTCCGCGGCGCGGAAATGCACGACGGACGGCCTCCCCCGAATCCTGGCACACCACCGCGCGGGAGGGCCGCCCGTTTCCGGCGCCCCTGCCGCGCGGTCGGGCGCGGCCCCCACCAGGCCCGGGGACCACCCGCCGCGCCCCGGGGGACCGCCACCGGGACGCCCCGCCGTCCCTCCCCTCCGCCCCCGCCGAGCGTCGCGGTCACCCCGCAACCCCGCAACCCCCGATGCGTACCCGCCCCCTCACCCGTCGGTCGACGTGGCACCGATCACACGGGGACGGAAGTCCTCGATGGCGCCGACGACGGTGTCCAGGTGGCTCTCCAGCAGGAAGTGCCCGCCGTCGACCAGCACGATCTCCGGGGCGCGGGCGTCCCGCCGGAACGCCGCCGCTCCGGCCGGGGCGAAGATCTCGTCGTTGCACCCCCAGATCGCCAGTACGGGCACGCCACTTGAGCGCAGCCAGCGGTGAACCGCCGGGTAGAGCGGCCGGTTGGTCCGGTAGTCCGCGAACAGGGCGAGCTGGGCGCGGTCCACGCCGGGGCGCGCGAGCAACGCCAGGTCGTGCTCCCAGGCGTCGGGGGCGACGACGGTGGGGTCGGGGACGCCGTGGGTGTACTGCCACTCGACCGCTTCCCGCTCCAGCGCCGGACGGAGCCGGGCCTCGTTCTCGGGGCTCGGATCGGCCCCGTAGGCCCAGACCGGCTCCCAGAACTCCGGCACGAACCCGTCGTCATAGGCGTTGCCGTTCTGGGAGACGACGCCGGTGACCGCCCCGGGGGACGCGAGCGCGAGCCGCCACCCGATGGGCGCGCCGTAGTCCTGGACGTAGATCGCGTAGCGGTCGACGCCCAGGGCGTCGAGGAAGCCCCGGGTCACCTCGGTGAGGGCGTCGAAGGTGTAGGCGAAGTCGTCCGCGTCGGGGGCGGAGGAGCGGCCGAAGCCGATGTGGTCGGGGGCGATGACGCGGTAGGGGCCGGCGAGCGCGGGGATCAGGTGCCGGAACATGTGGGAGCTGGTCGGGAAGCCGTGCAGGAGCAGCAGAACGGGGGCGTCGGCAGGGCCGGCATCCCGGTAGAAGACGGTGAGTCCGTCCACGTCGACGGTCCGGTGATGAACAGCTACCACGATAACCTCTTAATCAAATTTAAACGGTTAGGCTATGCTGACGATGCACAGCCCGACTCGTCACGTCAAGGAGGGTGATCCGTGGCCGGCAGCGCCATCGAGGACGAGGACCTGCTAATCGGCGTCCTCAACAGCGCCCCGGTGGTCGAGGGCAACCCGACCGACGCGCTGCGGGCGCCGGGGGCCACCGAATGGCTACGGGGGTTCGGGGGTCACGGCACCCAGGAGGAGTGCGAACGCGTCCGCCAGGTGCGCGACGCGCTGCATCCGCTGGTCCGGGGCACCTCCCGGAACGTGGACATCCTCGACTCCGTGCTCTACACGGCCCGGCGGCGCCCCGTGGTCTCCCCCGCGGGCGTGTCCTGGCAGCTGGAGACGGCTGCCGAGGAGGAGCTCGCGGTGCGTCTGGTCCTCGCGTGGTCGCACATCACCACCGAACTGCCGGGGCGCCTGCGGCCCTGCGCCAACGAGGAGTGCAACCTGTTCCTCGTCGACCGCAGCCGGCCCGGTACCGCCCGGTGGTGCTCCATGGCGGCCTGCGGCAACCGCATGAAGGCACGCACCCACGCCCGCAAGCGCCGATCGGAGCAGTGACCCGGGCGGACGGCCGCCGAGCGCCGCTCCCGGACGGCACCGCGACGCCGCGATGTCAGGGCGCCCGGTCCGCCGGGCGTCCTGCCGCCCGGTCCGCCGGGCGCCCACCGCACGGGTGGCGCGGATGCGGCAGCGCCGCGGGCCGAGCACCGCGTACGGCCCCGTACGGCCGTGAGCAGCACGGTGGCGGTCCAACCGGCGGTCGCGCTGCCGGGGGCGCCGGCACCCGGTCCGGGAAACCGTCCCGTCCGGCGCGAAGACGACGACGGCGAACCATCCGAGGGGGCCGCGCGTGCCGCCCACCCGGGAAGGCCGCGCCGAACCCCACCGGCCCGACAGCTCGGGCGCAGCTCCGCAACAGCACCTTCGACGAACCGAGTTGCGCCCCGGCCGCCGCCGTGACCGCCGCGCCGACGGCCGGCAGGTGCGCGGCACGGCGCGTCGGAGCAGGAGGGCGGTCCTCCGGACCGACAGTCCGTCGAGCACGCGCGGCAGTTCTCCACCCGACGTGACGTGTTCCACGCCGACCGTCCGGTCCGGGGCGGGCGCCGTACGGGTGGCCGACGCGTCCGATCGGGCGGTCGCGACGCGGGGGGCGGGTGGTTTCGGGGCGTGGAACGGGAGAGGCGGGTAACCGGGACCGGAACCCCGGCGGCACCAGGGCCCACATGCACGGGCCCGACGCCGGGGCAGCACGCCCCGCGTCCCGCGGTCCGAGGAGAGGTTGAGCGGCATGCCCGAGATCACCGTCAAGAGCGAGCGTCCCGGCGTCGAGGACGTCGAACTGCACTACGAGGACAGCGGCTCCGGTCGCCCGGTCGTCCTGATCCACGGCTGGCCGCTCAACGGCCGCTCGTGGCAGGCCCAGACCGGGGTGCTGACCACCGCGGGACATCGGGTGATCACCTACGATCGGCGTGGTTTCGGCGACTCCTCGCAGCCTGCGAACGGCTACGACTACGACACCTTCGCCGCCGACCTCGCGGCGCTGCTGGAGGCGCTGGACGTACGCGACGCGACGCTCGTCGGCTTCTCCATGGGTGGCGGCGAGGTCGTGCGCTACCTCTCCCGCCACGGCAGCGAGCGGGTGAGCCGCGCAGTCCTGGCCGCCGCCGTCCCGCCGTACCTGCACCGGACCGGGGACAACCCCGACGGCGGGCTGGACGACGCCACGATCGCGGGGTTCGAGGACGGCGTCCGCGACGACCGCGCGGGCTTCCTCGACGGGTTCGTCACGCAGTTCTACCAGGCCGGGGAGCGGACCGACCTGGTCTCGCCGGCACAGCACGCCGAGGCCGTCGCGATGGCGCTGCCCGCCTCCCCCACCGCGACCCTGGAGTGCATCGGCGCGTTCTCACGGACGGACTTCCGCCAGGACGTGGCGGCGGTTGACGTGCCGACACTCGTGATCCATGGGGACTCCGACGGCATCGTGCCGTTCGAGGTCAGCGGCCGGCGGACGCACGAGGCGATCACCGGCAGCCAGCTGGTGGTGGTCGAGGGCGCGCCGCACGGCCTGAACGTCACGCACGCGGACCGGTTCAACGAGGAGCTGCTCCGCTTCCTCGCGCAGTAGCGGCGGGGGTCCCGGCCGGCGGACCGCGGGCCGGGACGGGCGGCGGGGGCGCGGGGGCTGCGGCACGTGGTGGGCTGCGGGTGGGCGGACCGGCCGGGGCAGCGCACCGCGCCTCACCGCACCGGGCTGCCGACCACCGCGATGACCAGGACCACGATCAGCAGAGCGATCACGCCCAACGCGGCACCCGCGAGCGACCAGCCGAGGTTGGCGGCCTCACCGCGCTCACAGCGGCGCGCCCCGACCACACCGAGCACCAGGGCCGCCAGGCCGGTGGGGACGGCGATCAGCTCGCCGAGGGTAGGGACGAAGGAGAAGACCAGGGCGACGAGCCCGAGTGAGAGCGACAGCTCGCCGGGACGGTTGCGCTGCCCCGGCGGATCGGCTGTTTCCTGGTCCGGCATGGGAGTCCTCGTGACGGGGTCCGGCCCGCCCGCGGGGTGTGCGCACGGCGCCGGCGCCGCCGTGCGGCAGCGGCTCCGAGCATAGGACGCCGGGCCGCGAGGCGCACCGGATGGCCTCGGGGCCCGTCCGGAGGCCATCGGTGCGGGTGCCCACCACGCCAGCCACCCACCGCGCCGTGGCGGTCGGCCTCCCCGGTGAGCCGCCGCGGGGATTCGCCGCCCACCGCCGACGCGTCCCCGACCCGTCGCCGGTCACCGTCGCCGGACACCGGTCACTGGTCGCGTTCGCCGCTCGCACGCGCCGCCATCTCCTCCCGCACCCGGTCGATGCCGGCGAAGCAGTGCGACCAGTGCTCGAAGCTCTCCTCCGGCTCCCACAGCGCGTGGGCGAGCCGGATGTTGGTCTCCCAGTCGAGCGCTTCCAGCGGGGTGCTCCGGAGGTCGTTGAGGCGGCTGTCGGATATCTGGAAGAGCCCCCAGTTGCGGGTGCCGTTCTCGTTGCCGAGCACGTAGAGAGGGTCGAACTTCGTCGCGCAGGCCGCCACCGCCACGGCGGTGTCGGCGTCCTCGCCCGGGAAGAGCTCCCTGATGAGTTCCGCCAGCTCGTCCTCCTCCGGTGTCTCTACCGCGACGTCCGACTCGTACAGGGCGAGCTTCGTCTCGTCGCCGACGACACCGTTGACCCCGAGTCCCGCGAAGACCTGGAAGGCGGTGACGCGGCGCAGCGTCTCGGGGCCGAACTGGGCGTCGACCACCATCGGCAGCCCCCGGGCCACGAGCAGTTCCTGGAGCTCCTCGACGCAGCCGTCGTGGCGGCCCATGGCGATGGGCTCGTCGCAGGGGTGACGGAGCAGGGCGCGCTCCTCGTCGGCCGCGGCCCCCGCGCCGCCCCCGGCCGCCTCGTCCTCCCGCGCCCGGTCGTCCGGCCCGCCGCCGGAGAGGGCCACGGCGGCGACGCCCGCGCCGACGAGCAGTGCCAGAACCAGCAGCAGGGCCGACAGCCGGGGTCGCAACCGGACCCCCGCGTCGGTCTCTCGACCACCGGTCGGGCCGGCTCCGTCGGAGGCATCCGCCGCGGCGTCGGCGGCGGCGGCGGGAACGGTGATGCCCCCCGGGTCGGTGGTGGCTGGTGCGGGACCGCCGCCCGTCGGTTCGGATGCGGCGACGGCCGGGGGGCCGGCTGCCTCCCGTTCGACACCCGCCTCCCCCGTCTCGTCCCGAACGGCCGACCCGTCCGCCGCGTCGGCCGGCAGGGGCACCGGCTCGGAAGCCAGCACCCACAGCCGGTGCAGCTCGGTGAGGTCGGCCCGTTCGGCGCGGCAGCACCGGGCGAACCGCTCCACGGTCGCGAACTCCGCCGGTACTCCCTTGCCGGAGCAGTAGCGGTGCAGCGTGGAGCGGCTCACGCCGGTGCGGCGCGCTATCGACTCGAAGCTGTGGCTCGTGTTGCCCTTCAGCTCGCGCAGCTTCTCGGCAAATGCCTCGATGGCAGCGGTGTTCTCGCGTACGCCGGCCACAACCCACCCCCGGCGGTGTTTGTCGTCATCCACCGCCGAGCGTAGCAACCACGACCGACACACGACTACCCAGAGTCACGAAAATCGGCGACCTTGCGTCAGGCGTACGCCGCTCCCTCACTTATCGGCCGCCTCCGACCGTTCAGCTCCAGCTCCAGCCGCGTGCCACTCGCCGCGGCAGACCACCCGTCGTACGGGACATCTCGCACCTCCTCTCGTCGCTCACGCTCCCCCGTGGACCCCGCCTCCGCCCCCCGTGACGGGGCGGGGAACCACGCCCGCCGCACCCCGTGGAACGCGGGTTCGGTCGGGCCCTGCGGCGCCGTCCCACCGGCACCGTCAGCAGAGTGCGGCGCAGCCTCACCAGCGGTCAACGCAGGCCCGGCCCGAAGGGACGATGGGATGAAAACCACGCGCTGACCTGCGACGTCGCAAGCGCGTGGGACAGCGGGCGAGACGAGGGTCCCGCGGCGCGCCCGTCGCCGGACCGCCGACCGGAAGCGTCGGCGGCGAGGGTTCCCGAGCCGCACCGGCATCGCTCCCCCGCGCGGGGCCCGTGCCTCGGCGGTCGCCCGGGCCGCCGGGACGGCGGCGGGGGCCCAGGGAGTCCGCACCGACAGCGCCGCCCGACCCCCGCGCGGCGGCGCGACGGCGCGACGGCTGGAAGCCCGGCCGGTGCGACCCGACCGGCGCCGACGGGGAGACACGGGCGGACACGGGCACGGCAGGTCACGCCCGGCACGCAGCGGTCGGGCACCGGCCGTCCGCCGGCGGCGCCGTGTGGCCGCTCAACACCCTTCCGAGTTCGGCTGGTTGACGCCGTCGACCGAGGGGCGACCGACAGAGTCCCGGCTACGGCGCAAGAGCCGCACGGTCCAAGGTTCGGTCAATTCACATTGCTCTTTGACCATGGTTTCGCCAAGCAGCGATCAAGTAATCACCACATCGATCAGAAGGCTTGAGTCAGCATCTAGTTTCCGATCGTGATTTCGAACTGTGAGGCCACAGGCCCACTCCCCACCCCCTCCCACCCCACCGCCCCGTGCACGGCGACCGCCGCCGCCACCCACGGCAACGGTCGCCGCACCTTCCTCCGCACCGCTCTCGCCGGGTCCGCGGCGCTCGGCGCCGCCCTGACGCTCGGCGGTGCCGGGCAGGCGGTGGCCGCCCCCTCCCGCCCGGCCGGGCCGGGTGCACTCGACTCCGCTCCGGCCGCAACCACCCCGAACCAGGCGCTCAAGCGCCTCGTCGCGGGCAACAACCGGTGGCGCGCGGGCACTCAGCAGCACCCGAACGAGTCGGCGGCCCGGCGGGTGGCCGCCGTCTCGGGCCAGCAACCCTTCGCCCTGGTCCTCTCCTGCATCGACTCGCGGGTCCCGCCGGAGCTGGTCTTCGACCAGGGGCTCGGCGACCTCATGGTGATCCGCTCCGCCGGATGCGTCCTGGACTCGGCGGTCATCGGCTCGCTCAAGTACGGCGTCCTGGAGCTCGGAATCCCGCTGCTGGTCACTCTCGGCCATCAGCACTGCGGCGCCGTCAAGGCCGCGATCCAGGCGGAGGAGACGGGTGCCCAGCTGCCCGAGCACCTCGACTATCTGGTGGACCGGATCATCCCGTCCATCGACCACACGACCACCGGGGAGGCCCAGGTCGACGCCACCACCAACGCCTTCACCCGCTCGGTCCGGGACACGCTCAGCGCCGAGGTGGACATAGCACCGCGCGTCGCCGACGGTCGGATCAAGGTCGTGTCGGCGCGCTACCAGCTCACCACCCAGCGGGTGCACGGCCTGGCCTGACGTCCCGGCAGCGGCCCCGGGGGGAGTCCCGGGGGGAGTCCCGGGACGGCACCACCCCGTCCCCTCGGGCCGCCGCACACGGGCGGCGGCCCGGGGGACGCAGGCGGCGCCGAGCGGGTCGGCAGCCGCGTCAACCGACCCGCTCGGGCCGCCCCTCGCCACCGCCCTCGCCACCGGCGGCGGACCCGCCGTCCGCCGCCCCGCCCGCGTCCGGTGTCCCGCCCGCGGTCGTCGTGCCCGCCTCACGGGGACGCGCAGCCCCGGCGGTCACCACCACGGTGGCGACGACCAGCAGCACCAGGACCATCGCGCCGCGCAGCCCGACGTGTTCGCCGACGAAGCCCAGGACCGGTGGTCCCGCGAGGAAGGCCAGGTAGCCGGCGGTGGCGACCGCGCCGACCGCGGCGTCGGGGTCCTCGGAGTCGCCTGCCGCGGAGATCGTCACCGGGAAGCCCAGCGAGGCGCCCAGCCCCCACAGCACCACGGCCGCCCCCGCGACGACGGGACTCGGCGAGAACACCACCAGTGCGAGGCCCACGGAGGAGATCACCGCACTCCCCCGCAGCACCCGCACCGCCCCGAACCGGGCCAACAGCGCGGCACCGGCGAAGCGCCCCGCCGTCATGGCGGCGGCGAACGCGGCGAACACCATCGAACCCACGGTCTGCCCCGTGCCGTGGCCGTCGACCATGATCAGCGGCAGCCAGTCGTTGGCCGACCCCTCGGCCAGGGCGAGGGCCAGGACCACCGCACCGAGCAGCAGCACCCGCCGGTCCCGCCAGACGGCCAACTGGGCCCGTGCCCCGCCGCCGTGGCCCGGCGTTGCGGCACGGCGACCGGTCCCCCCGGGGATACCGCGCAGCGCCCAGCCGACGGCGGCGGCGGCCAGGGCCGCGACCACCGCGAGGTGCCAGATGACCGGCACGCGCACGTAGGTGCAGAGGATGCCGACGAGCGCCCCGACCACCGTTCCGGCGCTGAAGCAGCCGTGCAGCGCCGGAAGCACCGAGCGTTCCAGCCGCCGTTCGACGTCGGCACCCTCGATGTTGACCGCGATCTCGGAAAGGCCGCCGCCACCGCCGAAGAGTGCGAGGCCGAACGCCACCAGCGGCGCCGAGGCCGCTTCGCTGCCGAGTCCCACCACCAGCACGCCGGCCACGACCAGTACGCCGCCCACCGCCATCGTGTGCCTGCCGCCGAATCGCCGGACGGCGGCACCGGAGCTGAGGATGCCCGACATCGACCCGACCGACAGCCCGAGCAGGACCAGGCCCATCTGGGCGGTCGACGCCTCGATGGCGTCGCGCACCGCGGGGGTGCGGACGATCCACGAGGACATCGAGACGCCGACCAGCAGCATGAAGACGAAGAGGGAGAGCCGCCAGCGGCGGATCACCTGCGGCGTGGGGGAGGTCGAGAGCATGCGTACGATCGTACGCATGCGCGCGCGGTCGCGGGAGGGCCTCACCGGGCACCCGCGCCGGGCACCGCGGGGCGAGGGGCCGGGCACCGCGGGGCGAGGGGCCGGGCATCGCTGCCCGGGGAGCCGGGCACCCCGGGGGCCCTACACTGACGCGGATATGAGCACGCGGCGCAACGACCCCGGCCGGCGGGACCGCATCATCGACGCCGCCCTCGAAGTGATCGCGGAGGACGGCGTGGTGGGCGCCTCCGCCCGGCGGATCGCCGCCCGGGCCGGAGTGCCGCTGGGTTCGGTCACCTATCACTTCACCGGCATGGACGAGCTGCTCCACGAGGCGTTCACCCGGTTCTCGCTGCGGATCAGCGACCGCTTCGAGGGGCGGATGGCGGGAGCGCGCTCGCTGCCCGAGGTCGCCGACGCGGTGGTGCAGATCATCCTGCGGGACACCTTCGGCGACCGGGACTCGCTGGTCGTCACCCTGGAGCTGTACACACTGGCGGCGCGGCGCCCCGAGTTCCGCCGGATCACGCGCTCGTGGATGGCGCGCAGCCGCGCGTCCCTGGAGCGGCACGTCCTACCCGAGACCGCCCGCCAGCTGGACGGGCTGGTCGAGGGGCTGTCGATCCACCACGCGCTCGACCCGGGCCCGTACTCGGAAGCCCTGGCCCGCGCCGCGGTGGAGCGCCTGATCCTCGGCGCGGCGCCCACCGGGTTCGACGGCGAGGGGCCGCGGCCGGAGCCGGCGACCACGCAGCCGCCTCGGCTCCCGCCGCCGGCCGACTCGGACCGCGGCTGAAGGAACCGCGGTCGCGGCTACCGGTGGGTGCGACGGCCGCGTCAGCGCAGCAGCACCGTCACCACCACCAGCGCCGGGGCGGCGAGGATCGTCGAGAGCAGCACGGAGTCCCGCGCGAGGGTCGTCCCGATGTCGTACCGCGACGCGTAGGTGAACAGGTTCTGCGCCGCCGGCAGCGCCGCGACCACCACCACGGCGAACAGCGTCTCGCCGGACAGGCCGAACAACCCGGCCCCGATCAGCCAGGCCAGGAACGGCTGCACCGTGACCTTGATCAGCACCGACAGCAGCACCGGCCAGCGGTCGGGGCCACGGCCGGGGAGCGCCCGGCCCCGCAGCGAGATCCCGAAGGCCAGCAGCACCGCCGGGACCGACATGCCGCCGATGAGCGCCACCGGGTCCATCACCACCGTCGGTACCGTCGCCCCTGCCACGTTCACCCCCAGCCCCAGCAGGGAGCCGACCACCACCGGGTTCCGGAACGGCGAGGTCAGCTGCCGCCAGACCCCGGGGCGCTCCTCGGCGGTGGTGATGTCGAAGATCGTCAGCGCCACCGGAGCGACGAACAGCTGCTGGAGGAGCAGGACCGGCGCCACCAGCGAGGCGTCGCCCAGCACGTAGGCGGCGATCGGGATGCCCAGGTTGCCCGCGTTGACGTAGCTCGCGCACAGCGCGCCCATGGTCGAGTAGCCGACACCCCACCGCCGCACGCAGGCGACGACGACGAAGAGCAGCGCGGCGGCGAAGGTGGAGAGTGCGGTCACGACCAGCGGCGCGGAGAGGATCACCGACAGGTCTGCCTCCGCCATGACGGTGAAGAGCAGCGCGGGCGTGGCGATGGAGAACGCCAGCCGGGTGAGGACCTGCCGCCCGTTGTCGCCGAGGACGTCGAACCGGCCGGCCGCGTAGCCGACCGCGATGATCACCGAGATCGTCGCGAACCCCGTGATGACGCCGCCCATGACCCCTCGCTCCCTCGTTCGCGTCCCGCTCCGCCGCCCGCGCACCGGGTCGCCGTACCCACACCCGGCGCGCGCCGCGACCGACGGGCGCCCGCCCCGCCGGGTCAGCGGGGCGCCGACAGCGCGCACGCGGGCGCGCGATCGGGAAGCGATTCATCATGCAACCCGCATCTTTCCGGGCGGTCACGGCACGGGCGGCGACGAATCGGACCCGCTGTGGCCTTCGTCACGCACCCCGCTCATCTGCCGGACGGCCACCGGGCTCGCGGTGTCCACGCCGTCACGCTGCGCCGACGCACCCCGACCTTCCGCCACCCCCGCCGAACAACCGGCGCAGACGCGGCCACGCTGGGGTCACGGCGGTGTGGCGGAGGTGTGGGAGATCCCGGCCCAACCTCCCACTTCGGTCGTCCGGGTCACTAGAATCGGCCGGTGGTCCGGAGAACGGCACGCACGGTGGTGACACCGGCAGCGGCCCGACCGGCACCGCCGGACCGAGGCCGGAACCCCCCGGACCGTGGTTCGACACCGCCGGCAAACGTCGCCCGGCAGCCGCTAGGAGAGCTGTATGGACGTCACCCTGAACATCTGGGTCCTGACCATCGTCGGTCTGTGTGCCCTGATCGCCGCCGACTTCTTCATCGGTGGGCGCAGGCCGCACGAGGTCACGACCAAGGAGGCGGGCATCTGGACCGCCGTCTGGGTCGCCTTGGCCGTGCTCTTCGGTCTGGGTCTCCTCTGGATGGGCGAAGGCCAGGCCTCGAGCGAGTTCTTCGCGGGCTACATCACCGAGAAGTCGCTCAGCGTCGACAACCTCTTCGTCTTCATCCTCATCATGACGAAGTTCGCGGTCCCGAAGATCTACCAGCAGCGGGTGCTGATGATCGGCATCCTCATCGCCCTGGTGCTCCGCGCCGGCTTCATCGCCGGCGGCGCCGCGCTGATCTCGAACTTCTCCTTCATGTTCTTCATCTTCGGCGCCTTCCTCATCTGGACCGCGTGGAAGCTGATCGAGGAGGCCCGCAGCGACGACGAGGACGAGGAGTTCCAGGAGAACCGCTTCATGCGGCTCGTGGAGAAGCGCTTCCCCTCCACCGACCAGTACCACGGCACCAAGCTGACCATCGTCCGCGACGGGCAGCGGCTGATCACGCCGATGCTCATCGTCATGCTGGCGATCGGCACCACCGACCTGCTGTTCGCGCTGGACTCGATCCCGGCGATCTTCGGCCTGACCCAGGACCCGTACATCGTCTTCACCGCCAACGCCTTCGCCCTCATGGGCCTGCGGCAGCTGTACTTCCTGATCGGCGGGCTGCTGCAGAAGCTGGTCCACCTCTCCTACGGCCTGTCGATCATCCTCGGGTTCATCGGCGTGAAGCTCTTCCTGCACGCGCTGCACGAGTACGACGTGCCGGTCCCCGAGATCCCGACCCAGGTCTCGCTGGCCGTCATCTGCGGCGTCCTGGTGGTCACCACGATCACCAGCCTCGCCGCCTCGAAGAAGGCCCGGGAGGCCGAGGCCGCCGCCGGCGGTGGCGAGGACGGCCCGGGGAGCGACAAGGACAGCGTCAACCACTGACCCACCCCGCCCGCCCCACGGGCACGGCGACCGGCCCACGGGCCCGACGACCACCGGAACACCCCGCCCCGCGACCACGCGGGGCGGGGTGTTCCGCGTTCCCGCATCCCGCCTCCTCCCGGCCCCGGTCGCCGGCGAGCCGCGCGCCCCGCCGACCCCGCCCCGGCGGGGCGCTTCCCACCCGGCGCAGGAGCGGGCGAGGTGGGGCGCGGGCCCGCACCGCACGCCCGAACACGCGCTCCGTACCACCACGGAAGGCGTGCGGGGCGCAAGGTGGGGCAGGTGCAGCCGACGCCCCCGTGAGCGGATTCCGCCGCCAGGGGCGAAGGTGGGGCAGGAGGCACCAGCGCGACCTGGAGGCACGATGACCGCTCGGCACACCGGCGACACCCCCCGTACCCGCGGGGCGACGGCAGACCACGGCGGCGACCGGGCGGTCACGAGCTCCGCCCCGGCCGGATCCGGATCACCCGCCGCCGCCCCGGGAGCCTCCCGCACCGCCGCCGGCCCGGCCCGCTCCACCGGCGCCGACATCCCGGCGGGCGGGACCGACGAACCCGCCGCCCCCGACGAACAGCCCGCCGCCGACGGGGCGCCGTCCACCGGCCATCCGTTGCGCTGCCTGGTCACCGGCGCCAGCGGCTACATCGGCGGACGCCTCGTGCCCGAGCTGCTCCGGGCGGGCCACCGGGTCCGCTGCCTGGCCCGCTCCCCCGAACGCCTCCGCGACCAGGACTGGGCCGACAGCGCCGCCGTCGTCCGCGGCGACGTGACGGACCCCGACTCCACCGCCGAGGCCATGCGCGACATCGACGTCGCCTACTACCTGGTGCACGCCCTCGGCAGCGGCGACAGCTTCGAGGAGACCGACCGCCGCGCCGCCCGGAACTTCGCCGACCGCGCACACGCCGCCGGGGTCCGGCGCATCGTCTACCTCGGTGGCCTCACCCCGGAGGGCGTCCCCGAACGCGACCTCTCGCCCCACCTGCGCTCCCGCGCCGAGGTCGGCCGGATCTTCCTGGAGGGCCCCGTACAGGCCACGGTCCTCCGCGCCGCGGTGATCATCGGCTCCGGATCCGCCTCCTTCGAGATGCTGCGATACCTCACCGAACGGCTCCCGGTGATGATCACCCCCAGCTGGGTCAGCACCCGCACCCAGCCCGTCGCCGTCCGCGACGTGCTGCGCTACCTCGTCGGCAGCGCGGACATGCCGCCCGAGGTGAACCGGGGCTTCGACATCGGCGGGCCGGACGTCGTCACCTACGCGGAGATGATGCAGCGGTACGCGGCCGTGGCGCGCCTCCCCCGGCGGGTGATCCTCCCCGTCCCCGTCCTGACCCCCCGGCTCTCCAGCCACTGGATCGGCGTGGTCACCCCCGTTCCGCCCACCATCGCGCGCCCGCTCACCGAGTCGCTGCGCCACGAGGTGGTCTGCCGCGAGCACGACATCACGGACCACGTCCCCGACCCGCCCGGCGCCCCGATCGGTATCGACCGGGCGCTCACGCTCGCCCTGCGGCGTGTCCGGGACGCCGACGTCGCCACCCGCTGGTCGTCGGCCTCCGTCCCCGGCGCGCCCAGTGACCCGCTGCCCACCGACCCCGACTGGTCCGGCGGCAGCCTCTACACCGACCGCCGGACCCAGCGCGTCGACGCGAGCCCCGAGGCGCTGTGGCGCGTCATCGAGGGCATCGGCGGGGACAACGGCTGGTACTCCTTCCCCCTCGCCTGGGCGGTGCGCGGCGGCCTGGACCGGCTCATGGGCGGGGTCGGCCTGCGGCGCGGCCGACGCGACGCGCAGCGGCTCCGCGTGGGCGACACCCTCGACTTCTGGCGGGTGGAGGAGATCGAGCCCGGCCGGCTGCTCCGGCTGCGCGCCGAGATGCGGCTTCCCGGGCTCGCCTGGCTGGAGCTGCGCGCCGACACGGCGGAGCCCGACGGACAGAGCGCCGGTGACGCGTCACCCGGAACGGGCGCAACCGAGTACTCGCAACGCGCGTTGTTCCATCCGCACGGCCTGCTCGGCCACCTCTACTGGTGGAGCATCTCCCCGTTCCACGCGGTGGTGTTCGGCGGCATGGCGCGCAACATCGCGCGCGCTGCCGAGCACCGGGCGCGCAACGAGGAGGCGACCGAACAGTCCCGCACGACGCAGGCGACCGCCGTCGGCGTCGACCGCGGCTGACCGGCGCGGGCAGGCCCCGCCACACCCGACCCCCACACCCGACCCCCGCACCCACACCCGCACCCACACCCGACCCCCGCACCCGCACCCGCACCCGCACCACCGATGTCACCGCACACCGCCGCCGCACTCCCGCACCGCCCAGGAGCCCGCCCATGACCGTCGCAGTAGTCCTCTTCACCTCGGACCTGCGCCTGCACGACCACCCCCCGTTGCGGGCCGCGCTGGACAACCACGACACGGTGGTCCCGCTCTTCGTGCGTGACGAGCGGATCGACGCGGCCGGCTTCACCGCCCCCAACCGGCTGGCCTTCCTCGCCGACTGCCTCGGCGATCTCGACAGCGGCCTCCGCGAGCGCGGCGGACGGCTCGTCCTGCGCACCGGGGACGTCGTCACCCGCGTCCGGGAGGTCGCCCGCGAGGTCGACGCCGACGAGGTCCACGTGGCCGCCGACGTCAGCCGGTACGCCCACCGGCGCGAGGACCGGCTACGGGAGGCGCTGCGGGAGGACGGCCGACGGCTGAGGGTCCACGAAGCGGTCGTGACCGCACTGCCGCCCGGGGCGGTCGTCCCCGCCGGCTCCGACCACTTCGCGGTCTTCACGCCCTACCACCGCCGCTGGGACCAGGAGCGGCTCCGCGACCCGCTGCCCGCCCCGCGCACGGTACGCGTCCCTGATTCGGTCGACTCCGACGAACTGCCCTGCCGGGAGAAGATCCCCGACGTCTCCGAGGGCCTCGCGCCGGGCGGGGAGGACGCGGCCCGCAGGATCTTCACCACCTGGCTGCGCAGCGGGATCCACCACTACGACGAACGCCACGACGACCTTCCCGGCGACGGCACCTCCCGGCTCTCCCCGCACCTCCACTTCGGCACGCTGTCCCCGACGGAGATCGTCCACCGGGCGCGGGCCGTCGCCGGCAGCGGCTCCGAGGCGTTCGTGCGACAGGTCTGCTGGCGCGAGTTCCACCACCAGGTCCTCGCGGCCCGGCCTGCCGCCGCGCACGACGACTACCGCGCCAAGCACGACCGTTGGCGCACCGGGCAGGCCGCCGAGGACGACTTCGCCGCCTGGCGGGAGGGGCTCACCGGCTATCCCATCGTCGACGCGGCGATGCGGCAGCTGTCCGCCGAGGGGTGGATGCACAACCGCGGCAGGTTGCTCGCGGGCAGCTTCCTCACCAAGACCCTCTATCTGGACTGGCGTTGGGGCGCCCGGCACTTCCTGCGGCTCCTGGTCGACGGCGACGTCGCCAACAACCAGATGAACTGGCAGTGGATGGCCGGCACCGGCACCGACACCCGTCCCAACCGGGTCCTCAACCCGATCCGCCAGGCGCTCCGTTACGACCCCGACGGCGAGTACGTCCGACGCTGGGTGCCCGAACTGGCCGAGCTGGAAGGCTCTGCCGTCCACGAACCGTGGAAGCTGACCGGATTGGAACGCGCCCGCTACGACTACCCGGACCCGATCGTCTCCCTGAGCGAGGGCCTGGACCGGTTCAAGCAGGCCCGGGGGGTCGACTGACGGGAGCCGCCCGTCCGCGGGTGCCCGCTCACGCGCCTCCCGCGGACTCGCGTCCCCGCTCGCCCGTCCCGACCTGCACCGCCCGACGCGGACCCACCCCTGACCGTCGGCGGTGAACCACCCACCCGCCGGGCAGCCCCGGCGCCCGTCACCGGCCGAGTGGCCGGAGGAAGGTGAACAACGTGCCGGCCCACAGCCGCTACCACCCCGACCACCCCGACGTCATCGTCATCGGCGCGGGACTCGCCGGGCTCGCCTGCGCCCGCGATCTCACCGACGCCGGCCTGGAGGTGGCCGTCCTGGAGGCGTCAGACGAGGTCGGGGGCCGGATGCGCACCGACCGCCGCGACGGCTTCCTCCTCGACCGGGGCTTCCAGGTCTTCAACACCGCCTATCCGCAGGTCGCCCGCCGCCTGGACCTGCGGTCGCTGCGGCTGCACCCCTTCACGTCGGGGGTGCTGGTCCACACCCTCGAGGGCCGCGTCCGGTGGGACAACCCCACCCGCAGCCCCCGACGCGCCGCCGGCGCCCTCACCTCCGGGGCCGCCGACGCCCGCGACCTGCTCGCACTCGGGCGGCTGAGCGCCCGGGACATGCTGCTGAGCGGCCCCACGCTGCACCGCGCCCTGCGCCGCTCCCCCGAACGCACCACCCGTGAGGAACTGGAGCGGTCGGGCCTCTCCGACCGCCTGGTGTCGGAGCTGCTCCACCCGTTCCTCGCCGGGGTCTTCCTCGACGACGAACTCACCACCACCAGCCGGATGTTCCACCTGGTGTGGCGGAGCTTCCTGCGCGGCCACCTCACCCTCCCCGCCCGCGGCATCGGGGCGGTCCCCCGGCAGCTCGCCGACGGCCTCCCCACCGGGTCGCTGCGGCTGGAATGCCCGGTCTCGGAGATCACCGAGGAGGGCGTGACCCTCTCGGCGGGCGGCCGGATCGCCGCCTCCACGGTCGTCGTCGCGACCGACGCGGGTACCGCCGCCCGGCTGCTGCCCGACCTCGCCGTCCCCGCGTTCCGCACCGTCACCACCTACTACCACGCGGCGTCACGACCACCGCTGCGTGAGCCGACGCTGCTGCTGGACTCCGCCCGCCGCTTCCTCAACACCGCCGTACTGAGCCAGGTGGCGCCCGCCTACGCGCCACCGGGGTACTCCCTGATCGCCACCTCGGTGGTGGGCGACGACGTCCCCGGACGGGAAGCGGCCGTGCGGGCGGCGCTCGCGGAGGTGTACGGCGCCGACACCGCCGACTGGGACCTGGTCGACGCCCGAACCGTCCCCGCAGCGCTCCCCGCGATGACGCCGCCCTGGCCGTTGAGCCGTCCCACCCGGCTCGCCGAGGGGCGCTACATCTGCGGTGACCACCGGGCGACCGGTTCCGTCCAGGGCGCCCTGGCGTCCGGGGCGCGCGCGGCGCGCGAGGTCATCCACGCCCGCATCCGCTGACGCGCGACGGCCGGAACGGGACGCCGCCGGGCCATGGGCTCCGCGGCAATGCGCGCCAGGCCCGCCGTGGGGCCCGCACCCCGGGACGGTGCGGGCCCCTTCGCGCCACCCCAGGGGCCGCCACGGGAGCGGCGGGGGCGCCGGGCGGACACGGTCGGCCGGGGGCCGCACGGGGCGTGGAGCACGACCGGTCGGCTCGGCGGGGTGCCGGGGCCATGTCCAACCCCGAGCCGACGCAGCTCTCGACCCACTGCCCCGCGCCCCACGGCGGTGTGCGCCGTGCCCCCTCGTCCGGATGTCCGCCACGTCGCCCCCGGGCACCGGCGCCCGAACCGGCGACCGGCAGTCCCGGGCGTCCGCGCTGCCTCCGCGCCCGTCACGGCCACGGCACGCCCAGGCGCGGGAATGATCAACTCGGCCCGGGGGCGGGTGTGTACTGCCTAGCATGGTCCGGGTGAGCGCCGACCGGAGCGACCCCCACCCATCGGAGGGCAGCAGGCCCGCCCTCAGCACCGGCGCCGTGGCCCGCCGCCTCGGCGTCGCACCGACGACGCTGCGCAGCTGGGAACGCCGCTACGCCATCGGACCCGAGCACCACGAGAGCGGCCGGCACCGTCGGTGGACCCCTGCCGACATCGCACGGGTGGAGGAGATGTGCCGCCTCACCGGCCTGGGCGTCCCACCGCGTGAGGCGGCCCGCGCCGCCCTGGTGGCGAAGCTGCCCGCGGCCGACGTCCCGGGAGCCGACGGCCCCGCCCGCTCGGCCACGGGCGATGCGGACGGTCCCGCCGGCCGAAGAACCACCGGCCCCGGGAACGTCGTGCACGAACCGCCCGGCCTCGCGAACGGCACGCGTCGCCCCGACGGCACCGTCCTGGAGACCGGCACCGTCCCAGGGACCGGCACCGTCCCGAGCGCCGCAAGCGCCCGGGACAGCGGCAGCGTCTCGGACGGCGGCACGCGGCCGGGCGGCGCCGGGGACGGGTGGTTCCCGGCACCGCCCGGCGCGGGTCGCGGATTCCGCACCACCGACAGTGCCCCCTCGCCGTCGGAAGCCTTCGCACCGGCGACCACCACGCCGACGGCGCATGGGGGGCGCCCCGGCGGTGCCGCCGAACCCGGCGCGACCGCCGCGGCGGGTGAACCGCCGCAGGACGCGCCGATCGGCGACGGCAGCACGATGCCGGGGACGCGCGAAGCGGCCAGAGCCGAACGGCGCCATGACCGGACGCCCGAGCAACCGTGCCGCGCCGGTGGTCCGCCACCGCCGCGCGGCAACCACGCGGAGGGCGGCGACGGGCCCCCGCAACTCACCCGGTACGCGGTCGCCGCCCGCGCCCTCGACCGCACCTCCCTCGTCACCGCCCCGGCCCGACCGTTGATCGCGTCCCGGTCGGTTCCCGGCACCGTCCGGCTGCCGCCGCCGAGAAACGGCACCCTCCCCCGCCCCGGCTCCGCCCCGACCGCCGGACGACTCCGCGGTGCACCGGCGCCCTCCCCCGGGATGCCGTCCCGCAGGGCGGACTCGGGTCCGGGTCTCGACCCGGATCACGGGACCGCTGCCGTCCGGCCGGGGCCCGAGTGGCGAGGTCTGGCGCACGCCGCTGCACGGCTGGACGGCCCGGCGCTGGAGCAACTCCTCGACCTCGCCCTGCAACGCCACGGCCTCATCGCGGCCTGGGAGGAGGTCATCGCCCCGGCGTTGCACACGGTCGGGCGCAAGTGGGCGGTCGAGGGCGAGCCGTACGTGGGCGTGGAGCACCTGCTGTCCTGGCACGTGTCGTCCGCGTTCCGGCGCCGCCGCACCGCCCCGCCGAGGCCCGGCGCCGCGCCGACGCTGCTGACCTGTGTGGCGGACGAGCACCACACCCTGCCCATCGAGGCACTCGCCGCCGCCCTCGGCGAACGCGGCGTCCCGACGCGTGTGTTCGGGGCGGCCATGCCGGCAGAGGCACTCCTCGGGGCCGTCAGACGGCTGGGGCCCGCTGCCGTGGTGCTGTGGGCGCAGTCCCGCGAGACCGCCGACCGCGCGCTCGTCGCCATCGGCCTCGGCTACCTCTCGCTGGACCGCGAGACGACCAGCCTCTCCGGCGGCGAGTCCCAGCGCATCAAGATGGTCCGCCACCTCAG
>NZ_JAAVJB010000130.1 GCF_012034385.1 Streptomyces spiramenti
CCGGCGCGACCTCGCCGGAGGTGCCCGGCACGTAGCCGTGGACCGGACCGGACACGCAGCGCACCGGCCGCGACCGGTCCGGCCCCGGGACGACCCGGCCGGACCGCTCCGCCCGTCCCCGCCGCGCGTTCGGACCTCGGCACGTTGCGGTACCGGCGGCCGGTGCCAGAGTGGGGAGGGCCAACGCGGCGGGCGGCACCGGAAGCGGTGCGGCGCGACGCGGTCGGACACCGGCGAGCGGAGGGCAGAGTATGGGGCAGCGAGCCGAAGGATCAGCACGGGATCACGCCCTGGCCGTCCTGCGGGTGCGGAACTGGTTCCTCGCCGTCGCGATGCTGCCCGCCGCCGGCGCCGCGCTCGCCGTGGCCGCCGTGGCCAACGGGCACCTCGCCGCGGGCTGGACCCCGCTCCGGTGGGCGGCGGTCGCCGCCGTCGGGCTGCTCTCGGTCGCCGCGCTGCTGGTCGCAGCCACCATCGCCCGGTCCCGGCCTCCCGTCACCCCGACGCTGCCGGTGCCCGAGCGCTCCGCGCCGGCCCTGTACGCGCTGATAGCCGATCTCGCGGACCGCCTCGACGTCCCCGCCCCCAGCGGTATCGCCCTGACGCCGGACTGCGACAGCTGGCTGGAGGAACCGCCCCGCCGCGGCGGGGCGGCCCGGGAGGGCGCCCCCGCGCCCTTCGCCGCCGACCCGGCGGGCTCGGGCCGTCCGGCGCCGGTGCTGGTCATCGGCTCCCCGTTCCTGTGGTGGCTGCGCACCCCGGAGCTGCGCGCGCTGCTCGCGCCGGTCGTCGCCGGTACCGGCCCCTCCCGGCATCCCGACATCGCCGCCGCCCGGCGCTGCATCCGCGGCCTCGACGCCGCCGCGGGCGCGGCCCCCGGGACGAACCGGCTGCGCCGCCCGTTGACCGCCTGCGCGGCGGCGGTGGCCCGCGCCGTGCTGCGGCGTGTGGGCAGCCACGCCACGGAGATGGAGCGCGGGGTGGCCGCGGCGGCCTCCGCCCGCGCCCGCCACGTCGACCCGGCCCTCCGCCAGGCGGCCCAGGAGCAGGTCGGCCTCGCCTTCGCCGGGTGGGACCGCCTGCTGACGCGGGTCGCGCTCCCGGCCTGGCGCCTCGGCAGGTGGCCCGGTCGGCTCAACGCCGGTGTCGTCTCCTCCCTCACCGAACTCTCCCGCCGCGACCGACTGGCCGACGGCTTCACCGAACGGCTCGGTGAGCGCCCCGCCTGCGACCTCCTCGAAGACCCCGGCGGCGTGGACCGCGAGGTGTCGCTGCTGGCGGCCCGCCTCTTCCACGGCCCGCCGCCCGCCGGGCCCGGCGCCTCCGCCCCCTCCTGGGAGGCGGTCGACTGGGCGGCCTACCCGGCGCAGATCGTGGACCGGCTGTGGCGGGAGCGGGCCGGGCGACTGGCCGTGGCGCTCGGCGCCGTCGAGACCCGCACGCACGGCACCGACCGGGCCCCGGCGCTCGGCGCGGTACTCCTCCGCCTCGCCTCCGACGACGGCGACTTCACGGACGCGCTCGCCGCCCGGCTCGCGGCGGCGACCGCCCGCGCGGAGCACGAGGCCGAACCGGTGACACCGGCCAGCAGCATCGCCGCGGCCCCGCTCGCCTTTCCCGCTCCGCCGCCGCCCAGCGGCCGGGAGCTTCTCGCCCAGCACGTCGCGGCGGCCGTCTGCCGCACGGTGGTGGACACCGCGGGGGGCGCGCCGGCGCTGGACTGGCTCGACGGCCCCGTCCTGACCGTGGACGGTGAACGCGCTCCGGACCTCTCCGACCCGGTCCTCGCCCTCGTGGACGAGGGCGACCCCGAGCCGCTGCGCGGCTGGCTGGCCGAGGTCGGGGTGCACTCGGAGAAGCTGGTACGGCGTGTCTGACCTCCGCGTCCGCGCGCGGTGCGAACCGCCGCCCGGAGCCGCCGCCGGGCGCCGGCGCGTGCGGTGGGAGCGCGCAGTCGGGAGCCGCCGGACGCCGCGCGCCCGGAGCACGTTGCTCCGGAGTGTGACGGGGGCGCGCGGGCGCGTGGTGATGTGCGGACCAGGCGGGCGGGGCTCACGCGCGAGCCCCGCGAATCACCCGTAAGTGACCAGAACGCCATGTAGTGGGCTGTCCCGTCGGTGACCGACGGCAAAGCATTGACCAGGTGAACGACCAGCGGTGATGACCCGCTAGCAATATGTGATGTGCTGGTCATGACGACGGCCGGGTGGGGTCGTCGACCCCGGGGGAGCCGGGCCGGCCGGGCGGCGCGACGAGGGAGGGGCGTGTCGGTGAACACGGATCAGAGTCGGCGCTGGGAGTCCGGGGCCCTGGCCCACGCGGTCTCCGACCCGTTCGGCCAGGGCCCGCTGCCCTGGCTGCGCCGGACGGAGACCTACCGCGACGGCGGACGCACGCCGGTCGCCTGGTACGCGGACCCGGGCATCGCCGGACTGGGCGACACCGCGTCCGTCCCCGCGCAGCGGGACCCCCGGAGCGACGGCTCCCGCGACAGCGGCCCGCGCACCCCGGACGACGAGCACTGCCAGATCAAGGGGTTCACCCCCAACTGCGTGGTGGAGCCGGGGCAGCACATCGACTTCCGGGTGACGCTGGACCCGCCGCAGGACTTCAGCATCGACATCTACCGCATCGGGCACGCCGGCGGCCACGGCGCCGAACTGCTCGTGCGGAGTCCGCAGCTCAGCGGTACAAGACAGCCCTCCCCGATGGTCGCCGACCGTACCGTCTCCTGCCACCACTGGTGGCTGTCCTGGCGGCACCAGGTCTCGCCCGCCTGGCGCCCCGGCGCCCACGTCGCGGTACTGACCACCGGGGACGGCAACTACCGCTCCCACATCCCCTTCACTGTCCGAGACCAGCGCCCGGCCGATCTGCTGCTGGTGCTGCCGGACATCACCTGGCAGGCGTACAACCTCTTCCCCGAGGACGGCCGCACCGGCGCCAGCCTCTACCACGCCTGGGACGAGGAGGGCCGGTTGCTCGGCGAGTCCGGCGCCGCCACCACCGTCTCCTTCGACCGGCCGTACGCGGGCGCCGGTCTGCCGCTGCACGTCGGCCACGCCTACGACGTGATCCGCTGGGCCGAGCGGATGGGGTACGAGCTCTCGTACGCCACCGCGCGCGACCTGCACTCCGGTTGGGTCGACCCCACCCGCTACCGAGGCATCGTCTTCCCCGGCCACGACGAGTACTGGTCGGTCCCGATGCGCCGCGCGGTCGAGCAGGCCCGTGACCTCGGCACCTCACTGGTGTTCCTCTCCGCCAACTCCATGTACTGGAAAGTCGAGTTGGGGCCGCTGCCCTCCGGCGACCGGGACCGCCTGCTGACCTGCCGCAAACGCCGTGGCCCGGGACGGCCCGCGCGGTGGCGCGATCAGGGCGAGGCCGAACAGCAGCTCCTCGGCGTCCAGTACGCCGGTCGCGTCCCGCGCCCCAGCCCGCTCATCGTCCGCAACGCGGGCCACTGGCTGTGGGACAAGACCGGCGCGGGGGAGGGGACCGCCCTCCCCGGCCTGGTCGCCGGGGAGGCCGACCGCTACCACCCGCGCGTTCCGCTGCCCGCCCACGAGGAGCGGGTCCTGCTCGCCCACTCCCCGTACCAGGACGACAGCGGCACCCGCCGCCATCAGGAGACCTCGCTCTACCGCACCCGCAGCGGGGCGTGGGTCTTCGCCTCGGGCACCTTCGCCTGGTCCCCGGCGCTCGACCGCCCCGGCCACCAGGACCACCGCATCCAGCAGGCCACCGCCAACCTCCTCGACCGCATCTGCGACCCCGACCGCGACTGACGTGACCGCCGTGGCGCTGTGCCCTCGCGAGCCCCGCCGACGCGACCTCACCTCGCCCGTCAGCGGCACCGATCAGCGGTACCGATCAGCGGCACCGACAGCGCCGCGCCGGTGCCGCTTCGACCGCCGACCGGGGCCCCGGAGCGGCGGAGGGTTCGGGGTCGAGACGTACCGGGCGGGCGGAGAGCGAGTAGAGCACCTCGACCTCGCCGAGTCCGCGAATCCGCTCGACATCGCGGGCGTTGGCACTGACCGGGTGACCGTCGCGCAGCGCCCGGCGCTGAACGGCGTGGAAGTCCGTGTCCCTCGCCCAGTCGCGGAACACCTGGCCGGGGTGCTCACGCTGGGGTTCCTCAGCGGGTGGGCGCGCCCCCGTCCCCCGCTCACGGCCGGGGTGCGGGGCGAGGGCCGTCGCCAGGCGGAGGCCCTGCCGTCGCAGCCAGTCGAGAGCCGCGTCGGGGCTCGCCGCCCAGCAGCCGCCCAGGTACCAGTCGCGGCCCGCGTCCGGGCTGCGCACCACGGTCTCGCACCAGTAGCCGTCCACCGGCCTCCGGCGCTCTTCGGCGCGACGGATCGCCTGCGTCATCGGCCTTCTCCTGTACGGGACCCCGGCGCCGGTGGCTCCTGCAGTCGCAGTTTCGCGAGGTGTTCGTCGATGGCGCGGGCCAACGCCGCGCTCCTGTCGAGCAGTTCCGACAGCGCCACGTCCTCCACGGCGATCGCCGGGGACTCGGCGTTCCCCTCGGTCACCGGTGGCCACCGGTCGTGTTCCGGAGCGCGTGGCGAACGGTTGTGGGCGCCCCGGCTCGCGTTTCGTTCTGCGCCATTTCTTCTCCCACCAGATCGGTTGCACTATGTCGATTTGGCACTGCGGAGAGTGTCGGGGCCAATAGCATCAAGACTCTTGAACGGCGGAGGGCAAGCTTGTGGCCTGCGGGGACGCCGCCAGAGGTCGAGAAACTGGAGGTGAGGCCGGGTGGGTGACGCACTCGACGAGGAGCGCTTGAACCCGTTGCAGCGGTTCGGTCAGGACGTCAAGCAGGTACGGCTCGGCAGGAAGCTGACCCAGATGCAGCTCGGGCGCGCCGCGGGCTACAGCGAGGGGTACGTCAGCAAGGTCGAGTCCGGGAAGCTACTGCCGCTGCCCAGTCAACGGTTCGCGCAGGGCTGCGACGTCGCGTTCGGCACCAACGGCCTCTTCTCGGATCTCCTCCGCAGGATCGACGAGGGCGACCACCCGAGTTGGTTCCTGCCGTACCTCCAACTCGAACGCCGCGCGACGCGGATCATGTACTACACGGCGAACCTCGTCACGGGCATCGTGCAGACCGAGGAGTACGCGCGGGCGGTCTTCAGAGCCGCGCATCCGCGCAGCGACTCCGAGGCGATCGAAGCCAAGGCCGCAGCAAGAATGCGACGTCGCGAGGTATTCGAGACCGACGAGCCCCCGCTGGTCTGGATCATCCTCTTCGAGGCAGGACTGCGAACTGTCGTGGGCGGTCCGGAGACCATGGCCGGACAGATCGAGTACCTGTTGCGGTCCGTTCAGTCGCCGCATGTCCGGTTGCAGGTTCTCCCGTTCTCCGCCGGGGCGCCCGCAGCCCACATGAAGCCGTACACCCTGCTCCAGTTCAGAGACGGCCCCGGCGTGCTCTACATGGAGACGAGACTGGGCGGTCGGATGCACGACTCCGCAGACGCCTTCGCTTCGGCGCTCGATGACTATGATCTGTTGAGAGCACACGCGCTGTCACCCGACGCCTCAGTGACCCTCATGAAGTCTCTTCTGAAGGAGTACCGCGCATGAGCGCCACGCATCATCATGCAGTCGTGCAGTGGATACGGTCGTCCTACAGCGACGGCAGCGGCGGAGAGTGCGTGGAGTTCTCGCGCGGCTCCGTTCCGATGTCGGTGCCTGTGCGGGACTCCAAGGACGCGGCCGGTGCCGTGCTGACCTTCTCGCCCGCCGGCTGGTCGGCCTTCACCTCTGCTGTGCGGCGGCAGACGCTCTCCGACTGACGGCCCGCAGTCAGGGCGCAGGTACTCACTCCGGGCACGGCGCCGGTCGCACCGTTCTGAGTATCCGCGCGCTGACCCGCGGCCACGGCCTCGCCCTAGCGTCGCGGCCATGGAAGAGACGGACACGAAGACCGGTCGGCGCCCGGTGCGAGCGCGCGACATCGGCCTGGCGGTGGTGGCGCTGGTGCTGCTCGCCGGCGCGTGGGGCTGCGCGCGGCTGTGGGACGGCCCACCGGTTCCGCGCGGGGACGTGCGGGAGACCACCGGCCGGATGCAGAGCGCGCTTCAGACGGCGTACGACGTCGTCGGGCACGACGGCGAGGTTCCGGAGGTCCGTCTCCGCGCGTCGCAGTGCTACGAGACCGGCGGCAAGGCGATGCACAAACGACTGGACCCCGGAGTGCACGAGATGGCGGCCGAGTGGTCGGTCTCCGTGACGGCGCAGCGGCCGGACGTGACCCTGCGCCGGGTCACGGAGGCGCTGCGTGCGGCCGGTTGGTCGCACCCGCCGGAGAAGCGCCGAGCGGACGAGCAGAGCGCGCACCTCCGCCAGGGCGCCGAGGAACTGACGCTCTGGGCCCGCCCGGCGAGCGACCTCGACACCGACCCCGTGCCCGACACGGGCGGCGTGCCCCAGCCCGATACCGCGACCGACGCTCTCCACCGGCCCGACACGGCGGCGCTCGACGTGGACCGTGCGTACGACCCCGGAGCCTCCATCGGCGAGCGGTGGATCGTGTCCGTCGCGGTCCGGTCGAGCTGTGCCCGGCAGGAGGAGCCGGCGCGCGACGCGCTCCCCCTGCTCGCGCCTCCGACGCCGGAGGAGGCCGAGAGGCTGTGGTGACCTCGTCCCGCGGCGCGGCCCGACGCCCTCCGCGCCGGGCTCCCGGGGGAGAATGACCGGTGACAGCGTTCCCGTGCCCCTGAAGGAGAAGTCGTGCCCGGATTCGTGACAGTGCCTGAGCCCGCCGAGGTCCCGGGGTTGGTGCACCTGCACACCGGCAAGGTCCGGGACCTGTACCGCAACGAGGCCGGCGAGCTGATCATGGTCGCCAGTGACCGGGTCTCCGCCTTCGACTGGGTGCTGCCCACCGTCATCCCCGACAAGGGCCGCATCCTCACCGAGCTGTCGCTGTGGTGGTTCGAGCGGCTGGCGCACATCGCCCCCGGCCACGTCCTCTCCACCGACGTGCCCGCGGGGGCGCCGGCGGAGTGGGCCGGGCGGGTCACCGTCTGCCGTCCGCTGCGCATGGCGCCGGTCGAGTGCGTGGCACGCGGCTACCTCACCGGCTCGGTGCTGGAGGAGTACCGCCGCGACCGCACCATCTGCGGCGTCATGCTGCCGGAGGGTCTCCAGGACGGCTCCGAGATCCCCACCACGATCTTCACCCCGTCGACCAAGGCCGACGTGGGCGAGCACGACGAGAACGTCACCTACGAGGAGATCGCCCGCAAGGTGGGAGCCGGGGAGGCCGCCCAACTGCGGCAGACCACCGTCGCGCTCTACAACCACGCCCGCGACATCGCACGGGAGCGGGGCATCATCCTCGCCGACACCAAGTTCGAGTTCGGCTGGGCGCAGGGCGGCGGTACCCAGGAGGGCGAGGACGACGCCCTGTACCTCGCGGACGAGGTGCTGACGCCGGACTCCTCCCGCTTCTGGGCCCGCGACGAGTGGCAGCCCGGCCGGGCGCAGTTCTCCTACGACAAGCAGTTCATCCGGGACTGGCTGAACTCGCCCGAGTCGGGCTGGGACCGCAGCAGCGACACCCCGCCGCCGGAGCTGCCGGAGAACATCGTGGCGCAGACCCGCGAGCGCTACCTGGAGGCGTACCGCCTGCTGACCGGGCACGACTTCGCCTGACGGGGCCGGCCGCCGAAGGCCGTCCCGCGACGGGCCGTCCCTCGAAGGGCCGTCCCTCGAACGGTCGGTGACGAACGGCGGGCCCCCACCTACGGGCTGGCCCGCCGTTCGTCATGCCCGGCTCGGATGCCCCGCCCCCGCGTGCAGGCGGGCCCCGCCGTCACACCGGTGCGGGCTCGCCCTCCTCCGGAGCGGTCCCCGCGCCCCCGTCCTCCCGGCAGCCCTCCGCCGCCTCCCTGCCGTTCGGGCCGCCTTCCGCCCCGCCTCCGGCCCCGTCGCCAGCCCCGCCGTTGGGGCCGCGGAAGGTCGCCCGGTAGGCGGTGGGGGAGACCCCGACCGCCGCGTGCAGCTGCTGCCGCAGCGCCACCGCCGTGCCGAACCCCGCCCGCGCGGCCACGGCCTCCACCGGCAGGTCCGTCTCCTCCAGCAACTGCCGCGCCCGCGCCACTCGCTGGCCGATCAGCCAGCGCAGCGGCGGCATGCCGGTCTCGTCCCGGAACCGCCGGCTGAACGCCCGGACGCTCAACGACTCGCACGCCGCCAGCCGGCCCACGGTGATCGGCTCCGCCAGGTGCTCCAGCGCCCAGGCCCGTGCCGCGGCCGTGCCGCGGGCGTGCGTCTCCGGCACCGGGCGGCGGACGAACTGCGCCTGCCCGCCCTCCCGGTACGGCGGCACCACCGCCGCGCGAGCCACCTCGTTGGTGACGGCGGCGCCGTGGTCCTCCCGAAGCAGGTGGAGGCAGAGATCGATCCCGGCCGCGCACCCCGCCGACGTCAGGACCTCCCGGCCCGCGTCGACGCTGTGGGTGAAGAGCACGTCCGGATCGAGGACGACGCGGGGGAAGAGCCGCCGGAACCGGTCTGTGTACCGCCAGTGGGTCGTCGCCCGGTGGCCGTCCAGCAGCCCCGCCGCCGCCAGCACGAAGGCGCCGGTGCAGATCGAGGCGACGCGGGCGCCTGGCGGGATGCGGGCGAACGCCGCCGCCAGCTCGCGCGGCAACGCGGTGCCGGAGCGGTCGTAGTCCTCGTGGGAGGAGAGCACCACGGCCGTGTCGGCCGTCGCCAGCGCCTCCGGACCGTTGCGGACCAGCAGGCCGAAGTCACCGTCGGTGCGCAGCTCGCCCGGCCGGAGTGCGCAGGTCACCACCTCGTACAGCCGCCTGCCGTCGCCGGTCGCCCTGGCGCTGCCGAACAGCTGGTGCACGATGCCGAGTTCGATGGGCAGGTTGTCGTCCCGGACGAGGACCACCACGCGGTGCGGGCGGTCCGCCTCGTGCTCGGTGTCGTCGGCCCCGTCCGAATGATGCGGTGTGCCCCGCTCCGACCTCATGTCGCCAGTGTTCCACCCGAAGCGCGCGAGGAGGGGGCGTGGCCGTCCGATGCGCACGCTCGAAGGCAGTGCCGCCCGACTCGGGCCGTGAACGACGAAGGCCCGGTCCGTGAGGACCGGGCCTTCTGCTGAGCGGACGACCAGGTTCGAACTGGCGACCTCAACCTTGGCAAGGTTGCGCTCTACCAACTGAGCTACGTCCGCGTGCCCCGTGCTCGCGCCCGGTGCAGAAGCAACTATACCCCCCGCCGGCCAGTGCTCCCGCCACCCGGTCAGGGGCCTGGGCGGGCCCGGCGAGGGGCCCGCCGCCGTCGGAACGTCGCCTCAGATCCAGCCGTTCTCCCGCGCTATCCGCACCGCCGCGTGTCGGTTGTCCGCCTGGAGCTTGGCGACGGCGGCCGAGAGGTAGTTGCGCACGGTCCCCGCCGCGAGCGCCGCGCGTTCGGCGATCTCCGCGATCGGGGCGCCGTCCGCCGCGAGTTCCAGCAGCTCCGCCTCGCGGGTCGTCAACGGGGAGTCCCCCGAGCTGATGGCGTCGGCGGCCAGGTCCGGGTCGACGAACCGCTGCCCGGCATGGACGGAGCGGATGATCTCCGCGAGGCGCTGCGCGGAGACCGTCTTCGGCATGAACCCGCGGACCCCGGCCGCCAGCGCACGCTTGAGGTGCCCGGGGCGACCGTGGCCGGTCACGATCATGGTGCGGCAGGACGGCAGCTCCGCGCGGATCGCCGTGGCGACCGCCACGCCGTCCGCCCCCGGCATCTGGAGGTCGAGCACCGCCACGTCCGGCCGGTGCGCCTGCGCCATCGCCACCGCCTCGGGGCCACTGGCCGCCTCGGCGACGACCGCCAGGTCCTCCTCCAACGCCAGGAGCGCCGCCACCGCGCCCCGGATGAGGTGTTCGTCGTCGGCGAGCAGCACCCGGATCGGCCTCACGGCGCCGCCGCTCGCGCCGCCCGTACCACCGCCCCCGCCACTGTCCGCACCGTCGCCACTGCCGGTCCCGCCGTCAGACCGTCGCGTCATCGTTTCGCTCCCCTTCCGTCCGGCCCTCGCCGCCGTCCTCCGCGACCTCACCGTCGCCCGCCCGGCCACGGCCGGGCCCCGCCGAGCCGTCCGCACTCTCCGCCTGCCCCGCCGCGTCCGGGGACGGCATCGGGACCCGCCCGACCAGCACGAACGTCCCGTCCTTTCCCGCCTCCGCCGTCACGGTGCCGCCCACCGACGCGAGCCGTTCGGCCAACCCCGTCAGCCCGGACCCCGAGGAGGTGCCGTCCGCGGCGTCCACCGGGGCGCCGTTGTTCTCCATGGTCAGCACGGCGGTCGGCCGCCGGGCCGCCGTCCGCTCCGGTTCGCTCTGCGCCGCCGGGACGCGTCGGGCGCCCAGCCCGAGGCGTCCGCGGCGGGGCGCCTCCCGTTCCTCCCCGCCCTCGCCGGGGGAGGTGCGGAGCTCCAGCCGCAGCGTGCAGCGGGTCGCCTCGCTGTGACGCAGCACGTTGGTCGCGCCCTCCCGGACCACCCAGCCGAGCGCCTCCGACACCTCGCGGGGCAGCGCGGTCGAGGGGACGGGCGCCACCGTGCAGCGGATACCGGCGGCCTCCAGCACGCCGCGCGCACCCGCGATCTCCGCGTTGAGATCGGCGACCCGGTACCCGCGGAGCACCGCGCGCATCTCCCGCTGCGACTCGTGGGCGATCCGCTGCACCTCCGCCATCTGCTCACCGGCGGCGGCGGAGCCTCGCTGAGCGAGCTGCACCGCCAGCTCGCTCTTCAGCGCGATGACGGACAGGTTGCGGCCCAGGACGTCGTGCATGTCGCGGCCGAACCGCAGCCGCTCCTCCGCGACGGCGAGTCGCGACTGCGTCTCGCGGGCGGCGTGCAGCTCCTCCATCACCCGCAGAATCCACCCCGAGCTGCGGAAGGTGAAACCGACGAACGCGCAGCCTCCCAGGGTCCACAGGACCGCCGTCAGGAAGTCGTCGCCCGTGACGTCCAGCGCCATCAGCGACAGCCACGCCACAGCCGCCGGCAGCGCGGTCGTGGCGATGCCCCGCCAGAGCGAGGGCAGCAGCAGCGCCGGGCCGGCGAAGAACATCGGGAACCAGGCGAGGGTGACCGCCGCTTCGGTGTTGGTCCTGCCCGTCGCCACCAGGATCAGCCCGTAGGCGACCGCGACCAGCGTCAGCGCCAGCAACAGGTTGAACAAGCGGGACGGCCAGGGCGTGCCGTCGACGTAGGATTCCAACGCGCGGTGCCCGGTGACCACGGTCAGTGCCATGTGGGACCAGCCGATGGCGAGCAGCAGCAGCCGCGCCGGGAGCTCCGCGAGGTCCGCGATGGCGAAGAACCACACGCCGACCAGCCACACCTCGGTGAAGTAGAAGATGAACAGCGCGGAGTAGGTGTAGTGCCGGACGTGCACCCGGCTTCCCTTGCCCTGGTAGCGCCTCAGCGCCGACAACGCCTGCTGCACGTCTGCTCCTCGCTAGTGGTCTCCCGCCGCCGGGCCCGTCGTGGCGCCCGCAGCTGTCGCCCCCCGGACCTCGGGGCCGCCGTAGGGCGTCTGCCCGCCGCACGGCCCGGCAACGGGTCGGTCGCCCGCATGCCGGAACGGCTCCGGGGGACCGGGGTCCGCCGGAGCCGTCGCGGGCGCCGCGTTCACTGCCGCGGATCCCAGCGGAACCAGCGGCGCACGGCGTAGCCTGCCAGGGCCGTCCACGCGATGGCCAGCAGCAGGGCCCGCGTGACGTCGCCGCCGCCGGCGTCCAGCCATCCGGCCCGCACCAGGTCCATGACCGGGGTGAACGGCATGATCCGGAAGATGTCCGCCATGGCGTCCGGCAGCGTGTCCAGCTGGGTGATCATGCCGGAAGTCATCATCGCGATGAGGAACAGCGGCAGCGCGGTGATCTGCGCGCTCTCCACGGTACGGGTGAACGCCGAGGTGACGATCGCCATGAGGACCATCATCAGCATGCCGAGGACGACGCCCACGACCAGCAGGTCGGGCCGGACGGGGGCCGACAGCGAGGGGTGGGCGGAGCCGACCCCGATGAGGACCGCGCACTGGATCAGCGCGAGCAGCACGGCGGGGACCGCGGTGCCGGTGAGGATCTCCGCGTCGGTCGCCTCGCCGGTGCGCAGCCGCTTCAGGACGCGCTCCTCGCGCCGTCCGACGTAGGCGGGGATCAGCGTGGAGTAGACCGCCATCAGCAGCACCATGCCGATGGCGCTGGTGCCGATGACCGCCGCCACCGACAGGTTGCCGTCGCCGAGGCCGAGGGTGTCGCCGAGGGTGAGGAGGAAGCCGACCATGAGGAGCGGCATCAGCAGGGCGCCGAAGAGGGCCGAGCGGTTCCGCACCAGCAGGGTCAGTTCGGCGCGGCTCAGCGCGCCGAGCCGGCGCAGCGTGGTCCTGTCCGGCATCCGCCGCTTGGCGGCGGGCGTCCCGGTCGCCGGGGGCGTGGTGTTCGGGCGGTCGGTCGAGGGCTGCTGGGTCGTGGCACTCATCACAGGGCCCCTTCGTACTGCGGCTGCTGCCGGGCGATGTCGAGGAAGGCCTCCTCCAGGGAGGCGGTGCGGGCGTTGAGCTGGTCGAGGGCGACACCGTTCTGGCGGGCCCACAGCAGCAGCTCGGCGAGGTCGTCCTGGAGGTTCTGGGTGCGGATCTCGATCCGGTCGACGTACTCGGCCGCGCGCAGCGTCACCGGCAGGTGGGCCGGCGCCACCCCGGCCGGGAGCCGGAACGTGATGCGGCTGGGCTGCTGCGCCGTGACCTCGGCCGGGGTGCCGGCGTGGACGATGCGTCCCTCGTGCATGATCGCCAGCCGGTCGGCCAGCTTCTCGGCCTCGTCGAGGTAGTGCGTGGTCAGCATGATCGAGGTGCCGCTGTCGCGGAGCCGCCGGATCAGCGCCCACGTCTGCTGGCGGGCCTCGGGGTCCAGCCCGGTGGTCGGCTCGTCGAGGAAGAGGACCTCGGGGTAGCCGAGGAGCGCCATCGCGAGGTCGAGGCGGCGGCGCTCGCCGCCGGACAGCATCTTCACCCGGGTGGAGGCACGGTCCTCCATGTCGACCATCTCCAGTGCCTCCTGGATCGGCCGGGGCTCGCTGACGCAGCCGGACCACATGCGGGCGGTCTCGGTGACGGTCAGGTCGGAGGGGAAGCCGCCCTCCTGGAGCATGATCCCGATCCGGGGGCGGACGGCGGCGCGGTCGGTCAGCGGGTCCATGCCCAGGACGCTGACCGTGCCGGCGGTGGGGGCCGCCAGGCCCTCCAGCACCTCGACCGTGGAGGTCTTGCCGGCGCCGTTGGTCCCCAGCAGCGCGAAGACCTCGCCCCGGCGGACCGAGAAGTCCAACCCGCGGACGGCTTCGAACCCCTTGCCGTCGTCCCCGCCGCGCTTCCGCCCGAGAGCGGCCCCGGCGATCCCGGTGCCCTTCTTCTTGGCCCCGGCCGCCGAGCCGCCGCCTCCGTAGCGCCGTCGCAGCCCCGTCACTTCGATCACGTGCTCAGTCATGACTCAACCTTCGCGTCACCGGGCCCCCGGCGGCAGTGCGCCGTGTCATGAGCTCGCATGACAAATGTCAGGAGGTCACAGCCGTGGGGTGCCGTCCTGGCGTGCGGAGGGCGCGGGAGCGGTGCGCGTGCGACGGCGAGCGGCCGGGGGTGTGCGGCCGGGGGTGTGCGGGAACGACGAAGGCCCGGTCCGTGAGGACCGGGCCTTCGTCACCGAGCGGACGACCAGGTTCGAACTGGCGACCTCAACCTTGGCAAGGTTGCGCTCTACCAACTGAGCTACGTCCGCGCGTTCCCGCCAGGAGCGGGAACCCGTCGGTCTTGGTGACCGGGTGCCGGTGTCCCGTCCCCGGAGGGACGGGACCGGCGAACCGGAGCGGGCGACAGGAATTGCACACTGCGCCTCCCCTTTGGAAAAGGGGCGCTCTACTACTGAGCTACGCCCGCATGGAATCCACCGAGATGGAAACCGGGTGTTGGTCTGTGCGACCGGGATCGACGGATCGCTCCCTGAGAAGCTTTCCGGCGAACCGGAGCGGGCGACAGGAATTGCACACTGCGCCTCCCCTTTGGAAAAGGGGCGCTCTACTACTGAGCTACGCCCGCACGACCCCGGGTGGCTCGGCATTTCTGCCTTGCCCCTCGCGGCGTGTTCCAGACTCTAGCCGATCACCCGGGGTGGATGGCAAGTCGAGGCCGCTCAGGGGCTGTCGGGCATTCGCGGACCGTCCCGACCGGGCCCGCACGGCGCGTTGCCCGGAGGTCGCGCCGGGAGGCTCCGCCGGGGTGCGCGGGGCGTGCGAACGCGCCCGGCCCGGCACCGGGGCGCCGACGGGCGGACGCCGATCGACACCGGCCGGTCGGAGCCCGCCC
>NZ_JAAVJB010000131.1 GCF_012034385.1 Streptomyces spiramenti
GTCCGGGGGCGCGTGCGCCTCGCGTCCGCCCGCCCCGCCGCCGTCGCCGCGACGATCGGTCCCATCCTCGCTGCCGCTGCGGTAGGCGTGCGGGCTGGTGCCGGTCCGGCGCCGGAACACGCGGGTGAAGTGCGCCCGGTCGTGGAACCCGACGGCGCGGCCCACCGCCGGGACGCCGGCCTCGCTCTGCCGCAGCAACCGCCGTGCGTGCCGCACCCGCAGCCGCGTCAGGTAGTCCCAGAGCGTCAGCCCCAACTCGCGGTGGAACAACCGCCCGAGATGGTCCTCGGTGACACCGGAGGCGCGCGCCACCTGCCAGCGCGTCACGCGGTGCGGGTAGTTGCACTCCAGGTAGACGACGGCGGCCCGCACCGGCGGCGCGGCGTGGCCCGGTCTGGCCGCCATGGCCGCCAACAGCCGCGCTGTCTCCCGCTCGTCGAGGACACCATGTCCCAACAGCACGACGCCGGGGTGGGGTTCGGCCCGTCGGACGTCGGCCGTCGTGAACCCACCCCCGCTGTGGAGGAGTACCGGAACGCCCACCGCGCCGGTCAGCTCCGCCGCCCGGTCCACCAGGTCGAACCCCTCCATGTCCGGGAGCTCACGGTCCACGACCAGCAGACACGGCGGGCCCTGGCCCTCCTCCTCGGCGAGCGTGGCCAACGCGGCGGCGCCGTCGGGAGCGGTCCGCACGGTACGGCCCGGCAGGACACCGGCGAGCAGCCGCCGCAGCCGGTCCCGGCCCTGCTGCCCGCCACCGGCGACGACGGCCGGGGGCCGCAGCTCCGCCGGTCGCAGGGCGCCGAGGGCACTCGCGAGGTCGCGGTGACCGGACGCCCGCGTCCCGTACAGGAGGAACGGGGTCTGCCGCAGCGCCGGGTCGTCGTGCAGCCGCCGGGCGAGCGACCAGGCGCGGGGACCGGCGTCGGCGGTGTCCCAGACCACCGCGGACGGTCGGCTCGCGGCCTCCGCGAGGTCGGCGTCGTCGTCGTGCTCCACCGGCGCGGTGCGCAGCGCCCGGCCCAGGCGGGTGGCGAGCGTGCCGGCCTCCGGTGGGGGCGCCGCCGCGTCCGAGACGCAGAGCAGCGGTCCGGATGCCGGCTGCGCGGCGGGCACCCCCGAGGGCGTGGGCAGCGGCAGCCGCAGCTCCAACCTGCCGTCGTGCAGAGCGAGACTGCCGCCGTGGAGCACGGCGATCCGCCGTGCCGCCACCCACTCGGGTGCGTCCGCCGGGCTCGCGCCGTCGCCCGGCAGGACCGTCCCGCCTGCCGGCTCACCGACCGGCTCCCCGAACGGGACCGCGGTCGGCATCCCGACCGGTTCTCCGACCGGCGCCCCTGCCGGGACAGCGGTCGGCTGCCCGGCCGGCGCCCCTGCCGGTGGCCGGGGGCGCGGCCCCGGCCACCGCCCCGCCTCCGGCGCGGCCCGGAGCCCGGTGGACGGGAGGTGGACGACCAGGTGCGGCGGGTCGACCGTCGCGGTGAACGCCGCCACCGCCCCGGCCTCGTGGGCGGTGCGCCGCAGGACGGCCAGGAGGCGTCGCAACCGGGCGGGGTCCGCGACGATGGCCGGGAGCCGGTCCGGGCCGCGCTCACCACGCGCGGGTGTCGGGCCGCGCTCACCACGGCCGGGTATCGGGCCGCCCCGGGGCGGGGCCTCGGGCCGGGCGAGCCGTCCGCCCGGATGGCACTGCGGTTCGTCGCTCTCCCGCAGCAACGGGCCCGGGTCCAGCAGCCGCCGGTCCAGATCCAGCCCGCGCGGGTCCGCCCGGGAGAAATCGACCAGGTCCTCGACGAGTCGCAGCAGCCGGCGCGCGGCTTCGTGCGCCGCTTCCCCGGGACGTGTCAGCCGCAGGACCTCGGCGACCGGGACGCGGAGCCGGTCGGCGGCATCGTCCAGCAGCCGGGCCTGGGCGCGGCTCGCGCGCTCCGAGGCGTCCCTCGCCAGCCGGGCCTCCTCGAACAGGCCCACCCCGCGCAGCGTCGCGCCGACCTGGTCCCCCAACGCGCGCAGCAACGCACCCCGATGCTCCGCGGACCGGTCGCCGACCAGCTCGAAGAGGGCGTGCCCGAGGCGGTCGGCCCCGACGTGCAGGGGCTCCGCGACCACCGTCCACCGCCGCGTGGTCGGCAGCTCCCCGGCCGTGGGAACCGCGCCCGGCGGCAGCAACCGGACTCCCTGCACGCCCAGTTCGGGGAGCCGCCGGTCCAGGGCCGAGACGAGCTCGGGCAGGCTGGTGACGGCGGCGAGCGAAGTGGACAACTCCTGCAGCAGTCGCGCCTGTTGCTCCTGCGCCCACCGGTGCGACTCCAGCAGCCGTCGTGCCTTGTCGGCGACGATCAACCGCGCCTGAGCCAGCAGTCGTTCATGGCGGGCCGACCCCTGCGGGGCCTCCTCCCGGAGCCGGATCAGTGCCCGGTCCCAGGCGATCGCCGTCCCCACGGAGCGGACGCGGCGCCCCACGAGGCGGTCGAAACGCTCCAGCAGCGCGGTCGCTGTCAGGTCGTCGCCCTCCGCTGCGGCGGTCAACGCGGCGGCCAGGCCGGAGAGCTCCTGGAGCGGGGACCGCGACCCCGACTGCGCGAGCCCCGGCCGAGCCGGCCCGGGCTGGGCGGGGACCGTGCCGGTTCCGTCCCCCTCCGCCGGCAGGGCGGCAGCCACCCCGTCGCCCTGCCGGTAGCCCCCGGGGCGCGCGCCGCCCGCGCCCTGGCTGACCAGCGGTGCGCGGCAGCCGCAGGAGCGTCGCACCACGAGCGCGCCCGGTACGACGCGGCGGGCAGGTGGCGCACCGCCGCGCAGCCGGGCCGCGACGGTCTGGACCGCCAGACCGCCGAGCTCCGCGAACGGCAGCGAGACCGAGGTGAGCGGCGGGTCGGTGATCCGCGCCTCCACGGAGTCGTTGAAGCCGACCAGCGCGACATCGCCGGGCACCCTGATGCCCCGCCGGTTCAACAACCGCAGCGCGTCGGCGCCCAGCGCGTCACTGCACGCCACGACCGCGTCGAAGTCCCGGCCCGGCCGCAGCCCCCGGACGTCCAGCAGGATGCGCATCGCCGCCGCCCCCGCGCCCGGCCCGAAGCCCAGCGCCGCCGCCACCAGCGACCGGTCGTGCGGGAGGTCGTGCCGCTCCAGGGCGTCGGTGAACGCCCGATACCGCTCGGCGGAGAACGGGTTGGACAACGGGCCCCGGATGCACGCGAGTCGGCGCAGATCGTGCACAGTCGCCAGGTGCGTGACCAGCCGCCGCATGCCGGTGTAGCCGTCGAGCAGCAGCGTCTCGTGGCCGTCGAGCGGGCCGTTGAGGCTGACCACGGACCGCAACCGGCCGAGCCGCTCCACCAGGGCCGCCCCGGCCGTGCCCGGAGGGGTCGGCAGTCCCAGGGTGGAGGTCCAGCAGATGGCGCCGTCGAGCAGTTCGGGCGAGACCAGGTCGTAGACGCTGCCGCGTACCGGGCCTGGGGCGGGCGCGCCGCCCCCGGCGGGGCGCCCGCCGGCCGGGTCGGTCCGCTGCACCGGGGAGTTCAGCGGTCCGCCGGGCAGACACAGCACATTGGCGTCGGCGTCGGCGGCGGCACGCAGCACCCCCGACCAGAGGGTCGCGCCCACGCCGAGATGGATGTTGTCCGTGATCAGGCCGATGGTGGGCCTGGGGGCTCGGGCGGTGTGGGGGAGTCGCCGCGGCATGGGGGTGTCCTCGTCCGTCGGGAACGCGCGGCAGGTTCCCCCGTGGCCGCGGGCGGAAGATAGCGTCGCGCGGGGGCCCGGGCAAGGGCCCCCGCGCGGTGCGGGAGCCCTCGCCCGGGCCGTCGTGACGGTGCGCGGTGCACAGGCGCGCCCGTCAGGTGGTGGCGGCGGTCAGATCCGTCCGGCGCCCGCTCCGTTCATCACGATGGACTTGACGTTGGAGGGGGTGTCCAGCGAATAGCTGTAGGGGATGGACCGGACCGAGCCGCCGGTCTGCCCCGACGCGGAGTTCACGAAGTGGTTGTTGCGGGCGACGAGAGTGCCGCCGGGCGAGGAGCCCTCACCGAGGTGGAACGGGTCCTTCACGTTCTCGAAGTAGTTGCCCTCGACGAGCACCCCGGCCTCGACCGTCGAGGCGACCCCGTAACTGGTCACCCCGCCGTAGTAGTTGTTGTAGACGTGGACCGGGTTGCCGAACCGGACTCGAGGGTTGCGCTGGTTGGTCCCGTCGTACCAGTTGTGGTGGTAGCTGACGCGCAGCTTGCCGCGGTCCTGGGAGCCGTTGGAGTCCGAGTGGCCCAGCAGCATCGTCTTGTCGTGGTTGTTGACCCTGTTCCACGAGACGGTGATGTTGTCGGAGCCGCGCTTGATGTCGACGAGTCCGTCGTAGGCGTTGGACAGCGTGTTGTGGTCCACCCAGACCCGGGTCGACTGCTCGATGCTGATGGCGTCGTCGTTGCTGCCGGTGAACGTCAGGTTCTGGATGATGACGTTGCTGACCTGGCGGACGTTGAGACCGCTGCCGGTGATCCGCCCGTTGTTGCCGACGCCGATGATCGTCTTGTTGGCGGCGACACGCGTCATCGAGCTGAGGTTGATGGTGCCGTTGACGCGCACCTGGAGCGCGCCGCTGCGGTTCACGGCCTCGGTGAACTGGGAGGCGTTGGTCACGGTCACGGTGGCGCCGCCCGCGCCGCCGGTGGTGCCCGCGCCGAAGCCGGTGGGGGTGCCGACCGACAGCGTGGACACGGACTCCGGTGCGGGTGCCTCGGCGGTGGCGCCGTGGGCGGTGGTGAGGGCACCGAGAGTGGCGATCGCTGTCGCCACGGCCATGGCACCGGCCAGCCTGAACCTTGCGCTCGTCCTGCGCATGCGATTCTCCGTCCGGGAGATGAGGGTGATGTGGGGGTGGTGCGGGGTGGTGCGGGGTGGTGCAGGGTGGGGGAGGGGACACCGCGCGGCTCTGCGGTGGATCGATGCTAGGGCGGCGGCTGTGGACGATGCGGGGCCGCGTGTGGACTATGGCGCGCACCCGGAGCGGCGTCCACGCGCCGCCGATCGGGCGTACCCCACGGGGTGGGTGCGCCCTGCACGTTTCCGCTCGCCCGTTCCGCGGGATGCGGGAGGTGTCGCCCAGGTGTTCTACAGTCCTCAGTGCCGTGCGCCCCGGCTCGTACCGGGCTGCCACCAATGGGGAGTTGTGTCATGGAGAGGCTCACGCCGGACGACCCGCCGCAGGTCGGGGGATACCCCCTGCTGGGGGTTCTGGGTGAGGGGGGAATGGGGCGCGTCTACCTGGCGCAGAGCCCCGGCGGCAGGGCTCTCGCCCTCAAGACGATCCGCTCCGAACTCACCAGGGACCCGGGCTTCCGCGGCCGGTTCGAGCGTGAGATCCGCAACTCCGACCGGGTGCGCAGCGCGTGGACGGTCCCGGTCGTCGACTGGTCCCGGTCGCCCGAGGGCAGGCAGTGGCTCGCGGCCGAGTACGTCCCGGCGCCCTCACTGCTGGACTGGACCGAGCAACACGGGCCGTTCGCACCCGAGTTGCTGCCGCTGCTCGCCAAGGAACTCTCCCGCGCGCTCGCAGCGGTGGCCGAGACCGGCCTGGTGCACCGCGACCTCAAGCCGTCCAACGTCCTGCTCGGTCCGCAGCATCCGCTGCTGATCGACTTCGGGATAGCCCACGCCGGCGACGACGCCCGCTTCACCACCACCGGCGGCGTCATCGGCTCCCCCGGCTACCTCTCGCCCGAACAGGCCAGTGGCGAAGAGGACATCACCCCCGCCAGCGACGTGTTCGCCCTGGCCGCGCTGCTGCACTACGCCGCTACCGGCCACGGCCCGTTCCTCCGTCCCGGCGAGTCGCCGTCGGTCCCCACGCTGCTGTACCGCGTCGTCCACCACGATCCGGACCTCAGCGCCCTGCCGGCGGAGGTCCGCGAGGCACTGGCTGACGCCTTCGCCAAGAACCCCGCCGACCGGCCCGCCCCCGCCGAACTCGCCGAGCGGTTCGGGAAGATCATCCACGGCCCGGCCCGTTGGCGGGAGGGGCTGCCGCCGGAGCTCCGCGCCGACCACCAGCAGCGGGAGGCCGAGGTGGTCGCCGCCGCCCGTGCCGGCTCGGCGCAGGGACCGCCGTCCGGCGGGTTCGTCACCCAGGGCAGTTTCGGGCCGCCGATCGCGCCTGCCCACTCGCACCAGCAGGGCGCGGCATTCGGCCCGCACAACCCCCACAGCCCCCACACGCCGCCCTCCTCCTACCCGCGGCAGCCGCTCGCGCCGTACGCGGCGCCGGGCACGCCGCCGCCCGGCGCGCTGGGCCCCGCGTCCGGGGCGTCCGGCAGCTCCGACGACGAGCGGCCGTGGCTGGGCATCGCGCGCCGCTCGTGCATCGCCGTGCTCGCCATCGGCGGCGGGATCGTCATGCTCGTCGTGCTGCTGTACGTCCTCGCGATGGACACCGGCGACCCCGGGGACGTCGACGACAACTCGGGCCCGTCCACGGGCGACTCCGGGCCGCCGGAGACGGACGAGGACGACCTGCACGGCGAGGACGACGACGCCCACGGCGAGGACGAGGACGAGGGCGACCAGGCGGGCTACGTGATGGAGGACCCGCCCCTGCTGGTTCCCCATCACTGGATCGGTGAGTGGCGCGGCACCGGCTTCCAGATCGCGCTGTGGCTGGAGGAGGGCGGCCTCGGCGAGACCGTCGGCCGCTGGGAGACCGTCCACGACGATGTCGAGGCGGGCCAGGAGTACCGGTGCGTCGACACCCTCGCGCTGTCGGGCGTCTCCGACGACGAGATCCAGGCGACGTTCACGACGGTGAAGACGGAGCGCGTGGGTCCGGAGGGCGTGGAGGGTCCGTGCAACACGGAGAGCGAGTACATCGCCACCGTCTTCGAGGGCTACCCGGACGAGCTGTGGTTCTACCTGGTCGTCGAGGGCGAGGAGTACGACGCCGAGGACATCGACGCCAATGACTACGAGCTGGAGCGGCACTGACCGGGAGGTCGTGGCCGGTGCTCCGGGCGAGGCACTCTCCTCCTCCGTGACGCCGACCGACCGGCGGGCGGGGGCGCCCCGGGGTATGCCTGCGCGCGCAACTGCCGTGCCGCCGACTTCGCCCGGCTCGGGGCGTCAGAGCGGGTGCCGGAGCGGGAGTCGGGTTGAGGGTCGGCGCGGGAGTCGTTGCGGGGACCCTTGACGGTTCCGGCGGCGGGTGGGTTCATGTGGGCAGTACCGGGTGGCCCACCGCGAGGACGGCGAGGCTCCCTGTCGCCGGCGTGCCCGTCGGCCGGCGCACGGTACCGCCACGCCGCCTCGGCTCCGGGGCGGGGCGGACTCTGCCGGTGTGGCGCACCGCGACATGGGAGCGCTCCCATCAATCGGCGGCGGGCCGGCCTGGGTGAACCCCACCGCGCCCCCGCCCGGGGACGCGTCCCCCACCTGGAGCCGCACACATGAGATCACCATCCCGCAGCAGCGGCCCGGCGGTGCTCCGCCGGGACGACCGGCGTCGGATCACCGTCGTCGCCGCCGTGCTGACGCTGCTGACCGGCTCGCTCTTCGCCTTCCTCGGGCTCAGCCAGCCCGCGCACGCCGCGACGGGACTGCGGGTGAGCGACGGGCGGATCGTGGAGGCAGGCGGCAACGACTTCGTCATGCGGGGCGTCAACCACCCCCACAGCTGGTACACGCACACCACCCCGCAGGCGCTCGCCGACATCAAGGCCCTGGGCTCCAACACGGTGCGCGTGGTGCTCTCCACGGGCGACCGCTGGGAGCGCACCTCCGAGAGCGAGGTGGTGGGCGTCATCGACACCTGCCGTGCCAACCGCCTGATCTGCGTCCTGGAGGTGCACGACACCACCGGCTACGGCGAACAGGCCGGCGCCGTCAGCCTCGACCGTGCCGCCGACTACTGGGTCTCGGTCGCCGGCGCGCTGGCGGGCCAGGAGAACCACGTCATCGTCAACATCGGCAACGAGCCGCACGGCAACCAGGGTTACGAGAGATGGACCGCCGACACCATCGGCGCCATCGGGAAACTCCGCGCCGCCGGGCTGGACCACCTGCTGATGGTGGACGGCCCCAACTGGGGTCAGGACTGGACCAACACGATGCGGCAGAACGCCGCCGAGGTGTACGCCGCCGACCCCTCGGGCAACACGGTGTTCTCCATCCACATGTACGGCGTCTACGAGACGCCCGCGGCTGTGAGCGGGTACCTCAACCACTTCGTGGACGCCGGACTCCCGCTGGTGGTGGGAGAGTTCGGGCACTACCACTCCGACGGCGACCCCGATGAGGACGCCATTCTCGCGGTCTCGGAACAGCTGGGCATCGGCTGGCTCGGGTGGTCGTGGAGCGGGAACAGCGCCGAGGTCGGCTACCTGGACCTGGTGAACGGCTTCGACAGCGACTCCCTCACCGAATGGGGCGAGCGGCTGTTCAACGGCCCCGACGGCATCGCGGAGACCTCTCGCGAGGCGACCGTCTTCAACGGGGACCCGGACCCGACGAACCCGGACCCGACGAACCCGGACCCGACCGACCCGGACCCGACCGACCCGACCTCCCCCGGCAGCAGCTGCGCCGTCGGCTACACCGTCTCCCACGACTGGGGGGCCGGCTTCCAGGCCGCCGTCCGCATCACCAACACGGGCAGCACCGCGCTGGACGGCTGGGCCCTGAGCTGGACCTTCGCCGGTGACGAGCGGGTCCAGAACGCCTGGGGCGCACGTGCCGACCAGACCGGGCGCGGCCTCACCCTCACCCCGGAGCCCTGGACCGCCGCCATTCCGGCAGGCGGGCACGTGGAGATCGGCTTCACCGCGACCGGTGCGAGCGCCGGCACCCCCGGCTCCGTCGCTCTCGACGGCGCCGGCTGCACCACCGCCTGACCGTCGGCCACGCCACCCGGGGGCGGACCGGGCCCGCCCCGGCCCGCCCCCGACCGGCGAAGGCCACCGACGTGCGCCGCCCCCGCGACGGGGTGCGGAGTGCGGGGACCGTTCCTATGCTGGGAAAGCTCGGGGCTGCACGCTCACGAGGGGAACGAGGATGACGGCGACGATCGAGGACCCGGCAGTGGCGGCCTTCGTCAAAGCGGTCAACGCCGGCGACCGGGAGGCGTTCTTCGAGACGCTCACCACGGACGCCACGATGGCCGACGACGGCACGGAACGCGACCTGCCCGCCTGGGTGGACCGAGAGATCTTCACGGTCAGCGGCCACCTGGAGGTCGAGTCCGCCGCCGAAGGTGGCCGGGAGTTGACCGCGACGTACTCCAACACCACCTGGGGCGGCATGCGCACCCACTGGCGGTTCACCGTCGCCGACGGCCGCGTCAGCCGCTTCGAGACCGGCCAGGGCTGAGCCACCGGGCCGCGCGAGGCCGGGATCCGGACGACCGGTGTCGGTGCGGGTGGCTGCCTCCGCATGGCGACCTCCGCCATGCCCCGCTCCGCCGTGCTGTCCGCGAGAGCGTGAGCGAGATCGGTGGCCGTCCGCTTGCCCCGATGCGCGTCTCCCAGACGCACGCCGCTGTGCCGGCGGTGCTCGCGGCAGCCGGCCGGAAGCCGCTTCGGGCGGCGCTTGACGCTGTGTGGCACGTGGTCCGGGCGAAGGGCGAGCGCTACTCCGAGCTGCTGGCGGAGATCCGAGCTGTCTGCGGCGAGCAGTCGGGGGAGCAGGTGAGCGTGTTCCGGACCCCGGCGGCGGTTGCCGCTCGCCCGTGAAGGCTGCGCACCGCGCACCGCGCCTCACGGCCCGTTCGCGACGGCTCCAGGCCAACACGGGGCCGCGACCGGCCGGACGGGAGTGCGACTGTGGCAGCCTGCCGGGAGACCGCCGCGCCTGTCGGCGGCCGTCACGGAGGAGCCGACCGCGTGCACCGCCACACCACCCTCACCGGTCCCGCCGGCCGTGCCGCGGCGCGGGCCCGCGCGCTCGGCCGTCGCGTCGGCCGACTGCCCACCGGCCCAGGCAACACGATCACCGACGTCACCGGCGTGCTGGTCGGACACACCACGCTCCGCGACGACGCCGTCGGACTGTACTCGGGCGTCACGGCGGTCGTCCCCACCGCGCTGGACGACCGGCCGACGCTGGCAGCGGGGCTGCATGTCGCCAACGGCTACGGCAAGTTCGTCGGCGCCACCCAGCTCGCGGAACTCGGCGAGTTGGAGACCCCCGTCCTGCTGACCTCCACCCTCTCCACCTTCCGTGCCGCCGACGCCCTGGTGAGTTGGACTCTCGCCCGCACGGTCCCGCCGCCCGTCTCGCTCAACCCGGTGGTCGGTGAGATCAACGACGGCTGGCTGTCCGGACGGTGGCCCCGGCCGGTCACGGAGCAGCATGTGCTGCACGCCCTCGAATCGGCCACCGACGCGCCGGTGCCGCTGGGCAGTGTCGGCGGTGGTACGGGCGCCTGCGCCCTCGGCTTCAAGGGCGGCATCGGCAGCGCCTCCCGGCTGGTGGGCCCGGTCGTCGGGCGGGACTCCACCGTCGGGGTGCTGGTGCAGGCCAACATGGGCGGGGAGCTGCGGCTCGACGACCGCACCGTCACCCCCGGGGAGCTGGGGCTGACCAAGGCCGGCTCCCGCGTCGAGACCGGTTCCTGCGTGGTGGTGATCGCTCTCGACCTCCCCTGCGCACCCCACCAGTTGACCCGGATCGCGGCACGCGGGGCACTGGCGCTGGGGCGGGTCGGGGCCTCCTACAGCCATGGCAGCGGGGACTACGGGCTGGCGTTCTCCGCCGCCCACTCCGACGCGCCGCGGCTGCTGCCGCCCGCCGAGCTCGACGCCGTCTTCACCGCGGTCCGTGAGGCGGTCGAGGAGGCCGTCCTCGACGCGCTCCTCGCCGCCGGCAGCGTCCACACTCCCGACGGCCGCTCCGCCCACGGCCTCCCGTCCCACGCGGTGACCGCCGCCCAGCCGCACTGAACCGCCCGCACCGACAGCCCACGCCGCCCGGCCCGATTGCCCCCCGCCTGCCCGCCTGCCCGCACGGACCGGTCGGGCTGGCGGGTCAGCGGGCGGGCGCGCTCAGCGGGCCGCGACGTACTGCGTCAGGATCGCCTGCACCTCGTAGATGTCCACGCCCTTGGTGAACGTCTTGGTGATCGGCACCGAGTCGCCGGAGAGCCAGATCTTCAACTCTCCGTCCATGTCGAAGGTCCCGGCCGTCTCCACGGCGAAGTGCGTGATGCTGCGGTAGGGGATCGAGTGGTACTCGACCTTCTTGCCGGTGATCCCCTGCTTGTCGACCAGGATCAGCCGCCGGTCGGTGAAGAGGATGGTGTCGCGCACCAGCAGGTACGCCGCGTACACCCGCTCCCCCTGGCCGAACAGCCGCGCGTACTCCTCCTGCGCCGCCGCCGGATCGACCGTGTGCGCGTTGCCGAAGATCCCCATGGTGCGTCCCCTCCCGTGGCTCACCGCCCGCAGACCGCGGACGACCCCCGGACGATGCCCGCCCCACCCACCCGCCACACCCGCGGGGCCGCCGTGAACCCGCCCACAGGGGGTGTGGCGCGGCGCGCGGTGGATCGCCCGCTCAGTCGGCCCGTACGGCCGGTCCTTCGGCGGCGGCGCGCCATTCGCGGGCCAGGATGGCGTAGCGGAGTTCCGTCGTCCACTCGCCCTTGAAGGGGACCGCCTCCACGAACACCGCCTCGCGGCGCATGCCCAGCCGGGTCATGACGGGCGGGGAGGCGGTGTTGCGGGCGTCGCAGCGTGCGAAGACGCGGTGCAGGTCCGCCTCCTCGAAGGCGATGCGCAGCAGCGCGCGGGCGGCCTCGGTGGCGTAGCCGCGCCCGGTGTGGTCGGGGTGGAGGATCCAGCCGATCTCGCCCAGGCGGTGCTCGGCGTCGCGCAGGATGAGCAGGACGTAGCCGATGACAGTCCCGTCGAGGTCCACGGCGAGGACGAGCGCGTCGTCCCGCTCCCTGAGCGAGGTCTGTTCGGCGCGCCGCGCGACCTGCCGGGCGTTCTCCTCCGCGTCCCGGACGCCGTAGGGGACGTAGCGGACGACGTCCTCGCGCGACTCGAAGGCGAGGGTGTCCGCCGCGTCGTCGAGGGTGAAGGGGCGCAGGACGAGCCGCTCGGTGCGGATCGGTCCGGTGACCTCGGTCATGGTTCCTCCGGCGGGGACGGGACGGGGCGGGCCAGGTGGGGTGCCCGCCGCAGCTCCGCCCATACCAGCGCAGGGCGGCCCGCTCGGCAACCCGGTTCCCGCCCCGGACCCCGCCGCCCGCGGGCGGGGCGCGCTCCCCGCCCGCCGACAGCGGTCGGTCAGCCGGTCGTCTCCCGGTCCCGGGCGGGGTCGAACTGCGCGGCCTGGAGGTCGTACATCTCGGCGTAACTGCCGCCCGCGGCCAGCAGTTCGCCCGGGGTGCCGGACTCGACGAGGCGGCCCTCGTGGAGGACGTGGACCTGGTCGGCGTCGCGCACCGAGGCCATGCGGTGGGTGATGAGGATGACGGTCCGCCCGCCGTCCGCCAGCGCGCGGATGCGGCGGAAGACCTCCTGCTCGGCCTTGGCGTCGAGCGCGGCGGTCGGCTCGTCCACGACGAGGACCGGCGCGTCGCGGTAGGCGGCGCGGGCGATGCCGAGCTTCTGCCACTGGCCGCCGGAGAGTTGGTGGCCTCGCTGGTAGACGCGGGAGAGCAGCGTGCCCCAGCGGTGGGGAAGTGAGTCGACCAGCGCGGTCGCGCCCGCGGTCTCGGCCGCGCGGTCCAGCCGTGCCGGATCGGTCGGCACGTCGGGCTGGCCGATGGCGACGTTCACGCCGGCCGTGAACGGCCAGCGGAAGAAGTCCTGTCCGACGAGCCGGAACCGCTCGAACAGCTGCCGCCGGTCGAAGCGGGAGGTGTCGGTGCCGCTCCAGCGGACCGTGCCGTGCTGCGGGAGGTACAACCCGCAGATCACCTTCACCAGTGTCGACTTGCCCGAGCCGTTCTCGCCGACGAGCGCCGTCACTTGCCCGGCCGGCACCGTCAGCGACACGTCGCGCAGTACGGGCCCCGCCGCCGAACCGGGGTAGGCGAAGGTGAGGCCGTCCACGGTGATGTCACCCGGTTCGGCGGGCGGTTGCTCCCCGCCTTCGGGGATGTCGTGCTCGGCCCCTCCCTCGACGAGACGTTGCAGGTCCTGCACGAACAGGGCGTCCTCGTGCATGTCGTTGATCTGCCGGACCAGCCCGTCCAGCGCGCTGGTCCCGGTGCGGATGGCGACGACAGCGGCGCCCGCGGCGGCGACGGCCATGGCGCCGGTCCACAGCAGCGCGCCGAGGGTGAGGTAGGTGAGGAGCGCGGTCGCCCCGCCCAGCGCGGCGGCGGCGAGCCCGATGGTGGCGGCCCGCCGGGCGAGCCTGGACTGTTCGGCCTCGTGCGCACGGGACATCGCGTGGAAGTGGTGGAGGAGGAACGGCGCGACGCCGTGCACCCGGATCTCCGACGCCGCGTCCTCCACGATCGCCATGCGGCCCAACTCCGCTACGGCCCGGTTGTGTTGCAGCCACTCGTGGTGCGACCGGTACCGGTGCCGTGCGATGGCGAGCGTCGCCCACGTCCCGGGCACCGTCATGAGGAGCAGCAGCGGCAGCATCGCGGGATGCAGGCTGGTGAGCACCCCGGCCGCCGCCACCAGGGAGATCAGGGTCGCGATGACTCGGGTGCCGTACCCGATCATGTTGCGCGCGGACGCGGCGCCGAACTGTGCCGACTCCAGCAGCTTGTGGTAGCCGTGGTCCTCGATCGATGCCATCTCGGCGGCGAGCGCTCGCCGCAGGTACCGCTCCTGCGCCAGCCGTTCCACCTGGGGCCGCAGTCGGCCGTCCGCGTAGGTGGTGACCGCGCCGAACAGCGCCCCGCAGGCGGCGGCCACGCCCATCACGGCGACCGCCGGGAGGGCGTCGCGCACCCCGTCGGTGATGTCGGCCGGGGCCAGGAGCGCCGTCAGCACGGTCTGCACGCCGAGCAGTACGACGGCCTGGGCGATCCCGCGCAGCGTCTCGGCGACGGCGACCGTGCCGGTCGCGCGCGGGTCCGCCTGCCACGCGAGTCGGAAGCAGACGCCCAGCATCCGGGGCAGGCGGCGCATGGCGTCCCAGGCGGTCAGCCGCAGCAGCGAGTCCCGGTGGACCGACCAGCCCATGTCGTAGCGCAACGGCCCGCCGTAGAGGAGCTGTTCGGATTCGGAGACGTGAGTGGCGGGTTCCTCCCCGCCGGGAGGCGCGTCGGGCGGGGGCGCGTCGGGCGGGGGCGCGTCGGGTGCGGGCGCCTCGGCGGCTGTCACTCCGGCTGCGCCGTCCGCCGTCGTTCCCGGGGGGCCGGCCCGGCCTCCGCCGGGGGCGGTGTCCGAC
>NZ_JAAVJB010000132.1:0-10889 GCF_012034385.1 Streptomyces spiramenti
CTGGAGGCCGGCCTCCGTGGCCTCCGCCTCCAGCAGTCCGCTGCGGGCGATCTCCAGTTCGCAGACCTTGCTGACGGCGGTGCCCCCTCCGGTGCGCCCGCCACGCCGTCCTCCCCGGTGTTCGGCAACCGCGGCCCCGCGGGCCCGACCAGCGGACCGGCGAGCGGCGACATGCCGCTGCCCCGCGCGGACCGCCCGGCGGGCGGCGCCCCGCAGGAGGTCGGCAACACCACGATGGACCTGGGCGGCCCGCTGCCCCGCAGCTCCAACGCGGAGGCGGCGGAACGCTGGGCCCGGGACAGCCAGACCACGCAGGCGATGCCCGCCGCCGGTCAGGTCACGCCCGTCGGCTCACCGGTCCTCACCGACCCGTTCCAGCACTCCGACGGCCCGCCGCCGCCGAGTCCCTTCGGCGGACCGCTGACCGCGCCCCTGCCCGACCGGGAGGAGTTCGCGGACCCCGAGCCGCCGCCGGCGGCGGCCAAGGGCAAGCCGAAGAAGAAGCGGTCCTTCCTCAAGCTGGCCGTCGTCGCGGCCGGCGGGGTCTTCGTGCTGGCCTACGGCGCCGGGCTGCTGCTCAACCAGCAGGAGGTCTCCGCCGGGACGACCGTGCTCGGACACGACATCGGCGGCTCCAGCCAGGACGCGGTGGCGAAGCTCAACTCCGCGCTCGCCGGCCCCATGGAGTCCGACCTCACGCTGGTCGTCGACGGCAACGAGATCCCGCTGAAGCCCAGTGTCGCGGGGCTGTCGATCGACACCGAGGCGACGGTGCGCGCGGCGAGCGGGACGGACTACAACCCCGTCGCCGTCCTCGGCTCCCTGGCGGGCGGTTCCACGGAGGTGGCGCCCGTCTACTCGGTCGACGAGGAGAAGCTCGCCGCCGCCCTCAGCGACGTCACCGCGGAGCTCGGCGGCGCACCCGTCAACGGGTCCGTCTCGCTGGCCGGTGGCGTCCCCGAGGCCGTCTACGGCGAGCCGGGCACCGGAGTGGACGTCGAGGCCGCCGCCCCCGAGGTCCGGGAGGCGTTCCGGCAGCGCGCGGCCAGCGGCGACGACGTACCGGTGGAGCTCAGCGCCACCACCGTCGACCCGGAGATCGACCAGGCGGAGGTGGACCGCGCGATGTCGGAGTTCGCCGAGCCCGCGATGTCGGGGACCGTCACCGTCGCGGCCGGCGAGGGCGGCCCCTCCATCCAGTTCAGCCCCGAGAACTCGCTGCACCGCTTCATCACCATGGAGGCGGTCGGGGGCCGACTGGTCGACTCCTACGACCTGGAGACCCTGGAGACGCTGTACGGCGGCACGTTCGTCGGCATCGAGATCGCCCGTGGCGACGGGAGCAGCACCCCGGTCACCCCGGAGGACGTCGTCAGCGCGCTGCGCGGCGCGCTGCTGGAGACCGCGCCGGAGCAGCGGATCGGCTACATCGACCTGGGCTGATCCCCTGGGTGACGGCACGTCACCCCCGTAGACCGGCCGTGGCGGCCCGCCGCCACGGCCGGTCGGTCGTCCGGGTCCGGGCCGTCGTGGCGCCCGCCACCCGCGGGCTGCCGAGTGGTTGGCTAGCGGCGGGGCGCGCGGCGGTAGTGGTAGTGGTGGTGAACGGTGAACCCCAGGCGCTCGTACAGGGTGTGCGCGGGCTCGTTGTCCCGTTCCACCTGGAGGTGGGCAGCAGACGCGCCCTCGGCGAGCGCCGCGCGCGCCAACTCGGCCATCACGGCCCGTGCCAGCCCGCGGCGGCGCCGGTCCGGCGCCACCTCGATCGACGCGAACCCCGCCCAGCGCCCGTCGACCACGCAGCGGCCGATCGCCGCCGGTCCGTCGGTGTCGCCCGGCTCCCGCGCCACGGTGGCGAAGAGGACGGACGGCCCCGAGGGCAGCAGCCGCCGGGCAGCCGCCGGGTCCCGGTCTGCGTTGCGGTAGCCTCGCAGCCAGTTGTCGGACAGCGCGCGCCCCACCGAAACCCGCGGGTCCGGCACGCGGTCGGCGAGAGGCGCCAGCGGCGCGATCCGCACCACCGCCGGTTTCTCCGCGCTCCAGCCCAGCCCGGCCAGCCGCTCGGCGAGCAGCTCCCGTCCACCGGAGCCGCCACCGGTCGGGACGTGCAGCAGCGCGGGCAGGTCCCGCTCGGCGTACCAGCGGGTCACCGCGTCGAGGTCGAGCCGCTCGTCATCGGCGGTGTCGTCCTCGGCGGGCACCGCCGAGTTGGCGCGGTTGGTCCACCCCTCGGCGGCCCGCAGCAGCCAGCCGTCCTGCTCCCGGGAGACCAGGGCGGGCCAGCCGCGGGCCGCGACCCGGGTCAGCTCGGCCACACCGGCGGACGGCGTGCCGCCACGCCGTGCGGGGGCGGGGGGCACGACCTTCGCGGCGACGACGTCGGGGGTGGCGAGCGTCACCGCCGTGCCGTCGCGGCGGGTCACGACCACCTGCTCTCGGGACCAGTGCGTCAGCACGCCGAGCGTGTCGGTGAACCGCGCGCCCGGCGGCTGCCGGCCGGTCAGCGACCGCACCGAGACACGCCGGCCCACGTCCTCCGCGCCGACCCGCACCTCCATGCGTACGCCCAAGGTGAACTCCACTCGCTTGTCCGCCCCTCGTGTGCGTGCCACCGTTTCGACCCGCGATACTAGGTGCTGAGCATCGACCGCGCTCCCGCGCGCCATTTTGGGCGGAGCCACTTCGGACCGCCGTCCCGACTGAGGAGGAACGACAGCGTGACCTACGTCATCGCGGAGCCCTGTGTCGACCTGAAGGACAAGGCCTGTATCGAGGAGTGCCCCGTGGATTGCATCTACGAGGGCGAGCGGATGCTCTACATCCACCCCGACGAGTGCGTGGACTGCGGCGCGTGCGAGCCGGTCTGCCCCGTCGAGGCCATCTTCTACGAGGACGACACCCCGGAGGAGTGGAAGGACTACTACAAGGCGAACGTCGAGTTCTTCGACGAGCTCGGTTCGCCCGGCGGCGCCAGCAAGCTCGGCCTCATCGAGCGGGACCACTCGTTCGTCGCCGCGCTGCCGCCGCAGAAGCACGACGAGTGACGAGCGCCTGACGCGGCCGGGCGGCCGGTCCGGTACCGGCGCCCGTCCGGTCCCGCACGGCTGACGTCGTGCGGGACCGCGCCGCGGCCCCACCGCGTCGCCTCGCGGGAGCGGGGCGGCCCCCGCATCCGCGCAACCACCGCCGCCCCGCCAGGGCGGCTCCGCACCAGAGAGCGAGCCCCGTCCGTGAGCCAGCCCGTCTCCCCGCTCACCTCCCGCCTCCCCGTCTTCCCCTGGGACCGGTTGGAGCCGTACCGGGAGACCGCCCGCGCCCACCCCGGCGGCCTGGTGGACCTCTCGGTCGGCACCCCCGTGGACCCGGTGCCCGCGGTGGTGCAGCGCGCCCTCGCCGACGCCGCCGACCGGCCGGGCTACCCGACGGTCTGGGGCACCACGGCGCTCCGGGACGCGATCACCGGCTGGTGCGAGCGGCGGCTCGGAGCGGTGGCGGTGAGCCACCACGAGGTGCTGCCCGTGGTGGGTTCGAAGGAACTGGTCGCCTGGCTGCCGACGCAGCTGGGGCTCGGTCCGGGCGACCGCGTCGCCTGCCCCCGGGCCGCGTACCCGACGTACGAGGTCGGCGCGCGACTGGCCGGCGCGGAGCCGGTCCTCTACGACGACGTCCGCGAACTGGACCCGGCCGGCATCCGGCTGCTGTGGCTCAACTCGCCCAGCAACCCGACCGGGCGGGTGCTCTCCGCCGACGAGCTGCGGGCCGCCGTCGCCTGGTGCCGCGAGCACGGCGTGCTGCTGCTCAGCGACGAGTGCTACCTGGAGCTGGGCTGGGAGGCCGACCCGGTCTCCGTGCTGCACCCCGACATCTGCGGGGGCGACCGCACGGGGGTGATCGCGGTCCACTCGCTGTCCAAGCGCTCCAACCTCGCCGGCTACCGGGCCGCGTTCCTCGCCGGGGACGCCGCGGTGCTGGGCGAGCTGCTCCAGATCCGCAAGCACGGCGGCATGATGCTGCCGGCCCCGGTGCAGGAGGCCATGACGGTCGCGCTGGGCGACGACCGCCACGTCGCCGAGCAGCGCGAGCGGTACGCCGCGCGACGGGCCTCGCTGCGGGCCGCGCTGGAGGGGGCGGGGTTCCGCATCGAGCACAGCGAGGCATCGCTGTACCTCTGGGCCACGCGGGACGAGCCCTGCTGGGAGACGGTGGCCGAGCTCAGCGGGCGCGGTGTGCTGGTGGCACCCGGCGACTTCTACGGCAGTGCCGGGGAGCGGTTCGTCCGCGTGGCGCTCACCGCCACCGACGAGCGGGTCGCCGAGGCCGTCCGCCGCCTCGGCTGACGGGCCGTCCGGGCGATCCCGGAGCCGACGTGCCGGAGCCCGGCTCTCCCGAGGGGGAGCCGGGCTCCGGCGATGGCGCGCGGTGGTGGTCCGCCGGCGGACGGGAGGCCGTCCGGCCGCCGGCGGCGGCGCGCCGGGGGAGGGCCGGACTCAGCCCATCAGGCCCATGCCGGGGACGCCACCGGCGGGCAGCGGCGCGTTGAGGCCGGGCACCGGGCCGGGCAGGCCCTTGCCGTTGAGCTGCGAGGCGGTCTCGCCGACCACGGTGCCGGCGGCGCCGGTGGCGGTCTCCGCGGTCTCCATGAGGCTCGGGGTAGTGGCGGAGCGGCTGAGGGAGCCCGCGGCCTTGCCTGCGGCCGGGACGACCGCCTTGACCGCTTCGCCGCCGAGCTCGCCCGCGACCGCGGTGGTGTTCTGGAGCGCGGAGTCGGTCTTGTCGCCGAGGGAGGCGGTGTCCAGGTTGCTCAGGCTGCCCAGGTCGGTGGTCGGCGGCAGCGACAGCGCGGAGGCGGAGCCGGCGGAGGCGACCACCGGGGCGGCGCCTGCCGCGATCACGAGCGCGACCTTGGCCATGCGGCGCTTGAGGGCGTTGGACATGTTTCTCCTTAGCGACGGGTTCCGAGCGTTCTCACGACGGTTGGTGCCCGGCCACTGACCCGTAGGGCGGCGCGGCCGGACGCCCTGCCTATCGGCCGGGAGCGGTCCGAGGTTGCGGTCCCCGCGGTAAAGGATTGGTAATGCGTCGCATTATCGGCGGCTTTCGTCAATGGCGCGCGCGAAATGCTTGTTCGTGCGGGTGAATATCCATACCGGAAAGTGTTGTTGGGGCTGTTCCTGCGGGACCGGCGAACCGCCCCGCAGTGGGATCACCGGCGGACGGTCAGCCGGATCTCCTCGGCGCCCGCCGCGCTCTCCACCCACCCGGCCGCCGCGTCGTCCGCCTGCCACCGGCGCCCGTCGAACTCCACCGCATCGATACCCAGTTGGACCGCGTGCACCATCGCCCAGTGGGCCAGGGCCCAGCCGCGTCCCTCCGGGGCGTCCGCCGGTACCGGCACCGCGAGGCCGTCCGCCGAGACGACGGCCGCCGGCGAACCGGTGAAGTCGGCCGCCAACTGCTCCGCCACCGCGGACGGCTCCCCCGCCACCGGCTCGGCGGAACCCCGGGTGCACACCACCGCGGCGGACTCCCGGCCGGTGAACGCCGCCGCCATCACCGTGGCCTCCGGCTCGTGCTTGGCGTACTCGTCGGGGAAGGCGCTCCGCTGGACCTCCTGGGCCGCGACGGTCAACGGCAGCCCCAGGTAGTCGGGCACCTCGACCAGGTGGTCGTAGAACTGGCCGGCGGCGTAGACGGGGTCCAGGATCTCCGCGACCGACCCCCAGCCCATCGAGGGACGCTGCTGGAACAGACCCACCGAGTCCCGGTCCCCGTAGTCGATGTTGTAGAGGCTGGACTCCTGCATCGCCGTCGCCACGGCTATCACCATGGCCCGCTCCGGCAACTCCCGCGTCGACCCCACCGCGGTCACCGTGGCCGCGTTCGCCGCCTGCTGCGGAGCGAGACGGTAGGGCTCGCCCTCGCGCGCGCCGTCCCGGTCGGCGACGGTGCAGTGCGCGGCGCGGAAGGCGGGCTGCGTCTCCTGGTGGACCACCACGTAGACCGCGAGGCCCGTGAGAACGGTCAGGGCCACGGCCGCGCGTATCAGGCGACGGCGCCAGGGGCGCCGCGCCGGCGCGGAGGTCTTGGACACGCTCATAAGGTAACCGCTGGTCGTCGGGGTACGGCCTGCGGGTAGCCTCGGCCCATGCAGCGACCCTCCCTCGACCTCAGCCTGGACGCCGCCGCCCTGACAGCGCAGCTGGTGGACATCCCCTCGGTCAGCGGCTCGGAGGAGCCGCTCGCGGACGCGGTGGAGGAGGCGCTCCGCGGCCTCGGCCACCTGCGGGTGGACCGCTGGGGCAACAACGTGGTCGCACGCACCGGACTGGGCCGTGGCGAACGCGTCGTGCTCGCCGGTCACCTCGACACCGTGCCCATCGCGGAGAACGTCCCCTCGCGCCTCGACGAGGACGGCGTGCTCTGGGGCTGCGGCACCAGCGACATGAAGTCCGGCGTCGCCGTGCAGCTGCGGATCGCAGCCACCGTCCCCGAGCCCAACCGCGACCTCACCTTCGTGTTCTACGACAACGAGGAGGTCGAGGCCGACCGCAACGGGCTCGGACGGCTCGCCGCGGTCCACCCCGACTGGCTCACCGGTGACTTCGCCGTCGTCCTCGAACCCTCCGGCGGCGAGGTGGAGGGCGGCTGCCAGGGCACCCTGCGGGTCGTGCTGCGCACCGAGGGCGTCCGTGCCCACTCCGCCCGCAGCTGGATGGGGGCGAACGCGCTGCACGCCGCCGCCCCCGTCCTCGCCCGCCTCGCCGCGTACGAGCCGCGTCGCCCCGTCATCGACGGGCTGGAGTACCACGAGGGGCTCAACGCCGTCCGGATCGGTGGCGGGGTGGCCGGCAACGTCATCCCCGACGTCTGCGAGATCGCCGTCAACTACCGCTATGCGCCCGACCGCGACGAGGCGGCTGCGCTCGCCCACGTCCGCGAGGTCTTCGCCGACTGCGGGCTCGCCTCCCTCACGGTGGAGGACCACTCCCCGGGCGCGCTGCCCGGGCTCTCCCACCCCGCCGCGCAGGCGTTCATGGCCGCGGTCGGTGGTGAGGCCCGGCCCAAGTTCGGCTGGACCGACGTCGCCCGCTTCAGCTCCCTCGGCGTGCCCGCCGTCAACTACGGCCCGGGTGAGCCGAGCCTCGCCCACAAGCGGGACGAGCGCGTCGAGACCGGTCGCATCCACCACTGCGAGGAGCGACTCCGGGCCTGGCTGACCGCCGGCTGACGCCGGCCGACTGCCGTGGCGGGCCGGTGTCGCCCCGCCTACGGCGGGCTTCTCCGGGGCGACCGGCGCGCACGCGGGCGCGCAGTGCGGTGGTCGCCCGTCGAGTGCCGCACCCCGCCGCGACCGCCCGTGTTCACACCCGGGCCACGCCAGGAACCGTAGGGTGAGGTCACCGGCCACGTCGCGCGCCCGCCGAAGGCGCCCGCGACGGGTCGCGCAGTCCGGCCCGAGGGCCGGCCCGCAACGGCAGCACCCGGGCACGCACCCGGAGCCCGCCGGCCCCGAAGGGCCGGCCGCGGCCCGACGCGCCCGGTACGACGCAGGTGGTGGAAGGAGTCGCGATGAGCAGCACGGAGCGCAGAGAAACGGTCGCCCCCGAGGTGAACGGCCAGGAGTACGGGCGGCCCGACGACCGCAGCGAGCAGGTCCTCGGGCCGGTGGTGCGCCGCAGGGACCAGATGGTGCCCGGCACCACCGACCAGCGACTGCTGGACACCCGGGGCCCCTCCGACTGGGTCCACGGCGACCCCTGGCGCGTACTGCGCATCCAGTCCGAGTTCGTCGAGGGCTTCGGCGCGCTCGCCGAACTCGGCCCGGCCATCAGCGTCTTCGGATCCGCCCGTACCCCGGCCGGATCGCCGGAATACGAGACGGGACGCCGGATCGGCGCCGCGTTGGTCGAAGCCGGCTACGCGGTGATCACCGGGGGCGGGCCCGGGGCCATGGAGGCGGCCAACCGCGGCGCCAGCGAGGCCGACGGCGTGTCGGTCGGCCTCGGTATCGAGCTGCCGTTCGAGCAGGGGCTGAACGAGTACGTCAACATCGGTGTGAACTTCCGCTACTTCTTCGTCCGCAAGACGATGTTCGTGAAGTACGCGCAGGGATTCGTCGTGCTGCCGGGCGGGTTCGGGACACTCGACGAGCTGTTCGAGGCGCTGACGCTCCTGCAGACCGGCAAGGTCACCCGCTTCCCGATCGTGCTCTTCGGCAGCGCCTACTGGACCGGGCTGGCGGACTGGCTGCGGCAGACCATGATCGCGCAGGGGAAGGCGTCCCCCCACGACGAGCAGCTCTTCTCGATCACGGACGACGTGGACGAAGCGATCGCACTGGTGACGAAGGTCACCGCCGACGGCTGACCGCCGCGGGGCGGAAGCCATCGGTCCGCGCCGACCCCGACCGGGTGCGCCGGCGCCGGTCAGGCGAGACCGCGGCGGGCGACCGCCGGTTCGGCGCGTCCGGCGATCGCCGCCACCATCCGGAGGACCTGCGCGGTCTCCGCCACCTCGTGGACCCGGTACACCTGGGCGCCCAGCCAGGCGGAGACCGCCGTCGTCGCCAGCGTCCCCAGCAGCCGCTCCTTCAGCGGTACGTCCAGGGTCTCCCCGACGAAGTCCTTGTTGGAGAGCGAGACCAGGACCGGCCAACCGGTCGCCGTCATCTCCGGCAGCCGCCGGGTCGCCTCCAGCGAGTGCCGGGTGTTCTTCCCGAAGTCGTGCCCGGGGTCGATCAGCACCGACTCGCGCGGCACCCCCAGTTCCACGGCGCGCTCCGCCAGCGAGGTCGTCACCCGCAGCACGTCCGCCATGACGTCCGGGTACTCCACGCGATGGGGCCGGGTACGCGGCCGGGCACCGCCCGCGTGGGTGCAGACCAGGCCCACGCCGTACCGGCCGGCCACCTCCGCGAGCCGCGGATCGACCCCGCCCCAGGCGTCGTTGAGCAGGTCCGCGCCCGCCTCGCACACCGCCGTGCCCACCTCGTGCCGCCAGGTGTCCACGCTGATCACGACCGCGGGGTGGCGTCGCCGGACCTCCGCCACGAAACCGACGGTGCGCCGGATCTCCTCCGCCGCGTCCACCTCCTCACCGGGCCCGGCCTTCACACCGCCGATGTCGATGATCGCCGCGCCCTCGTCGACGGCGTGTCCCACTCGTTCCAGCGCCGGTTCGTCCAGGAACGTGGCGCCCCGGTCGTAGAACGAGTCGGGGGTCCGGTTGACGATCGCCATGATCACCGGCTCGTCGGGGGCGAACTCTCGGGTACCCAGTCGCAGCATGCTGCGAGAATACGGCGGGACCGGGCGCTCCCCGGCGGTGACCAGCGACAGGAGGGCCGGCCGTGTTCGTGTGGCTGATGGTGGCGATGGTGGTCGTGATCGGCGGAGTGACGCTCGCGGTCCTCGGCAGCGGGGACGGGTCCGGCGGGCCGACCTCCGGCGGGCTGCCCGAAGCCGCGCCCGACCGCCCGGACGACCCGCTGCCCCAGGACCGGGCGGTCGGCCCCGCCGACCTCACCGCGCTCCGGCTGCCAGTTGCGCCCCGCGGCTACCGCATGGGCGACGTCGACGAGGTCCTGGACCGGCTCGCCGCCGAACTCGCCGACCGCGACGCCCGGATCGAGGAGCTGCGGGTCGCACTCGCGGGCGCCCAGGCGTTCGCGCTCAGCCACGACCCCGGCGACTCCCGGGCCGCCGGTGCCCACACGCCGGCCCCCCACACGCCGGGCCAGTCCGGCGCGGAGCCCCCCGCGGGCGCACCGGGCCACGGCTGAGCCGCGCGCCGTCGGGCCGCAGGCGCGCCGTGTCGCCGCGGGGTCAGCGGCCCTCGAAGGCGGGCCGCTCCTTGGCGACGAACGAGGCCACCGCGCCCCGGTGGTCGGCGCTCGCGCCGGCCTCCAGCTGCAGTTCGGCCTCGAGCTCCAGCGTCTCGGCCAGCGAGTGCGAGGCCCCGAACGCCAGTGACCGCTTGATCGCCGCATAGGCCACCGTCGGGCCGGCGGCGAAGGCGAGGGCCACCTCGCGTGCCACCGCCGGCAGCTCCTCGTCCGGTACCACCCGCTGGGCGATCCCCAGCCGCTCGGCCTCTGCCGCGTCCACCCGGCGCGGCATCATCAACAGTTCGGCCGCCCGGGCCGGGCCCACCACGCGCGGCAGGGTCCACGAGAGCCCGGAGTCGGCGCCGAGCCCGATACCGGCGAAGGCGGTGTTGAACGAGGCGCCGGCCGCTACCACCCGGAAGTCCGCGGCCAGCGCGAACCCCAGACCCGCGCCCGCCGCGACCCCGTTCACTCCCGCGACCACCGGCTTCGGCATCGAGGCGATGGCAAGGGTCACCGGGTTGTAGTGGTCGGCCACCGTCCGCATGGCGCTACCCGGTCCGGGGGCGCCCCGCGGCCCGTCCTCCTCGGCCGCGAGTGACCGCACGTGCTCCTTGAGGTCCTGCCCGACGCAGAACGCCCGGCCGGTGGCGGTCAGCAGCACCGCCCGCACCCCGGCGTCCCCCCCTGCCGTGCGCAGCGCGTCCCGCAGCGCCTCCTTGGTCGGGGTGTCCAGCGCGTTCATCGCCTCGGGACGGTTCAGCGTCACGGTCGCGAGACCCTCGGTCACGGCGTACTGCACGGTGTCGGCCATGACGGACAGCATGACGCAGCGTCCATCGATGAGAACCCGTGCGTGAGTGTGAGCTGCGTCAAGTCGCCTCATCCGCGCCCGGGAGTGTCGTCGGTGCCCCGCCGGGTGTCGTTCGGGGCGGCGTCGGGAGGCAGCGGACTGCCCCGAGGGGCGGTCCGGGACGCCGTTGTTGGTCATCCGGTCGTCCCATGCGGGATAATGAAGCCGAGGCAATCTGTTCGAGACCGGCGGGCGCGCAGAACGCGCGCG
>NZ_JAAVJB010000132.1:10899-14313 GCF_012034385.1 Streptomyces spiramenti
CGAGCTCCAGCGTCTCGGCCAGCGAGTGCGAGGCCCCGAACGCCAGTGACCGCTTGATCGCCGCATAGGCCACCGTCGGGCCGGCGGCGAAGGCGAGGGCCACCTCGCGTGCCACCGCGCGTTTGGGTGGTCTCCGGGCGGATGATGAGCTGGTTTCAGGAAGGGGAACGAGCATGGCGGCCATGAAGCCGCGGACGGGCGACGGCCCGCTCGAGGTCACCAAGGAGGGGCGGGGCATCATCATGCGCGTTCCGCTCGAGGGCGGCGGACGTCTCGTCGTCGAGCTGACCCCGGACGAGGCGGTCGCTCTCGACGAGGAACTGAAGAAGGTGTGCGGCTGACCGGCTGACAGCCGCAGTACCGAGGGAACATCGCCCCGGAGCGCAGTCGCGCTCCGGGGCGCCCTTCTGCGCGGGGGCGCGGGCGGAGCGGAGCGGGGGACGGCCCGCGCTCCGCGCCCCGGCGGTCCGCCACCCGTGACCGAGCCCCGGGACCACGAGCCCGCCTCCGGGGCGGGCTCAGCGCGTGTGTGAGACCCCGCGTCGGATCAGCTCGCGGCGTCGGATGCGGTCAGCTCCACCGTGGAGGGGCGCCCTCGTACCGGGTTGTGTCCGGGCGTTCCCGGCAACGCGGCGGATGGCCGTAGCCGGCGTCGCGGGCCCGGCGTGGGGTCTCAACCACGCTCTCAGCGGCAGGTCGCGCAGAGCAGCCCGTCGCCCACCGGCAGCAGGGCCGGCGTCAGCCGGTCGCTCTCCCGCAGGGTCCGCAGCAGCTCCCGCAGGGTCAGCACGGTGCTGGTCTGCGCCGAGGAGTCGACGGTGTCCCCACCGGCGAAGACGCCCGCGAAGCACAGCAGGCCCCCCGGTCGCAGCAACCGGACCGCCTCGCCGAGGTAGTCGAGGTACTCCTCGCGGTCGCCGTCGCAGAAGACCAGGTCGTACCCGCCGTCCGTCAACCGCGGGAGGACGTCGAGGGCGCGCCCCGGGATCAGTCGGGCGCGGTTCCCGGCGAAGCCGGCGGCGCGGAACGCCTCCCGGGCGAACTGCTGCCGCTCGGGCTCGGTGTCCATGGTGGTGAGCACCCCGTCCGGCCGCATCCCCAGCAGCAGGTAGAGCCCGGAGACCCCGGTGCCCGTCCCTATCTCCACGACCGCCTTGGCGTCGGCCGTGGCGGTGAGCAGCCGCAGGGCGTCGCCGCAGCCGGGGGAGACGCTGGTGACACCGGCCTCCCGGGAGCGGTCCCGGGCCCAGAGCAACGCCTCACCGGCGGCGGTACCGATGTCCGGGACACCGTACGCGTCGGCGAACGCCCAGCTGGTGTGCCGGTTGCCGGTAATGGCGATCTCCTGTCCCCGTCAGTCGCGGCACGACTGTATCGAGTCCGCCGGGGAACCGGACGCGGGGACCGGACGTTCTCCCGGTGCACGAGGCCTTCCGCCCGCGGCGGAAAGCAGGCCAATAATCCTTATCCGGAGCTAACGGGCGAGGTGACTATGGTTGGCACTCCACTGGACACCAGAGCCGACAGGGGAGGTGCGGCCGCGTTCGGTTCCCGGGGCGTTCTGCGCCGTATCCGGGGCGCTGCCGGCGGGCCGAATTCTGTGACCGACAATGCTGCACGCGCCCAGGTCGTTCCCGCCGCCGGTTTCCGGACGGACGGTGCGTCAGCCGCCGGCGCCGACACCGACACCGGATGGACCCCTCCCAGCTGGGAGGAGATCGTCTCCACCCACAGCGCTCGCGTCTACCGGCTCGCCTACCGGCTCACGGGCAACCAGTACGACGCGGAGGACCTCACCCAGGAGGTCTTCGTCCGGGTCTTCCGCTCGCTCTCCACCTACACCCCGGGCACCTTCGAGGGGTGGCTGCACCGCATCACCACCAACCTCTTCCTGGACACCGTCCGCCGCAAGCAGCGCATCCGCTTCGACGCGCTGGGCGACGACGCCGCAGAGCGGCTCCCGAGCCGGGAGCCGTCCCCGCAGCAGCACTTCAACGACACCCACTTCGACGCCGACATCCAGCAGGCGCTCGACACCCTCGCCCCGGACTTCCGGGCCGCCGTCGTGCTCTGCGACATCGAGGGGCTCAGCTACGAAGAGATCGCCGCGACCCTCGGCGTGAAGCTCGGCACCGTCCGCAGCCGTATCCACCGCGGCCGATCACACCTGCGCAAGGCACTCAGTCACCGCTCGCCGTCCGCGCCGGAGCGCGACGAGGTCGTCCACGCCGCTCCCGTGCTCGCGGGCGCGCCGTCCGTGCGCACGGGGGAGGCCGAACCGAGTGAGCAGTGAGCAGCATCTCGGGGACAACCTCGCCGCCCTCATCGACGGCGAGCTCTCCCACGACCACCGCGACCGGGTCCTCGCCCACCTCGCCACCTGCGCCGGCTGCCGGACCGAGGCCGACGCGCAGCGCCGGCTGAAGAACGCCTTCGCGCAGACCCCGCCGCCGCCGCCGTCCGACACCCTGCTCGCTCGACTCCAGGGGCTGCCCGCATCGCCCCCCGCGAGCGACGAGGACGACGCGGGCCCGCCGGGCGGTTGGCCGACGCGTTCGGGCGCGCTCGCCCCGCTGGGGCGGCGGTCCCCGTTCACTCCCTCGGTCTTCGGCGGGAGCGGCTTCCCCGTGCACCGCGGTGGGGGCGCCCGCCGCGCCGCCGACGGCCGCGGCGCACTCCCGGTGCCCGTCCCGCTCGGAGCCTCCGGTCTGCTGCCCGCGCGGGCGCAGCGCGGTCACCATCGTTTCGCGTTCGCCGCGGCGGGCGCGGTGTCGCTGGCGGCGGTCGCGATAGGCGGCGGGCTGGCCGTGACGGCCGGCTCGTCGACGGCGCCGACGGGCGTTCCCGTGGCGATGGCCACTTCGGGGGGCGCCAGCCCGGGCAACCGATCCGATAACGACGAGGAGGGGGCGCCGGCGCCGGTCGGAGCGGTCGCGGCGACCGAGGACGGCGAGGCGGTGCCCGAGACTTTCACCGGCCACCCCGGCGTGCCGGTCTCGGAGCGGATGGCGGCGGTGCTGAGCACCGCCGCCACCGGGGTGCCGTACGCCCACCGGCCCCACCAGGCGCCGGTCCAACCGGAGGAGGAGCAGCCGCCTTCCCCGCAACGGCCGTTCACCGGTGTCTCGTACGACCCCCATCCCCTCGGAGTCATGAGCCCGCGCTGAATCCCGCGCCGATACCTGGTTGAATCCATAGCCGTGGCCGGACCGTGTGGCCGACGACGGAAGACGAGTGTGGGGGCGACCATGGACGACGGGACCAGCGGCGAGGAGCCGCGCCACGGCCAGGACCCGTACGGCACCCCGCCGTACGGGCGCCCCGGGCCGCCACTTGGCTGGGCTGTCAGCGGGGAGTCGCGATCCGGCTACGTTCGGTACGCTGCCGAGCGGGGTGTGGCAGCCCCACCCGGCG
>NZ_JAAVJB010000133.1 GCF_012034385.1 Streptomyces spiramenti
CCGCCCACCCGGGAGGCCCCGTGCCGCCTCTGCCCCGTGACCCACGTGCCCCGCGCCGCGCCGCGCCGCGCGTCCCGGCCGTCGCTGCACGACCGGGCTGCCGCCACCCCGCCCGCCGGGGCCCTCTCCGCGACCGGGCGGGGCAGGGGCTGCGCGCCCGGTCTGCGGGGGCACGCCGCACTGCCGGGACACCGCCGGTCCGCGCGGAGTCGTCGACCGGCTCGGGCTCAGCCCCGGGAGCGGGAGACGCGCGGCACCAGCCGCCGCGCCCGCGCCGCCGCATCCGTCCGCAGCGCGCGCGCCCGCAGCGAAGCGGCCTGCGTCACTCGAACAGCCGAAGGCGGGAACAGCGTCACGCGGGTGCGCGCCGCGGGTGAGTCCGGGACAGCGCGCAGCGCGCTCGTCGCGGTCCGTACGTCCTCGGCGACCGCGGCGGCACCGGCCGTCGTCCCCTCGGCGCCCCGCGGCGCGTACAGCTCCCGCTCCACGGAGCCGGCGACCCGGTGGACGGCTGCGGCGGGCACCTCCGCCAACTGTCCCGCGCGGACCACCCGATGGGCGCCCTGCCGGGGTGTCTCCGCGGGGAGCGGCGGCGAGCCGATGTCCCAGCCGCTGTCCAGCAGCTCCTCCCAGGCGGCCATCACACCGGCACCCGGCGCCAGCCGGCGGTCGCGCTCCCGGCGCCGCCACAGCCACGGGGCGAGCAGCAGCGCGGCGAGCGCCGCCACGGCCGCCGCGCCCCAGATCCACGGCCACACCGCGAACGCCGCGCCCTGGTCCCCGGCGTCGGCCACCGGGTCCTCGCAGGCCTCCGGCTCCAGCATCGGGTCGCAGCGGCGGGGCTCGTCGGGGGCCGCGGCAGGCTCCTCCTCCTCGGCGTCCGGCGTCGCGGTCTCCGACTCCGGCTCCTCGGGGTCCGTGTCGGACGGGTCCGCGCTCTCGGTCTCCGGCCGGGTCCAGGACGGTGCGTTGCCCTGCCCGGGCGTCGGCTCGAACCTCGTCCACCCCACGCCCTCGAAGTACAGCTCGGGCCAGGCGTGGGCGTTGTGCAGCCCGACCTCGTAGCTGCCGTCCGCCTGCCGGGTGCCGGGGGTGAACCCGACGGAGACCTGCGCGGGGATGTCCAGGGTGCGCGCCATGGCCGCCATGGCGAACGCGAAGTGGATGCAGAACCCCTCGCGGGCCTGGAGGAAGTTGGCCACCGCCTCGGTGCCGGTCCCGGAGGCGACATCGGTGTTGTACGTGAAGTCGCCCTCGTCCGTGAACCACTGCTGCAGCGCCACCGCGCGCTCGTAGTTGCTTGTGGCGTCGGCGGTCACCTCGACGGCCGTCTCCGCGACCACGGGCGGCAGGTCGGCCGGCACCCGCGTGAACTCGTCGGTGATCACGGTGCTGACCGGTTCCGGCGCCTGCGCCAACTGCGCGGCGGTGGGCTCGACCACCAGGTGCCGCACCTCGTACTCCATCCCGGCGGAGCTCTGCCCCCGACCGGCGACCAGGGTGCGCGAGTAGGCGTCGTAGGACCACACGCCGTCCGCGGTGATCTCCTGCGCGGGAACCGGCACCGGCAGCGAGCGCTGCGCGTAGTCGGGTTCCGCCTCGACGGTCGTGACGACCTCGGTGGTTTCCACCGCGTCACTCAGCCCGGCCACCGGCCAGGGGGTCTCCGGGATCGTGTCGAGGATGTTCTCGCTGGAGAACCAGCGCCTGCCGTCGAACCGGTCCAGTGACACCAGCCGCAGGTAGAGATCGCGGGAACGGTCGCTGTCCGTCTCGTAGGTCAGCACCTTCCGGTCGGCCGGCTGGTTCAGCTGGTCCTGCAACGCGACCACCGGGTTGACGGCGATGGTGCCGATGTCGGTGTCTCCCGCCCCGCCGCCCCCGTGCGAGGGGGGCGAGATCAGCCCTTCGCCCAGCGCCGGGAGCATCAGCGGGGCCGCCACGGCGACGCCGAGCGCCGCCGCTCCGATGCGGCGCCCGGTCCGCAGCCTCGGCACCCGCTGCCGCACCGCGCCCGGTTCGGCGCCGGCCTGGCCGAGTGGCCCCGGGAAGAAGCGTCCCCACTCCGTGGTCCGCCCGCTGCTCTCGGCGAGCAGCAGCACCAGGAACCCGCCGGCCGCCACGATGAAGTAGACCCAGGCGGTGCCCTCCTGCGCGATGCCGGTGGCCGCCGAGTACATCGCGAGCAGGGGCAGACCGGCCGCCGCCGCGCTGCGCAGCGTGACGGCCAGCAGGTCCACGGCCAGCCCCACGGCCAGCACCCCGGTCACCAGCATCAGCCGTATGCCCTCGGTGACGGGCGCGGGGGAGGCGTAACTCCCCACATCCTGCGCGCCCAGGGAGTAGAGGACCCCCAGCTCACCCACGGCCTCCGGGCCGGGGACCAGCCCGATCAGCGCGTACTCCGGGACGGTGGTCAGCGTGACCAGCAGTACGCCGGTGAGCAGCTGCGCGGCGGCCGTGAGCGCCGCGTTGAGCTCGCCCCACCGGGCGAGCGCACCGACGCCGCTGACCATGGCCAGCAGCAGTCCCGCCTGGAGGAACCAGCCCGGGTCCTCGACCAGCGGCAGCAGCGAGAACGCGGTGGCCATCGTCGCCGCCCAGGCCACCACCGTGATCCGGCCTCGTCCGCCCATGATCCCTCTCCTCGGCCCACTGTGGGGCGTTCCGCCCGTGCCTCCCGGCCCGCGGCGGTCCGTCCCGTCGAAGGTCAGCGCCCGAGCGTCGTCCGCGACGCCGCCCGCCACAACTCTGCCAGGGACGCGTCGCGATGGTGCGCCAGCACCGTCCAACCGCCCTCCTCCAGCCGTTCCATGCGCCGCTCCTCCAGCCGGTGGTCCAGCTGCCCGGCCGCGACGAACGCGACGGCCGGGGCCCCGCCGCGCCGCAGCGCGGAGAGCTCGGCGGCCGGCTCCTTGGCGACCGTCCCGAGGAAGGCGACCAGCAGTCCGGGGTCGCGGCGCAGCAGCGCTTCCCGGGCGCCCCCGAATCCGTTGCCGTCGGAGTGCTCCACCGACGCCAGTCCGTCCATCACGAGCGCGCCGATCTCGGCCGGGTCCGGCTGCTCGCCGTCCTCCCCGGGAAGCACCGCGCCGGTGTCGGTGACCAGGCGCACCGCGTACCCGCGGGCGACCAGGTGCGCGACGGCGGACGCGGCGCCGGAGACGGCCCGTTCGAAGGCGGGGTCGGTGCCGTCCTGCTCGTAGCCGCGCCGTCGTGTGTCCAGCAGCACGGTGCAGCGGTCCTGCCGGGGCTGCTCCTCGCGTCGGACCATCAGCGCGCCGCGGCGCGCCGTCGAACGCCAGTGGACCCGCCGGACGTCGTCACCGTGGCGGTAGTCGCGCGGGATGACGTCGTCCTCGCCGGTGACCGACGGCGTGCGACGGCCGCCCTCGCCGAACCCGGCGGCGTCGCCGCCGAGCGCGGTGGCGGGCAGCGCCTCGACCTTCGGCAGCACCGTCATCACGTCGTAGGCGGTGAACGACCGGTTCAGCTCCACCAGCCCGAAGGGGTCCGTCAACCGGAGCTGGAGCGGACCGAGCGGGTAGCGCCCCCGGAGGTCGGAACGGACGCGGTAGCTCACCTCGCGCCTGCCACCGGACTCGATACGATCCACCACGAACCGCGGCCGGGGACCCAGCACGTAGGGGACCCGGTCCTGCAGCATCAGCAGCCCCGTGGGCACCCCGCGGGCGGTGTTCTCCAGCCGCAGCCGGACCCTGGACTCCGAACCCGCCGCGACCCGCGCGGGGGTCAGCTGCCGGGCGGCGGTGACGCGGCTGCGGGTGCGGTGCAGCACCACGACGCACAACAGCGGCAGGAGCGCGAGCAGCGCGCCGATCCGCAGCAGGTCCTCCTGACCCAGCAGGTAGGCGCAGACGCCGGCGGCGGCGCCGGCCGCGAGGAACGACCGGCCGCGCGTGGTCAACCCGCCGAACGCGGCACGGAGGGGCCCCCTGTCCGGGTCGCCCGCCTCCGGCATCAGAAACCCCGACGCTGCGCGTACGCGTCGGGCATCGGTGTGCGGGCCAGGATCTCCTTGACGAAGTCCTCCGTGGTGTGGCGGTTGAGCTGGGCCTGCGCCGTGGGCAGCAGCCGGTGCGCCAGCACCGGTACCGCGAGTGACTGGACGTCGTCCGGCAGCACGTACTCCCGGCCGAGCAACGCCGCCGACGCCTTGGCGGCACGCAGCAGTTGGAGGCCGGCCCGCGGCGAGGCGCCCAGCCGCACCTCGGGGTGGTTGCGGGTGGCGTCCAGCAGCCCCAGCGCGTAGTGCCGCACCGGGTCGGAGACGTGGATGCCGCGGACGGCCTCCATCAGCTTCACCAGCTGGTGGGCCTGGACGACGGGCCGCAGGCCGTCCAGAGGTGAGGACTCGCCGTGGCTCTCCAGCATCCGCAGCTCGGCGTCGTAGGACGGATACCCCATGGACACCCGCGCCATGAAGCGGTCCCGCTGCGCCTCCGGGAGGGGGTAGGTGCCCTCCATCTCGACCGGGTTCTGGGTCGCGACGACCATGAACGGCTCCGGCAGCCCGTAGGTCTCGCCGTCGGCGGTGACCTGCCGCTCCTCCATCGCCTCCAGCAGCGCGGACTGGGTCTTGGGCGAGGCGCGGTTGATCTCGTCGCCGATGACGATCTGTGAGAAGACCGCCCCCGGCTTGAACTCGAACTCGCGCCGCTCCTGGTCGTAGACGCTGACGCCCGTGATGTCGGAGGGGAGCAGGTCGGGCGTGAACTGGATCCGGCTCACCGAGCAGTCGACGGAGCGTGCCAGCGCCTTGGCGAGCATCGTCTTGCCGACGCCCGGCACGTCCTCCAGCAGCAGGTGCCCACCGGCGAGCAGGACGGTCAGGGAGACGCGCACGACCTCCGGTTTGCCCTCGATGACGCTTTCCATGGCGCGACGTACCGCGTTCGCGGTCGCGCCCAGCTCACCGAGTGTGCTCTGGCCCTCGTAGGTCGTCACCGGTTCTCCTCGGCCCCTCTCGCCGCTCCGCCCGGGCCCCCGCGGGGCCGGGCCGTCGTTGGTCGGTGTGCGCCACCCTGCCGGGGGCGCACACCGTGCGAGAGCATTCTTCACACAATCGCGTCCGGCGTCACCGGCAGGGCGACGGGCTGGCCGCGGGGACCTCCCGGAGCAGGCCGCTCGTCACGTCGAACACGAACCCGCGGACGTCATCAGTGTGCAGGAGGAACGGCGAGCGCCGCACCCGGTTCATGGACTGCCGGACGTCCTGGTCCAGGTCGGTGAAGGACTCCACCGCCCAGCTGGGCTTCTGGCCGACCTCCAGCTCCAGTTCGGTGCGGAAGTCCTCCGTCAGCTTCTCCAGGCCGCACCCGGTGTGGTGGATCAGCACGACCGAGGTGGTGCCCAGCGCGCGCTGGCTGATGGTGAGCGAGCGGATGATGTCGTCGGTGACGACGCCGCCCGCGTTTCGGATGGTGTGGCAGTCGCCCAGCTCCAGGCCGAGCGCGGAGTGCAGGTCGAGGCGGGCGTCCATACAGGCGACGATCGCCACCTTGCGGGTCGGACGGGCGTCCATGCCCGGGTCCGTGAACCCCGCGGCGTACCGCGTGTTGGCTTCTACCAGCTGATCGGTGACCGATGAAGACATGCCGCAGACGTTAGTACGGAACAGCCGTGCTCCGCCCCCTCGTCACCCGCCGCCCGTGCGTGCGGCGGGCCGGGTACCTGCTGCGTCCGGGTACGACCCGGCCCGCGGCGCGCCGGGGTGACCGGGATCACCTCGTCGCGCGCGGGCCCCGCAGGCGTTGGGCGGCGGGCCGCCGGGCGGGTGCGGCGGTGCCCGCCACACGGGCCCGGCGCAGTGATTGACCCCGGAATCAGGTGGACTAGGGTTGCGCACACCCGTCGTCCGTGTCGCTTTTCTCCCCTTCGCCGACCCCGGCGGTCACCTTTTCGGAAGGCCCATGTCCACCACCAACGACCGGCCGGCAGCAGACCGGCACCGTCCCGTCTTCCTCCGGCGCTGCCTGGAGCTCCTGGGGCCCGCCCTGCAGGAGCCCGGCGCCACCGTGGTGGACTGCACGCTCGGCCTCGGCGGCCACAGCGAGGCACTCCTCGACGCCCACCCCGGCGCCCGGCTGATCGGCCTGGACCGCGACCCGTCGGCGCTCCGCCTCGCGGGGGAGCGGCTGGAGCGTTTCGGGGACCGCGTGACCCTCGTCCACGCCGTCTACGACGAACTGCCCGACGTGCTGGCGCGCCTGGGCACCGGACCGGTCCGGGGGGTGCTGTTCGACCTCGGCGTCTCCTCGATGCAACTCGACGAGGCCGAGCGCGGGTTCGCCTACTCCCAGGACGCGCCGCTGGACATGCGCATGGACCAGACCACGGGGCTCAGCGCCGCCGAGGTGCTCAACACCTATCCGCCCGGCGACCTCGTGCGGATCCTCCGCGCCTACGGCGAGGAGAAGTTCGCACGCAAGATCGTCGAGGCCGTCGTCCGCCGCCGGGACACCGAGCCGCTGACCGGAAGCGCCGAACTGGTCGCCCTCATCCGGGAGGCGCTGCCACAGGCTGCGATGCGCACCGGCGGCAACCCCGCCAAGCGCACCTTCCAGGCGCTGCGGATCGAGGTCAACGGCGAGCTGTCCGTCCTGGAGCGCGCGGTGCCCGCGGCGGTGGACGCGCTCGCGGTCGGCGGGCGCGTGGTGGTGCTGTCGTACCACTCGCTGGAGGACCGGCTGGTCAAGAAAGTCCTGGCCGCGGGCGCCGCCACCACCGCGCCCCCGGGACTGCCCGTCGTGCCCGAGGAGTACCAGCCCCGGCTGCGGCTGCTGACCCGCGGTGCCGAACTGCCCGGGGAGGCGGAGATCGCGGAGAACCGCCGCGCGGCCCCGGCCCGGCTGCGCGCCGCCGAGCGCGTCCGCGAGGCCAGGGCGTGACTCCCGCCGGTAAAGGGCCGGCCACCGGGGCGCAGGCGCGGCTCGCGCGGCTGACCGGACTCGGCCCCGGCTCGTCGTCCTCCCACGCCGCCGCCCGCACCCCGTTCGTGCTGCTGATCGTGGTGCTGCTGGGCGCGGGGATGCTGTCGCTGCTGCTGCTCAACGCCGCGCTCAACCAGGGGTCGTTCCAGCTGAGCGAGTTGCGCAGGCAGGCCCAGGACGCCCGGGACGAGCAGCAGTCGCTCCAGGCGGAGGTGGACGGCTTCTCCGCTCCGGACGCGCTGGCCGACCGCGCCCGCGACCTCGGCCTGGTCCCCGGCGGACCGCCGGTCTTCCTGGCCCCGGACGGCTCCTACCTCGGCGACCCCCAGCCGGCGCCGCCGCCCGAGGAGCAGGAGGAGGAGCCCGAGGAGGCCCCGGCGCCCGAGGCGGAACCGGGGCCGGATCAGGGCGCGGGCGCCGAGGCCGACGCGGGGGAGGACGCCGACGCGGGGAGCGACGCCGACGCCGACGCCGACGCCGACGACCCCGAGGCGGAGACGGAGACGGACGCGGACAGCGCCCCCGAGACCGACGCCGACGACCCGGAGACCGACGCGGAGACCGACGCCGACGACCCGGAGACCGACACGGGCACCGAAGCCGCCGCCGGCACGGAGACCGACCCCGCCGTCCCGTCCCCCGACGCCACCCCGGCCGCCCGGGGCGCCGACGCACCCGCCGGGGACGGCCCGGCGCCGCAGGGCCCGCCGCGGCCCGACCAGGCCCAGGAGGTCGCCCCGTGAGCGCAGAACGCCCCCCGAGGCCCCGACCCGCCTCCCGGAACGAGCCGCTGCGGCTCGGCAGCCCCCGGCCGAGACTGCGCCTGATCGGCCTCGGCCTGACCCTGGTCATGCTGGTCTTCACCGTCCGGCTGGTGCAGGTCCAAGCGGTGGACGCCACCGCGTACTCGGACAAGGCACAGGTCAACCGGTTCGTGACCGTCCCCATCTCCGCGGAGCGCGGCGACATCACCGACCGCCACGGCACGGCCCTGGCCACCACGGTGGACGCCTACGACATCATCGCCGACCCCTCGCTCTTCACCGAGGAGCACACCGGGACGGATGACGGCCCTGCCCAGGCCGCCGCGCTGCTCGCCCCCGTCCTCGACCAGGAGGAGGAGCGGCTCGCCGCACTGCTCGACAACCCCGAGTCGCAGTACGCCGTCCTCGCGCGGCAGCAGACGCCGCAGGCATGGGCACAGATCCAGGACCTGCGCCGCACCCTGGCCGAGCGCGTGCGGGAGGACTCCGGGCACCAGGTCCTGACGGGCGTCTTCCGTGAGAAGAACCCCAAGCGGGTCTACCCGGCGGGCGAGCTGGGCGCGGGCGTCATGGGCTTCGTCAACAGCGAGGGCGTCGGCGGCGGCGGCATCGAGGCCCAGCTCGACCCCCAGCTGGCGGGCGAGGACGGCACCATGCGCTACGCCCAGTCCGGCGGCCGGCGCGTCCCCACGGCGGGCTCCACCGAGCAGCCCGCCGTCCCCGGCACCGACATAGAGCTCACCATCGACCGCGACATCCAGTGGGCCGCGCAGTCGGCCATCGCCGCGCAGGTCGACGCCTCGGCGGCCGACGGCGGCTACGTCGTCGTCCAGGACGTCGCCTCCGGTGAGATCCTCGCGATGGCCTCCGCCCCCGGTTACGACCCCAACAACTACGGCCGCGCCGAGCCGGGCACCCTGGGCAATCCCGCCCTCTCCGACGCGTTCGAGCCCGGGTCGACCAGCAAGCTCATCTCCATGGCCGCCGTCCTGGAGGAGGGCAGTGCCGCACCGGACACCCACGTCACCGTGCCCAACCGGCTGCCGCGCGCCGACCGGGCCTTCGCCGACGACCACGACCACGACACCTACCACCTGACGCTCGCCGGGGTCCTGGCCAAGTCCAGCAACATCGGCACCATCCTGGCGACGGAGACCCTCTCCGACTCCCAGCCCGAGGCCAACGAGATCCTCCACCGCTACCTGGCCGACTTCGGGTTCGGCCGCCCCACCGGGCTGGCGTTCCCCGGCGAGACCGCGGGCATCCTCGCGCCGCCGGAGACCTGGAACGCCTCGCAGCAGTACACGGTCTCCTTCGGGCAGGGGCTCTCCGTCAACGCCGTGCAGGCCGCGTCGGTCTACTCCACCGTCGCCGGTGGCGGCGAGCGCGTCGCCCCCCGGCTGGTCCGGGGCACCACCGGCCCGGACGGCCAGTACCAGGAGTCGGCCGAGCCCGACCGGGAGCGCGTCGTCAGCGAGGAGACGGCGCGGCAACTGACCTCGATGCTGGAGACGGTCGTCCACGACGAGGAGTGGGGGACCGGCGGCGCCGCGCGCATCCCCGGCTACCGCGTCGCGGGCAAGACCGGCACCTCCAACCGGGTGGACCCGGAGACCGGCCTGTACAAGGGCTACACCGCCTCCTTCGCCGGCTTCGCCCCGGCGGACGACCCGCAGGTCACCGTCTACTGCGCCGTGCAGAACCCCACCGAGGGCGGCTACTACGGCAGCCAGGTCTGCGGCCCGGTCTTCCGCCAGGTCATGGAGTTCTCCCTCAAGGCGCTCCACGTGCCGCCCAGCGGCGAGGAAGCCGCCACCCTGCCCACCACCTTCGACCCCGACGCATGACAAGAACGAGCGGAGCCCACGTGAAGATCATCACCGGTGAGGACCGGAAGGGCCCCTCCGGGGCGGAGCCGCTGGACGGGCCGGAGGACTCACGTCGCGGCACCCCCGCCGAGCCCGGTACGCTCACGGCCGTGCGACACGGTGACAAGACCCAGCCCGCGCTGCCCAGGCCACAGCACGTCCGACCGGTTCCGCTCGCCGAGCTGGCCCGCGCCGCGGACGCCGAGCTCACGCCGGCAGCCTCCTCCCGGACGACCGACGGCCCCGGAGGTCCGTCCGCCGAGGGCGGCGGCGCGGACCATGCCACGGCGACCGGCATCACCCACGACTCCCGCGCGGTGCGCCCCGGCGACATCTACGCCGCGCTCCCCGGTGCCCGCTACCACGGCGCCGACTTCGTCGCCCAGGCCGCGTTCCTCGGCGCGGCGGCGGTCCTCACCGACCCCGCCGGCACCGAGCGCGCCGCCGCCACCGGACTCCCGGTGCTGACCGTGCCCGACCCGCGCGCCGTGATGGGACAGCTCGCCGTCGGCGTGTACGGGGACCCGGGCGCCGCCATGCTGCGCATCGGCATCACCGGCACCTCCGGGAAGACCACCACCGCCTACCTGGTGGAGGGCGCGCTGCGCGCCGCCGCCCCCGACGGCGGCCAGACGGGGTTGATCGGCACCGTCGAGACCCGTATCGGGGACGAACGGATCAAGTCCGAGCGGACCACCCCGGAGGCCACCGACCTCCAGGCGCTCTTCGCCGTGATGCGGGAGCACAAGGTCACCTCGCTGGCCATGGAGGTCTCCAGCCACGCCCTGGTGCTGGGCCGGGTGGACGGCTGTGTCTTCGACATCGCCGTCTACACCAACCTCAGCCCGGAGCACCTGGACTTCCACCCGGACATGGAGGACTACTTCCGGGCCAAGGCGCAGCTGTTCACCCCGGCCCGCTCGCGCGCCGGTGTCGTCAACATCGACGACCACTGGGGGCTGCGCCTCGTGCGCGAGGCGGGGGTACCGCTCACCACCTACTCGGCCGAGGGCCACCCCGACGCCGACTGGCGGGCGAGCGAGGTGGAGGCGGGGCCGATGGGCTCGACCTTCACCGTCGAGGGCCCCGACGGGGTCGTCGTGCGTGCCCACGCCCCGCTGCCCGGCGAGTTCAACGTCGCCAACACCCTCGCCGCCATCGCCGCGCTCGCCGCCGCGGGCGCCGACCCGCAGCAGGCCGCCGACGGCATCGCCCGGGTGCCGGGCGTCCCGGGCCGGCTGGAGCGGGTGGACGCCGGCCAGTCCTACCTCGCGGTCGTGGACTACGCGCACAAGCCCGACGCCGTGGAGTCCGTCCTGCACGCCGTCCGGAAGATCACCGACGGCAGGGTGCACGCCGTCCTCGGCTGCGGCGGCGACCGCGACCCGCACAAGCGCACGGCGATGGGCGCCGCCCTCGCGAGGCTCTCCGACACGGCGGTCCTCACCTCCGACAACCCCCGCTCCGAGGACCCGCTGGCGATCCTCGCGGCCATGCTCACCGGCGCCTCCCAGGTGCCCAGTCACGACCGCGGCACCGTACTGGTGGAGGAGGACCGCGCCGCCGCGATCGCCGCGGCCGTCGCCCGTGCCGAGCCCGGAGACACCGTGGTGGTCGCCGGCAAGGGCCACGAGCAGGGCCAGGACATCGCCGGTGTCATCCGCAACTTCGACGACCGGACCGAGCTGCGTGCCGCCATCGAGCGCGCCGGCCACGCCTCCGCCACACCCAGCCCAGGGACGGACCAGGACAGCGCATGATCCCCCTCTCCATCGCCGAACTCGCCTCCGTCGTCGACGGGAAGCCGCACGGGCTGCCCGACGCCCCGGACACGGACCCCGGGGCCGACCCCCTGAACGCGCCGGTCACCGGACCCGCCGTCATCGACTCCCGTGAGGCCGCTCCCGGGGTCCTCTTCGCCGCCTTCGAGGGCGAGCACGTCGACGGGCACGACTACGCCGCCGCCGCGGTCGGGGCCGGCGCCGCCGTCGTGCTGGCCACGCGGCCGGTCGGGGTCCCCGCCGTTCTGGTGGACGACGTCACGGCGGCGCTCGGCGCGCTCGCCCGGCACACCGTGCGCGAGCTGGGGGCCACCCTCGTGGCGCTCACCGGGTCCTCCGGGAAGACCTCCACCAAGGACCTGATCGCGCAGCTGCTGCGCGAACTGGGCCCGACGGTGTGGACACCGGGCTCGCTGAACAACGAGATCGGTCTGCCGCTGACCGCGCTGCGCGCCGACGCGGGGACCCGGCACCTCGTTCTGGAGATGGGGGCACGTGGCGTCGGACACATCCGGTACCTGGCTGAATTGACCCCGCCGCGCATCGGTGTGGTGCTGAACGTCGGGACCGCCCACGTCGGTGAGTTCGGCGGTCAGGACCGCATCGCGCAGGCCAAGGGCGAGCTGGTCGAGGCGCTGCCCGCCGCAGATGAGGGCGGTGTCGCGGTGCTCAACGCCGACGATCCGCTGGTGCGCGCGATGGCCGCCAGGACCCGTGCCCGGGTGGTGCTCTTCGGCGAGTCGGGCGAGGCCGACATCCGGGCGGAAGAGGCGCGTCTCGGCGCCGACGGACGGCCCTCGTTCACCCTGTGCACCCCCACCGGGCGCAGCGGTGTGACCATGCGCCTGTACGGTGAGCACCACGTGTCGAACGCGCTGGCGGCAGCCGCGGTCGCCCATGAACTGGGCATGCCCGCAACGCAGATCGCCGAAGCGCTGTCGTCCGCGGGCCCGCTCTCCAGATGGCGGATGGAGGTCACCGAGCGCGCGGACGGTGTGACGATCGTCAACGACGCCTACAACGCCAATCCGGACTCCATGCGCGCGGCGCTCAAGACGCTCGCCACCATGGGGCACGGAGGACGCACCTGGGCGGTGCTCGGCCACATGGCCGAGCTGGGGGACGACTCGCAGGCCGAGCACGACGCCATCGGACGGCTCGCCGTCCGGCTCAACGTCAGCAAACTCGTGTGCGTCGGCGGCCTGGAGGCCGCCTGGCTGGACATGGGTGCCAAGAACGAGGGTTCGTGGGGTGAGGAGTCGGTGCACGTGTCCGACGCTCAGGCAGCGCTGGAGCTGCTGCGGAACGAGCTGCGGTCGGGAGATGTGGTGCTGGTGAAGGCATCGCGCGCCGTGGGTCTGGAGAGGGTCGCCATCGACCTGCTCGGTGATACCGAAGGTGGGGTCGCCGCCCGATGAGGCAGATCCTCTTCTCCGGTGTCATCGGGCTCTTCCTGACGCTGATCGGCACTCCGCTGCTGATCAAGTTGCTCGCCCGAAAGGGCTACGGCCAGTTCATCCGGGACGACGGCCCCCGGGACCACCACAGCAAGCGCGGCACCCCGACCATGGGTGGCATCGCGTTCATCCTGGCCACGCTGATCGCGTACTTCGTGACCAAGGCGGTGACGGGCGCCGCGCCGACCGTCTCCGGTCTGCTGGTGCTGTTCCTCTTCGCGGGTATGGGCCTGGTCGGCTTCCTCGACGACTACATCAAGATCGTCAAGCAGCGGAGCCTCGGCCTGCGGGCCAAGGCGAAGATGCTGGGCCAGCTCATCGTCGGTGTGGCCTTCGCGGTCCTGGCGCTGAACTTCGCGGACTCCCGCGGGCTCACCCCGGCCTCGACCCACCTGTCGTTCGTGCAGGACTTCGGCTGGTCCATCGGGCCCGTGCTGTTCGTGGTCTGGGCGCTCTTCATGATCCTGGCCATGTCCAACGGCGTGAACCTGACGGACGGTCTGGACGGCCTGGCCACCGGCGCCTCGGTGATGGTCTTCGGCGCCTACGTCTTCATCGGCGTCTGGCAGTACGGCCAGACCTGCGCCAACGAGCTGACCGCCGGGCCCGGCTGCTACGAGGTCCGCGACCCGCTCGACCTCGCCGTGGTCGCCGCCGCACTGATGGGAGCGCTCTTCGGCTTCCTGTGGTGGAACACCTCGCCGGCGAAGATCTTCATGGGCGACACCGGTTCGCTGGCGCTGGGCGGCGCCCTCGCCGGTCTGGCGATCGTCTCCCGCACCGAACTGCTCGTCGCCGTCCTGGGCGGCCTCTTCGTCCTGATCACCATGTCGGTGGTCATCCAGGTCGGGTCCTTCCGCCTCACCGGCAAGCGGGTCTTCAAGATGGCCCCGCTCCAGCACCACTTCGAGCTGAAGGGCTGGAGCGAGGTCCTGGTCGTGGTCCGCTTCTGGATCATCCAGGGGATCTGCGTCATCGTCGGACTCGGCATCTTCTACGGCACCTGGGCGACGAGCCGATGACGGGCGAGGAGTTCACCGACCGGCACGTCACCGTCGCCGGACTCGGTGTCAGCGGGGCCGGCGCGGCACGCGCGCTGGCCGCCGCGGGCGCCCGTGTCACCGTCGTCGACGGCGGCGACGGGCCCCGCCCCCGCGCCGCCGCCG
>NZ_JAAVJB010000134.1 GCF_012034385.1 Streptomyces spiramenti
GCGCCGGCCCGCGGTGCGTCGTACTGCGCGGGCGGCGGGTGGAGGCCCGTCGGCACGCCGTCGCCCGTGGCCGACCCGGGACCGGCGGGCGGAGCGGTCGGGACGGGCTCCGCGGAGTCACGGAACGCGGTCGGGACCCGGTCCTCGAACGTGGCCGGGATCGAGACCGCCTCGGCCGCAACCGCCGCGGACGGGTCGCCGGGGAACGCTCCGCGCGAGGACGCCCCGCCGGACCGGTCCGTGGCGGCGGCGCCCGCGGCGAGCACGCGCAACAGGTCCCGCACCTCAGCGGCGCTGCCCGGCCGGTCCTCCGGGCTCTTGGCGAGCAGCCGCAGCACCAGGTCGTCCACCGCCCCGGGCACCTCGGGGCGCAGCGTGCCCGGGGGCTCCGGCCCCTGGTGCACCTGCTGGTACATCAGCTGCATCATCGTGGCGCCGGGCGGGAACACGGTGCGCCCGGTGAGCAGGGCGAAGAGCACGCAGCCGAGGGCGTACAGGTCGGTGCGGGCGTCGACCTCGCCGGTGGTGCACTGCTCGGGCGCCATGTAGGCGGGGGTCCCCACCACCATGCCGGTGGCGGTCAGCGCGCTGCGCTGGCGCACGCTCACCGCCTCGGCGAAGCGGGCGACGCCGAAGTCCAGCAGCTTGACCCGGTTGTCGCGGGTCAGCATGACGTTGCCGGGTTTGAGGTCGCGGTGGACGATGCCGACCTCGGGGTCGTGGGCGGCGGCGAGCCCGTCGGCGATCTGCGCCGCCCACTCCAGGGCGCGCGGCACCGGCGGCACCTCGGCGCGCAGTTCCTCGGCCAGGGATCGTCCGGGCACCAGTTCCATGACCAGCAGTACGGCGGAGGTGCCCTGGAAGTCGTCGGTGAAGAAGTCGTGGACCGTGACGATGTGCGGGTGTGCCAGCCGGGCGATGGCCATGGCCTCGCGCTCCAGGCGACGACGCAGTCCGGGGTCCTCACCGTCCGTCGCGGCCTTGATGGCGACGTCCCGCCGCAGCCGCTCGTCGTGGGCCTGCCAGACCTGGCCCATGCCGCCCTCGCCGAGCTTGCGGACCAGGCGGTAGCGGTCGTGCAACACCTCTCCGGCTGCCATGCGTCCCCCGTCATGTCTCCCCGGCGCCGCCCCGCGGTCGGCACGGAGGCTTAGGATCGCACAGGACTATCAGCCGCTGAGCACACCAGCTGAGCACGAGGTCGTCGGGGGTTAGGGGATGCGCGGAGGGCTGCGCCGGACGGCGGGAACGCTGGCGGCCACACTGGTGCTGGGGCTCCTGACGGTCCCGACCGCCCGCGCCGAGGGGCAGCTCGCGGACGCCGCGGACGCGCTGGCCGAGCCCGGTGTGTGGGCCGACGACGACTACCAGGGCCTCGACGAGAACATGGTCGCGCTGCTGCAGGCGCGCTACGCGCGGGCCGGGACCCCTTTCCGGATGGCGCTGCTCACGGAGGAGAACGACGACGCCGCGTCGCTCGCCTCGCGACTCGCCTCGCTCGTCGGTGAGCCCGGGGTGTACGCGGTGCTCACCGAGTGGGACGACCCGCTCAGCGACCACCGGGACTCCGCCCAGGGCTGGGCGATCAGCGGCACCTCCGCCACGGTGGACGACATCCGCACCGAGTCGGTCGCCCGCGCCGGCATCAACAACGGCAACCCGCTGCTGACGCTGGTGGACACGCTCGACGGCGACCTCTCGTCGCAGCTGCCGGACGCCTCCGGCGAGGAGCGCTACCTGGTGGACCCGGCGGTCACCGACACCTTCCCCGAGCTGACGGAGGAGCTGCTCGCCGATGTCTTCGACGGCATCCCGGAGCTGCGGGTCGCGCTCGTCTCCGGCGTCGGCGGCCCTTCGGACTCAGCGGCGACGAGGATGGCGTCCGGACTCCCCGCCGACGGCGCAATGCTGCTGATGCAGTGGGAGACGAGCGAGTTCTCGGTGGTCATGGGGTCGGGCCGGGACCTGCCGTCGGTGGGAACCCTGGAGGGACTGGTCGGCGGCATCGGCATCCCCACCGTCGCGCCGGAGGCGGTGCCGCAGCGGCTGTCCCAGCTGGCCGCCGCGCTGGGACCGGACCTGCTGGGTCTGACCCGGGACGGCCTCGCGGACTCCCCCCTCTACGTCCACCCGGCGGCCGGGGACGGGGTGACCGGCCGGGAGCGGCAGGCGGTGTTCGCCGAGGCGCTCGGCGGGGCGGGCGCCCGGGTCGCCGTGCTGCCGCGCGCCGCGCTCGCCGCGCAGCTGGGCGAGGACCGGATCGACGAGGACGTCGACGTGGTCGGGCCCGTGTCGGAGGGCGGGGACGCGCCCCTCGCGCTGCTCCTGGCCGACATGGAGTACCTGCGCGTCGACCAGGTGCAGACCACCGGCGACGAGGAGTTTGCGCGGGCGGCGGATCGGGCGCGTCACAGCGGGGACCCCTTCCTGGAGACGGGCCTGTCCCAGCTGCTGGCCCAGCTCGGCACGGAGGTGCCGGCGGCTCCCGACACCGACGAGGCAGCCGCGCCGGGATCTCCCGGTGCGCCCGGCCCGGGGGGCGGCGACGCCTCGGCGGTGCCGGTCGGGGTCTGGGTCGGGCTGGCCATCGCGACCGCGGGCCTGCTGCTGCCGCTGATGTCCGCCGCGCTCATGCCGCGGGGCCGCCCGCGCCTCGCGGTGCGCGCGCTGGCGGTGGCCGCCAACCGGCGTGAGGCGGAGGCGATGTCGGCGGAGAAGCTGAGCGCGGAGATGGACAGATCGGCGGAGCAGCGGGGCAGGAACGCGCGGGAGCTGGCCCGGCTGGAGCGGCTGCTGCGTCACCTGCCGGACACCGGGGGCCATCCCGTCGCCAGGCCGGTGGGGCAGCTGCTGAGCGAGTACGAGCGCCTCCGTGAGGCCCATGCCGGTGCCCGCACCCGCACGGAGGCGACCGTCGTCCGGCGGAGCCTGGGCCGGGCGCTCCGGCGCGGCGAGGCGCTCACCGTCGTGACGCGGAAGCTCTCCCGGCCATCCTGAACGGACCTCCGGGCCGTTCCTCCCGGCCGGTTCACGCGGGCCGGGCGGGCCGGGTCCGGCCGTCCGGTCCGGGGTCGCGGGTCACCGCGACGCCCGGCCGGAACGGCGAGGACCGGTCAGCCGCCGTTGACGGCGGTGGCGACGCGGTCGCCCAGGTCCTTGTCGACGTTGCGCCAGTAGCGCAGCGCCCGCTCCAGCACCGGACGGCTGACGCCGTCGCCCAGGTGTCCGGCGATGTTCCCCACCAGCCGGCCCCGCTGCGCGTCGTCGAGGACCTCCCGCACCATCGTTCCTGCCTGGCCGAAGTCGTCGTCCTGGGCACGGGGGGTGTACGCCTGCCGCACCATCTCACCCGCCGCGTGCCATCCCGCCGGCTCGCCGAAGCGGGCGGTGTCGGCCGCCGGCCCGCCGTAGGAGTTCGGCGCGTACACCGCGCCGGTGCGGGCCGGCTCGTACCGCATGGGCCCGTCCTTGCTGTAGGAACGCACCGGCGAGTGCGGGCGGTTCGGCGGCAGCTGCGTGTAGTTGGGGCCGATCCGGTAGCGGTGGGTGTCGGGGTAGGAGAACAGCCGCCCCAGCAGCATCTTGTCCGGCGAGGGGCCGATCCCCGGGACCAGGTTGGAGGGTTCGAAGGCGGACTGCTCGATGTGCACGAAGAAGTCCTCCGGGTTGCGGTCCAGCCGCATCCGGCCCACCTCGATCAGCGGGTAGTCGCCGTGCGGCCACACCTTGGTGAGGTCGAACGGGTTGAACCGGTAGTCCGGGGCGTCGTCGAACGGCATCACCTGCACGTACATCGTCCAGGTGGGCGCCTCGCGCCGGGCGATGGCCTCGAAGAGGTCCTGCCGGTGGGCGTCCGCGTTCTCGCCGGCCAGCCGGTCGGCCTCCTCCTGGGTGAGGTACTCGATGCCCTGGTCGGTCTTGACGTGGTACTTCACCCAGAACTTCTCGCCACCGCCGTTCACCCAGAGGTAGGTGTGCGAGCCGTAGCCGTTCATGTGGCGCCAGTTGCGGGGGATGCCCCGGTCCCCCATCAGCCAGGTCACCATGTGCGCGCTCTCCGGGGAGAGCGTCCAGAAGTCCCACTGCATGTCGTGGTCGCGCAGCCCGCTGTCGGGGCGCCGCTTCTGGGAGCGGATGAAGTCCTGGAACTTCAGCGGGTCCCGCACGAAGAACACCGGGGTGTTGTTGCCCACCAGGTCGTAGTTGCCCTGTGCCGTGTAGAACTTCAGCGCGAAGCCGCGCGGGTCCCGCCAGGTGTCGGGGCTGCCCTGCTCCCCCGCCACGGTCGAGAACCGCGCGAGCATCTCGGTGCGTCGCCCCGGCTGGAACAGGTCCGCCTTGGTGAAGTCGCTGACGTCGGCCGTCACCTCGAACGTGCCGTAGGCGCCGCCGCCCTTGGCGTGGACGACGCGTTCCGGCACCCGCTCCCGGTTGAACTGGGCCATCTTCTCGATCAGGTAGGCGTCCTGCATGAGGATCGGGCCGTCGGCCGAGACGGTGAGCGAGTGCTCGTCGCTCTCCACCGGGATGCCCGCGTTGGTGGTCGTGTGGTCGAAGGTGCCGTGGTGCGACATGGGAGGTCCTCACGTTCGGGGCGGGGTGCGCCGGGCCGCCTCCCCAGCAGACCGCCGCTCCCGGCGACGGGCAACCGCTGCCGCCGGTGGCGGCGCCATCCGGGCGGCAAAGGGACACCGCAGGACCAACGGGGGCGGGCAACGTCGGCCGATACGACCGCGTCCCCTTCCACGGCGTGATAGACCACAGGGCAGCCCCTCACCCAGAGTCCCGGGCGTGCTCCGGCCCCCGGCCGAGGCCATCGGGTCCCCGGGAGGGGCCGGACAACTCAACCGCGACACGAGAACGGGTCGGAGCCAGCAGATGCCGAACAGCGCCGGGAGCACAGCCCCCGTGCCCCGGCCCGGGGAGCCCCGGACGGCCGGGCGGCCGGACCCGTGGGTCGCCGTCAGGCGCCACGGTGCCGCCTTCGCGGCCCGCCCCTACTGGGACCCGGAGCTGCCCGCGCTGGTGGTGCGCCGCTGGCCCGACCTCACCGCCTGCCTGCTGGCGATGTTCTTCTTCTGGCTGTCGCTGACCCCCTCGCTGGTCCCCCGCCCCTGGTACTTCCAAGGCGTCATCGGCGGCATCACCGCCGCCATCGGCTACGGCATCGGCGCGACGCTCAGCGGGCTGTTCCGACTGGTGTTCGCCTGGCGGCCCCCGCCCGGGGTCCGGGCCCGCTCCTGGCTGTCGCTATACGTGATCACGCCACCGCTGGTGATCCTGCTGCTCTCGCAGAGCGCCGACATGCAGCGGGAGCTGCGGCGCCTCCAGGCGCTGCCGCCCACCCTCACCTGGCACTCGATGATGATCGCGCTGATGTCGCTGGGCGTCGCCGCGCTGCTCGTCGTCATCGCGCGGTCGGTGCGGCTGGGCACCCGTGTGCTGACCCGGCTGCTGCACCGGTTCGTGCCCTGGCCGGTCGCGGTCGGCCTCGCCCTGTCGCTCAGCAGCATCGTCGTCGTCTTCGGCACCCGCGACGTCGTCTTCGAACGCGGGGTCCTCTCCGTCGCCGACCGCGTCGCGGCGGCCAAGGACCGCTCCACCGACGAGGGTGTGCTGCGCCCGTTCTCGCCGCTGCTCTCCGGGAGCCCGGACTCCCTGGTGAGCTGGGAGCAGTTGGGCAACAAGGGCCGCTCCTTCACCGGCGGCGCCCTCTCGGGAGAGGAGATCGGCCGGTTCAACGGCCGACCGGCGCAGACACCGGTGCGGGTGTACGTGGGACGCGCCGCCTACGACGGCTACGAGGCCGGTGCCCGGCTCGCGGTGCGCGAGCTGGAACGGACCGGTGCCTTCGACCGGTCGGTGCTCGCCGTCGCCGGGACCACCGGCACCGGCTGGATCAACCCCACCACGGTGGAGGCGCTGGAGTTCATGCACGGCGGGGACACCGCGGTCGTGACGATGCAGTACTCCTACCTGCCGAGCTGGGCCTCGTTCGTCGTGGACCGGGAGGAGGCCGGGAGGGCGACCCGCGCCCTGGTCGACGCCGTCCACGAGCGCTGGGAGCGCGAACCGGAGGAGACCCGGCCCGAGCTGGTGGTCTTCGGAGAGTCCATGGGCGCCCAGGCGGTCGAGGCGGCCTTCGACGACGTGGACGACATGCTGGCGCGCACCGACGGCGCACTGCTGGTCGGCCCGCCGGACGGCAGCCCGATCCACCGCGACGTCACCGAGGGCCGCGACCCCGCGAGCCCCGTCTGGCGGCCGGTCTACGACGACGGGGAGCACGTGCGCTTCGCGCAGTTCCCCGGGACCGACCTGCTGATCGGGGACGCCACCTGGGAGTACCCGCGGGTCGTGTACCTCCAGAACGCCTCGGACCCGGTCGTCTGGTGGTCGCCGAGCCTGATGTTCCAGCGCCCCGAGTGGCTGCGCGAGCCACTGGGCCCGGACGTCACGGAGGCCATCGACTGGTTCGCCCTGGTGACCTTCTGGCAGACGACCGTCGACATGGCGGTCTCCTACGGAGCGCCCGCACCGCACGGTCACCGCTACGGTTCGAACCCGGTGGACGCCTGGGAGGCGATCATCCCCCCGCAGGAGTGGCGTGCGACCGATACCGGTCGGCTGAAGGCGCTGCTGGAGCTGCGGCACCCGCCCCGGTCCGGTTTCACCGGCAAGCCCGAGTGACGCGCGACGGCGGCGCGATCACCGCACCGCCGTCGTCGTCCGACTTCGGTGGCGGGTGTCCGGCCCGACCGCCCTCGCGGGAGCACCACCGCGGCCCGCCCGGGGCCGCGGTGGTTCAGGCCCTGTCGTCGGGCCGCCGGCCCGGGGGATCGTCGGGCGAGGCCCCACCGGGGCCGCCGGTCGGGGGATCACCGCCGTCCGCCTCGTGCGGCGGACGGTCCGAGGTGCCTCCCGAGGAGGGCGCCTCGTCCTTCTCCATCGTGTAGGGCGGCGGGGTCGGCGCCAGCGCGGCGACCGTGGCGCCGCTGGTCCGGGGATCGGCCCGCATCTCCGCCTCCCGGTGGTAGGCCCGCAGATAGCCGACCACGGTGTTGAGCACCGCGACCAGCGGCACCGCGACGACCGCGCCCGGGATACCGGCGAGGAGGGTACCGGCGGTCACCGCGAGCACCACACCCAGCGGGTGCACCCGCACCAGCCGTCCCAGGATCAGCGGTTGGAGGATCTGGCCCTCGATCTGCTGCACCACCAGGACCAGCGCGACCACCAGCAACGCGGTGATCGGGCCGTCCGTCACGAACGCGACCACCACCGCCAGCGCGCCGGAGACGAAGGCACCGACGATCGGGATGAACGCGAAGAGGAAGACGATGACGGCCAGCGGAACCGCCATCGGGACGTTCAGGAAGTACAGGCCGAGACCGATACCGACGGCGTCGATCGCGGCGACCAGGACCGTGCCGCGCACGTAGCCGGTCAGCGTGATCCACGCCCTCGGCCCCGCTCCGGCGACACCCGGACGGGCCGAGGCCGGCAGGAACTTCAGGCACCAGTACCAGATGTTCCGGCCGTCGTAGAGCAGGAACAGCACCACGAAGAGCGCGACACCGGCGCCGCTGAGGAAGCGGAACAGGTAGTTCGCACCCTCCAGGCCGGCTGAGGTCAGTTCGGCGCTGTGGTCGCTCAACCAGCGGTTGACGTTGTCGACCATCTCCGTCAGGTCGTCCTCGGAGACGGCGAACGGACCGTCCACCGCCCAGTCGCGCAGCTCGTTGATGCCGTCGGTGACGCTCTCGACCAGGTTGTCGATGTTTTCCATCACCTGCCACACCACGAACCAGCCGACCAGGCCGATCACACCGAAGCCGGTGAACGAGGTGACGGCGGTGGCGGCGCCGCGCCCCAGACCGATCTGCTTGAGGCGTCCGGTGAACGGCTGGAGCAGCGCGGTGACCAGCAGACCCGCCGCGAAGGAGATCACCAGGAGGCTGATCGCGCCGACCACCTGGATGAGCACCCAGACGACGGCCGCCATGACCAGCAGGCGCCAGCAGACCTCGCTCGCCACCCGCAGACCCCACGGCAGCGCCTCCGCGGGGGGCGGCGGGCCGGGCCTCGCCCCACCGGGGCCACCCCGTCCGCCGTCACCGCCGTCTCCGGCGGCCGGTTCCACCGCCGCCCGGTCGTCGCCGGGGCGCCGCGGTGCCGTCTCCCCGGCCGCCAGCGGGGAACGCGCCGACACCGAGACCGACTGCGCGAGGCGGGCCCGCGCGGGAGCGTCCCCGTCGGGAGATCCGTGGTGGAGCGAGGGCTCGTCGTCGCCCACCACCCGCCGCTCGTGCTCCCGCTCTCGGCGCGCCACCTCCTCCTCGGCCGCCTGGCGGTATGCCGAGACCCGCGAGCGCACCCGCGAGACCTGGGCCCGCAGCCGCTGAAGTCGTGCTGCCATCGTCGTCCTCTTCCCCCTGAGTTTCCGCGCCGGGGCGCCGGGCCCACCGCGCGCGGCCCGCGCCGCCCGACGTTACCGTGCGGCCGGGTGGGTGTCGCAGGTAACCCGATGGAAGGACACGGGCGGGTCGGTGAAGAAATCGAGCGGGGGGGGCGAGCATCCGGGGCGAGGGGCCGGGACGCGGGCCGGGCGCCGTGCTGCGGACGGTGACGGCGGGACGCGCCGGCAACGCAACGGCGGTGGGGCAGCAACGCCTTCGCGTCGCCGCCCCACCGCCGTGGAGGACCGTGGCCGGAGGCCGCCCGGGAGGGGGCCGCCTCACACCGGGGTCAGTACCAGTGGTTGGCCTGCCAGAACTCCCAAGCGCCGCACGGGCTCCCGTACCGCTCGTTCATGTAGTTGAGACCCCACTTGATCTGCGTGGCGGGGTTGGTTCGCCAGTCGGCACCGGCGGAGGCCATCTTGGTGCCGGGCAGCGCCTGCATCAGACCGTAGGCACCCGAGCTGGGGTTGGTGGCCGTGTGGTTCCACTCGCTCTCGCGCGTGACGATCGAGGAGAAGCACTGGTACTGGCCGCCGCCGACGATCTGCTGCGCCATGGCCTGGACCTCGGCCTTGGTGTAGCTCGACTGCACCGGAGGGCTGATGTCGGAGCGCGCTGTGCTGCGGCTCGCGGACAGCTCCTGCGCCTCGCGCTCTGCCTTCTCCTTGGCCGCCTGCTCCTCGGCAGCCGCCTTCTCGGCCGCCGCCTTCTCAGCGGCTTCCTTCTCGGCGGCTTCCTTCTTCGCCGACGCCTTCTCGGCAGCCGCCTTGCGGGCGGTCTCCTCGGCGGACTGGCGCGTCAGGGACTCCGCGACGTGGTCCTGCGACTCGGCCTGGAGGCTCAGCGAGGCGGTGTGCAGCTGGGCGTCCCCGGCAGCGGGAATGTCAACGAGTAGCGAAGCATCAGCGGCGACGACCTCCAGGTCGTTCGCCGTGCTGTCCTCACCGGAGGCAACGCCGACGGCAGCACCGACGGTCGTGACCGCGGTAGCAGACGCCACTGCGAATCCCCGGACCGAAATCCGGCTCACACGGTTTCCTTCCACCATCGCCCGTCCGGGTGACCCCCACGGGCACAATCGTGCCCCTGACGCGGGTCTCCACCGTAAGCACGGTCACGGAAGACACTGGCCCGGCGGACACCCCCGCATCTTCGCAAGGGAGCCCGCGTGGTACTCGGGCGGCACACGGCGAGTGGCTGTTCAGTTGTGGGAGAGCTACTGCTGCCGACCACCCGAGGGTGAACGGCGGTGCCGTGTGCGGGACCTGACAGCTGCACACCCTGCCGGAGATCCGAGGCCGCTGGCAATTCAACGCGCTGTGGGAAAGGTCACAGGGCGTTTGGCCTGTGGCTTCGCTGGAGACCGACACACGCGCGGAGCGGCACGCTACTCTACCCCGCGCTCTCGCCCGAAATGCGGAGGATTCCGATTACCCACCCGATCCGGTGACTTGGGCGGCCCGCCCGTCAACCGGCCCGCACGGGGCCGCCGTCGGCGCGGTCGAGACCTCGCCCGCCGACGCAGGGCGCGAACCGACGAGCGCGCACGACGGTTCGCGGTGGTGGGCGCCGCTCGCACCGCGGCGGGCGGGCATCGGCGGTGACCACCGGCGTGCGACAGGCGTGCGATCGCCGGCGGGTAGGTGCGCGCGACCGCTCCGCCGGGCGGAGCGGGGACGGCTCGCGCGGCGCGGCCGGCTTCGCGGTCCGCCACTGAGGCCGCGGCGGATCAGCGGCGGTCCACGTGGCCTCCTCGGCCCACGTGGTCGGACCGACACACCGGCGGCACCCGTCGGCCCGTCGATTCCCCCGTACCGGCGCCGGCCCGCGGCGTCGGTGACGGCGCCGCGGGCCGCCAGCAGGGAGAGCCGGACGCCCGGGCCGCGGGGTGAGCGGCCCGAGGGTCGGGCCGCTCACGCGCCGGGCCTTGACTCAGTCCGGCAGCCGCCCCTCCTCCAGCATCTCGGTGACGAGCGCCGCGATCGGCGACCGCTCCGACCGGTTCAGCGTCACGTGCGCGAACAGCGGGTGCCCCTTGAGCTTCTCCACCACGGCGACCACTCCGTCATGCCGGCCGACCCGCAGGTTGTCCCGCTGCGCCACGTCGTGGGTGAGCACCACGCGCGACCCCTGACCGATCCGCGACAACACGGTCAGCAGGACGTTGCGCTCCAGCGACTGCGCCTCGTCGACGATGACGAACGCGTCGTGGAGGGAGCGCCCCCGGATGTGCGTCAGCGGCAGCACCTCCAGCATGCCGCGGGCGACGATCTCCTCGATGACGTTCCCGGAGGTGACGGCGCCCAGGGTGTCGAACACCGCCTGCGCCCAGGGGTTCATCTTCTCGGACTCGGTCCCCGGCAGGTAGCCGAGATCCTGCCCGCCCACGGCGTACAGCGGGCGGAAGACCATCACCTTGCGGTGCTGGCGGCGTTCGAGCACCGCCTCCAGTCCGGCGCACAGCGCCAGCGCGGACTTTCCGGTGCCCGCCCGGCCTCCCATCGAGACGATGCCGACCTCGGGGTCGAGCAGCAGGTCCAGCGCGATGCGCTGCTCGGCGCTGCGACCGTGGAGGCCGAACGCCTCGCGGTCGCCCCGCACCAGCCGTACGCGGCCGTCCGGCGCCACCCTGCCCAGCGCACTCCCCCGTTCGGAGGAGATCACCAGCCCGGTGTGGACGGGGAGCCCCTCGGCGACCGGGTCGCGGACCGCCTCGGCGGCGAACAGTTCGTCCACCGCCTCGCCCCCGAGGTCGATCTCGGCCATGCCGGTCCAGCCCGAGTCGGTCACGGCCAGCTCGGCCCGGTACTCCTCGGCCTGGAGGCCGATGGACGACGCCTTGATGCGCAGCGGCAGGTCCTTGGAGACGACGGTGACGTCGTGGCCCTCGGCCTGGAGGTTCCGCGCGACCGCGAGGATGCGGGTGTCGTTGTCCGGGAGCCCGCCGTCCCTGCCGCGCATGGCGGGCGGGAGCACGGTCGGATCGGAGTGGTTCAGCTCGACCCGGAGCGTGCCGCCCAGCTCGCCGAGCGGCAGCGGCTCGTCGAGCCGGCCGTGGGTCACCCGGAATTCGTCGAGGCGCCGCAGCACCTGCCGGGCGAAGTACCCCAGCTCGGGGTGGTGCCGCTTGGCCTCCAGCTCGGAGATGACGACGACGGGCAGGACCACCTCGTGCTCTTCGAAGCGGGTGATCGCGGACGGGTCCGCGAGCAGAACACTGGTGTCAAGGACGTACATGCGCCGGTCGTCGGGGCGCTTCTTGGTCGTCACCACGTGTGGACAAACCCCCTCGGATGAGGTTGGGAGCCGCGGCGCGCCCTGGGACCGGACGGTCCGGCGCGTCGGGGGTGGTGCCGGAGGGACCTCGCCGCGGGCGGGCCGCACTCCGGCCCTCAGCGAACTCCGTGATGCTGCGCAAACGGGCCTCCCGGCGGGCCGGGTCCGGGCTCCGACCCGCCGTCAATATGCCCTCCCGCTCGTCGGGTCATACCTCGGATCACCCGGCTGACCCGTAAGGCGGAACCTCGCCGACCGGCGTTCCGCTTCCGTTCCGGTGCCGTGCGCCCGGTGTTCCCTGGTGCTGATGGGGCGGAGGGGGACGCCGGCCGGGCGGCGACAGACGGGGGGCGGTCCGGCGGCGGGTCCCGGTGCCGGAGGTCGCGTGGTGCACGGTCGGCGAGGCGCGCGGGCCGTTGCGCGAGGCCCGGCGTGCGCGGGTCGGCATGCGCGGGTCGGCGTGCGGCCGATGTACGCGGGGGCGGACGGGGTCGGCCGGTCGGCCGCTCCACCGGGTCGGCATCCGCGGGGCGGGCCGGGGGGGGATCACGCCCCGGCGGGCAGTCGTGGGGGGGGGGGGGGGGGTCCCGGATCCGGGACCCCGACACGGACCGTGACTCAGTGGCCGAAGCGCCGGTGCCGGGCGGCGAAGTCACGCATCGCCCGGAGAAAGTCGACCCGGCGGAACGCGGGCCAGTAGACGTCGCAGAAGTGGTACTCGGAGTGGGCGCTCTGCCACAGCATGAAGCCGGAGAGCCGCTGCTCACCACTGGTGCGGATCACCAGGTCGGGGTCGGGCTGGCCCCGGGTGTAGAGGTGCTCGGCGATGTCCTCCAGTCGGAGGGTGCCCGCGACTCGCTCCAGGGTGTCGCCGTCCGCCGCCCGCTTCGCCAGCAGCGAGCGGACGGCGTCGGTGATCTCCTGCCGCCCGCCGTAGCCGACGGCGACGTTGACCAGTATCCCGTCGCGGTCCCCCGCGATCCGCTCCGCGTCACGGAGTACCTGCTGGGTGCGCTCGGGGAGCCCTTCGATGGCGCCCACGTGGTGGACCCGCCAGCGACCGTCCTCGGCGAGGTCGCGCACGGCACCCTCGACGATGGTCAGCAGCGGGCCGAGCTCATCCTCGGGCCGGTCCAGGTTGTCGGTGGAGAGCAACCAGAGGGTGACGACCTTCACCTCTGTCTCTTCGCACCAGGACAGCAGCTCCCGGATCTTCGCGGCGCCCGCCTGGTGCCCCTCGCGGGTGGTGTTGCCGGCCGCCTTCGCCCAGCGCCGGTTGCCGTCGAGGATGACGCCGATGTGCTTGGGGACCTGCTCGGGATCGAGGTGCCCCTCCACCCGCCGCGCGTACAGCTTGACCGCCAGCTGGCGCAGCTTGTTCTTCATAGCGTGTGTTCGCCCCTCTTGCCGCACCGCGCCAGCGTACACGGGGCCGGAGGGCGTCCCGAACAGAAAGCGGGCCGGTCCGTGGGGGGGGGATACGGACCGGCCCGAGGGGGGGGTTCCCACCGTAACCCATACTCCTCCGGTGGGCCCGTGTACTCGGCGGGAATCACCCGGCGAGTCCGGCGAGGACGACGCCGACCAGCGTGCCGGCAGCGAGGAACGGCCCCATGGAGAAGGCCGTGCCGCGGCCGGCGCCGCGCAGCGCCACGAGATGGAGCGCGTACACGGAGGCCAGCAGGAAGCCGGCGAAGACCCCCAGCACCAGCGCCCCCCAGCCGTACCAGCCGAGAACGACGCCGAGCGCGAGCGACAGCTTCACGTCCCCCAGCCCCATGCCCCGCGGGTTGATCAGGGCCAGAACCAGCAGTGCACCGCAGAGCACGACACCGGCGAGCAGCGCCCGGGGCCAACTGCCTCCGGCGGCACCGCCGAGCAGCGTGCAGAGACCGAGCCCGCCCGCGGCGAGGAGCGCCATCGGGTAGGTCAGCACGTCCGGCAGCCGCAGCACCGCCAGATCCACGGCGGTGACCGCGACCATCCCGGGCACCAGCAGCAGCCAGACCGCGAGCGCGGGGTCGGCGCCGAGGACGACGGCAAGCAGCACGCAGCAGGCCGCCGTGACGAATGCGAGCGGCAGCCGCCCCGGCGCTCCGCGCGTGGCGGCGGGGGCGTCGCCCGGGGCGGGCCGGGCCTTTTCTTCGGCGGGCGCGGGCGCGGCGCCGCCCCCGGCGGAGAGG
>NZ_JAAVJB010000135.1 GCF_012034385.1 Streptomyces spiramenti
GCGCCCGCCCGGCGGGCGCCGCGCGCCCCGGTCAGCTCTCCGTGCGGTACATCAGGTCCGTCTCGCGGGTCGCGAAGCCCTGGCTCTGGTAGAGGCGGACGGCCGCGGTGTTGTCGGCGTCGACGTAGAGCATCGCCTCGGGCAGTCCGCGGTCGTGCGCCAGGTAGCGCAGCCCCACGAGCGTGAGGGCCTTGCCGAGACCGAGCCCCTGGTTGCCGGGTCCGACACCGAGGACGTAGATCTCGCCGACGCCCTCGGCGGTGTGGACCTTGGTCCAGTGGAAGCCCAGGAGTTCCTCGGCTACCGGTTCACCGTCGGCACCGAGCTTCTCCCGTACGGCGAGGAAGAAACCGGCCGGGTCGAACCAGGCTTCACCCATACGAGCGCTGAGGTCCCGCCGAGTGAGGGACCCCTGTTCGGGGTGGTGGGCGAAGGCGGCGGCGTTGAGCTCCAGCCACGCCTCCTCGTCCCGGCCGGGTACGAAGTGCCGCACGCGGATTCCGTCGGGGAGGACCGGCTCCGGCAACGGCATCCCCTCCAACGGCCTGCGCAGTTGCCACAGTTCGCGGAACAGGTGCAGTCCCAGGCTCTGCGCGAGATGGCGGGCGGCGGGGTGGCCGCCGTGTGCCCAGATCCGAACCCGGCGTCCGGACTCGGCGAGCAGGGCCTCGCCGACTGCCCGGCCGTGGCCGCGACCGCGGTGGTCGGGATGAACGACCAGCTCAGCGGCGGGGGCCTCCACCCTGTCGGTACCGTCGAGTTGGCCGTAGGCGACCAACTCGCCTTTCTGGCGCAGCATCACGTGCCGCACGCCTTCGCGGGGGCCGCCCCGCAGCAACAGGCGGCCCTGTTCCGACACCGCGCTCTGGCCATCGAGGCGCGCACCCGCGTCGATCAGTTCCCCGGCGTCCCGCTGGTCCGCGGCCGACACCTCGTCCACCACTGTGACGTCGCTCATGGCAAAACTCTACGGCGATTCCGACGCGAACCGGCAATGCGCTCGTTACGTCATTACTCCTGACACGCTACGCGCGTAGCCGTAGGCTGCCGGGCAGTTTCCCCTCTCCAGCCCATCTCGGAAAGGAAATCTCCCCCCATGCACGGACCTTTCTCCCGGTCCCGCCGGAGCAGCGGCCGAGGACGGGGACGCCGTCGCGCCGCCGGTATGGTCGCCACCGCCCTCGCCGGCGCGCTGGCGCTCACTCTGCCCGCCGCCGCCAGCCCGTCCACCGGGGAGGTGGAGCAGACCCGCGCCGAGGCGGCCGGGCTGGGGCTGGGCCTGCCCAACCTGCCGGGACTGCCCAGCATCACCGTCGACCTCCAGGTCCTGGCCATCAACGACCTGCACGGCGCGCTGGAGCCGCCGACCGGTTCGGGCGGGCAGGTCACCCACGACCACGGCGACGGCCGCACCGAGGCGATCGACGCCGGCGGGGTGGAGTACCTCGCCACCTCGCTCCGCGAGGCGCGCAAGGGCAACTCCCGTTCCGTGACGGTGGCCGCGGGCGACATGGTCGGCGCGACGCCGCTGATCTCGGCGCTGTTCCACGACGAGCCCACCATCGAGGCGCTCAACGCCCTGAGGATGGACGTCGTCGGCGTCGGCAACCACGAGTTCGACGAGGGCTGGCGGGAGCTGCTGCGCAAGCAGGACGGCGGCTGCCACCCCGAGGACGGCTGCTACGTCGAGGACCGCGAGTTCGAGGGCGCGGACTTCCCGTTCCTCGCCGCCAACGTCGTGCACGAGAAGACCGGCAAGCCGATCACCGCGCCGTACACGATCAAGCGGATGAAGGGCGCCAGCGTCGGTTTCATCGGCGTGACTCTGGAGGGCACCGCCGACATCGTGACGCAGGAGGGCATCGAGGGGCTGAAGTTCCTCGACGAGGTCGAGACGATCGACACGTACGCCAAGCAGCTGAAGAAGCGCGGCGTCAACGCGGTCGTCGCACTGATCCACGAGGGCGGCTACCCGGCCAACTCGGCGTACAACGCGGACTGCGACGCGGACGGCGGCGGCCTCTCCGGGCCGATCGTGGAGATCGCCGAGAAGACCACCCCGATGGTGGACGTGATGGTCACCGGCCACACCCACGAGGCGTACGTCTGCACCATCCCCGACCCGGCCGGCAACGACCGCCTGGTCACCTCCGGCCAGTCCAACGGCCGCCTCTACACCGAGCTGAACATGAAGTACGACCTGCTGCGGCGCGACATCGTCCGGACCTCCGTCGAGGGCACCAACCACGTCGTCCACCGCGACCAGCCGAAGGCGCGCGACCTGACGCGACTGGTGGACTTCTGGGCCGAGCTGGCCGCGCCGATCGCCAACGAGCCGGTCGCCTGGATCAGCGAGGACATCCGGCAGGACCGCACCGTCCCCGAGACCCCGCTCGGCGACCTGGTCGCGGACGCCCAACTCGCCCACGCCCAGGGCATCGACGACTCGGCCGAGATCGCGCTGATGAACCCCGGCGGCATCCGCACCGACCTGGTGTACGCGGCCTCCGGTGACGAGGGCGACGGTGTCGTGACATACGAGGAGGGCTTCGCCGTCCAGCCGTTCACCAACTACGTGCACCTGATCGATCTCACCGGCGAGCAGCTGCTCCAGGTGCTGCGCGAGCAGGTGAGCGGCCCCAACGAGGGGTCGAACAAGATCCTCCAGCCCTCCGAGGGCTTCGAGTGGACGCTGGACCTCACCCGCTCCGGCGCGGACCGCGTCGTCGCGGACTCGGTGACCGTGAACGGGGAGCCGCTGGACGCCGACCGCGTCTACCGGGTCGCGGTGAACTCCTTCCTCGCCGGCGGCGGTGACGGCTTCCCGACGCTCGCCGAGGGTGCGAACCCGGTCGTCGGCGGCATCGACCTCGACGCGCTCATCGACCACCTCGGCGAGGTCTCCTCCCCGTCGGCCCCGCTCGCCGCCCCCGCGGCGGACCGGATCACCGTCATCCGCTGAGGCGGGGGCGGCCGTGAGGCCGCCGCCCGGACCGCGACCGTCTCTCCAGGTCACGGCTTGTTCCGGCCCACGGAGCGGGCCGATACCTCAACTTCGCTCGAAGTAGAGCTACCCTTCCCTCATGACCCCCGGAACGATCAGTCGAGAGCTCACCATCGGCCAGCTCGCCGAGCGCAGCGGCGTCGCTCCGTCCGCGCTGCGGTTCTACGAGGAGAGCGGGCTGATCGACTCCCGTCGCACCGGGGGCAACCAGCGGCGCTACCGCCGCGAGACGCTGCGCCGCGTCGCTTTCATCCGGGTCTCGCAGAACCTCGGCATCCCACTCGCCGAGATCCGCGACGCGCTCTCGCTCCTGCCGAACGGGCGCACGCCGACCCCGGAGGACTGGGCGGCGGTCTCCGAACGGTGGCGCGGCGACCTCGACGCCCGCATCCACCAGCTCACCCAGCTGCGGGACCACCTCTCGGGCTGCATCGGCTGCGGCTGCCTCTCCCTGCGCGACTGCGCGCTTGCCAACCCCGACGACGCCCTCGCCGCGAAGGGCCCCGGCGCTCGGCGACTCACCGGCGAGGGCGCCGCGGGCCGAGCCCGCGACCCCGAGGACGAGCCGCCGAAGTAGCCCACGTCCCAGGCGTGTTGGCCCCGGATCCGGCTCTGGCATTGGTGACGAACCACGCTCACCGGGCAGTTCGCCGCACGCGCGCCCACCCAAGGCCACGATTCCGTCGCGCTTCCACCACGACCAGGACACAACGCGGGCGAACTGCTGCGGATTCCGCTACGCCACGCTGTGCTGTGGCGATGAGAACGATCACCGCACGCACCGCACACCGCCGCGCCCTGACCGCGGCGGCCGGCGCCGTCATCCTCACCGTCACCCTCACCGCATGTTCGGGCGACAGCGACGACTCCGCCGGGCGCTCCGACGTGCCCCCCGGCCTGGAACACCTCGAAGACCTGGAGAACATCGACCCCGACGACATGGCCGCCCTGGAGGACGCGCTCAACGAACTGGAAGGACTGGGCGCCGGCACCGACCTGTCCCAGGGCGACTGCTGGGGCCGCGCCGACACGGTGGACCACTCCCCGACCTCCTGCACCGAGCCCCACATCTTCGAAGTGACGGGCGTGCACACCGACTTCGAGCCATCCGCGCCCGACGACATCATCACCACCACCGAGGAGAAGGAAGCCCTCTGCGAGGAGACGTTCGCCGAGTACTTCGGCTTCCCCGTCAACGGCCAGCAGCCGCCGGTGCTCGTCCCCGCCGCCGAGCCGACGATCGTCACCCGTGGCATCCCGCAGACCGTCGTGTGCAGCGCCTACACGACGCGCACCGAGGAGCACACCGCCTCGTTCCGGTGACCTTCCCGGACCACGCCGAACGCACGCTGCCCCACCCCGGGTAGGACCTCCGGCTCACGGCGGCACACCCGCCGCCCGCGGCCGACCGGCACCCGCACCGCCGAACCCGCCCCGCGTCACCCCGCAGGGGCGGGCGGCGGGCAGCCGCACGACTGCCGGGTCTTCAGCTCGACCGGGAACTGCCGCACCCGGTCCGGGGCGCCGCCGCCCTCCGCCGGGTCCCCCATCGCCAGGCCGACCGCGGCCCGCGCCATGGCACCCCGGTCGGAGCCGACCGTCGTCAGCGGCGGATCGGTGAGACCCGCCTCCTTGACGTCGTCGAACCCGGCGACGGCCAGCTCCCCCGGCACGTCGATCCGCAGCTCCCGCGCGGCGCGCAGCACCCCGATGGCCTGGTCGTCGGTGGCGCAGAAGATCGCCGGCGGACGGTCGGTCCCGGCCAGCAGCTCCAGCGCCACCCGGTACGCGTCGTAACGGTTGTAGGGCGCGGAGAACAGCCGTCCCACCACGGGGAGGTTGGCGTCCCGCATCGCGTTGCGCCAACCGTCGACGTGGTCGGTGACCGGGTCGCCCACGGTCGGGGTCTCCTCGGTCCCGCCCAGGCACGCGACGTAGGGGTAGCCGTGCGACAGCAGGTGCCGCACGGCCTCCTCGGCCCCTCCGACGTCGTCGAGGACGACCGCCACGTCGTTGATGGCCTCCGGCCGTTCGTGCATGAGCACCACGCGGGCGTCCCACGCCTCGATCTCGGCGGCGGCGTTGGCCGACGGCCCCTGGCTGATCAGGATCAGCCCGGAGACCCGCATGCCGAGGAACGCGCGGAGATAGTGCACCTCGCGCTCGTCGAGGTAGTCGGAGTTGCCGACGAGCACCATCATCCCGCGCTCGGCCGCGGCCCGTTCGACGGCGTGTGCCATCTCGGCGAAGAACGGCTGCCGCGCGTCCGGCACGATCAGCCCTATGAGGTCGGTCCGCTGCGAGGCCATGGCCTGCGCGACCCGGTCCGGCCGGTAACCGAGCTCCTTGATGGCGTTGAGCACCCGTTCCCGGGTCGCCGCGGCCACCGGACGCGGGCCGTTGTTGATGACATAACTGACAACGGCGGTCGAGGTTCCCGCCAGTCGTGCGACATCGTCCCGCGTCACCTTGGCCACGGCGGAAGTCTAGACCGCTGCCCGCTCAGGCCCGGCGAGCGGCCTGCTTGACCACCTGCTCGGCCTCGCGGGTCACGGCACGGGCCTGCTCGGCCTCCACCGAGTCGGTCTTCTCCGGAACGACGAAGCGGTAGCCGACGTTGCGGACGGTGCCGATCAGCGACTCGTGCTCCGGGCCGAGCTTGGCGCGCAGCCGCCGCACGTGGACGTCCACGGTCCGGGTGCCGCCGAAGTAGTCGTACCCCCACACCTCCTGGAGGAGCTGCGCGCGGGTGAAGACGCGGCCCGGGTGCTGGGCCAGGTACTTCAGGAGCTCGAACTCCTTGAAGGTGAGGTCCAGGACGCGGCCCTTCAGCTTGGCGCTGTAGGTCGCCTCGTCCACGAGCAGGTCGCCGTTGCGGATCTCGGTCGGGCTGTCGTCGCTGACCAGCTGGCGGCGGCCGATCGCCAGCCGCAGCCGGGCCTCGACCTCGGCGGGGCCGGCGGAGTCCAGCACCACGTCGTCCACCCCCCAGTCGGCGGTGACGGCGGCGAGGCCGCCCTCGGTGACGATCAGCACCAGCGGGCAGCCGGGGCCGGTGGAGTGCAGCAGCTGGCACAGCGACCGCACCTGCGGCAGGTCCTTGCGCCCGTCGACGAGGATCGCGTCCGCGCTGGGGACGTCCACCAGGGCCGGCCCCTCCGCGGGGGCGACGCGCACGTTGTGGAGCAGCAACTCAAGGGCCGGGAGCACCTGGGAAGACGGCTGGAGGGCATTGGTCAGCAGAAGCAGGGAGCTCACGACGAGGTCCTTCCTCAGTCCTGGACAGCGTGACGGCGGTACAGCGATGCGGGTGCGGTACGCGTTTCGGCGGAGATGGACAGTTGGACGGCGGACGGCTCAGGCGACGTTGCCCGGGTATCCCGGTCTGCGCGGGCGGGCCGCGGGCGGAGGTCGTCGAAGAGCGACGAAGATCCACAGCGGCCCGGAAAGCGCGAAAGGACCCGTTCGCGGCGTCGGCGCCCGGATCCTTCTGGCACGAGAGCATACCGGAGGTGTCCGATCCGTGAAGGGACGCGCGTCACATCGCCGACATCCGGACGTGATCCGGCCACCATGCGGACGCCGCGCGGGTCGCGGCCCGACCCGCGCCCGTCACCGCCTCGACACCACCGGGACACCCGCACCCCCACCGCTCCGACGGGGCCACCGCTCCCGGGCGGGCGGCCGGTCGCGGCTCCGGGGGCGGCACGGTGGGGGCCCGCGGGGCTGCCATGATGGGCGACTACAGCGGGAGGACTCGATGGCGAGCGGCACGATCAGGTACTGGGCGGCGGCGAAGGCCGCGGCCGGCACCGCCGAGGAGACATATCGGGCGGACCACCTGTCGGCCGCGCTGGACGAGGCCCGCGCCCGGCACGCGGACCGCCCGGAGTTCGAGCGGGTGCTGCTGCGCTGCTCGTTCCTGGTGGACGAGCGCCAGGTCGGCTCCCGCGACCACGCAGACGTCCCGCTCACCGAAGGCGGCACCGTCGAGGTGCTGCCGCCGTTCGCCGGAGGCTCCCGATGAGCACCCCCCATCCCCACGACCAGCCCGGGTACGGCCCGCCGACCGGGCAGCCGCACCCGCCGGCGGGTGCGGGGTACGCCCCCGCGCCCGGGGCGGGCCCGGGGCCCTACGCGCCGGACGGCGGGCAGGGCCCCGGCGCGCCGGTTGCTCCGGGCCACGGCGACCCGCACGGCCTCCGGTACGGCGCCGATCACGGCGGTGCGGCGCGGCAGGACCCCTACGGCGGGCAGCGGGACGGCCACCAGGGCGGGCAGTACGGCGCCCCCGGCCACCGCACCCCGTACCGGGGGGACGCGCCCGCGCCCGGCCACGCGGGGCCGGGGTACGGCCCCGCCGGCGGGCCGACTCCCGCCGTGCCGGCGCCCGAGGCCGAGGAACCGCCGCTCGCGCCGGGCACGGTCCGCCGCGTGGGATCGCCGATCCGGCCGCCCGGCATCCGGCCCGCCGCGATCACCGCGCTCTTCGGCGCGCTGATCGCCGTGTCGGCCCCGTTCGGCCTGTACGCGCTGCTTCCCGTCGTCGTGGTCCTCCAGGCGGTCACCGCCGCGGGCTGGTTCCGGCTCAACGGCATGTGGCCGGCCCGCCAGGGCATCCTGCTCGCGTTCGCGGCCGGGCTCGCCGCGGACGTCGTACTGATCCTGGCGCCCGCCGGCGAGGCGGCGGGCGCGCTGGCCGGGACGCTCGGCGTGTGGTTCCTGCTCGTGATCGTGCTCCAGCTGCGGCACCACGGCGAGGGCGACGACCGGCTGGCATCGCTGACGGCGACCGCCGCCTCCGCCCTGCTCGCCGTCGTCGCGGGCGGTCTGCTGGCGGCGGTGACGGTGAACCGCACGGCCGTCGTCGCGGTCGCGGTCGCGGTCGCCGTCGCGGCGCTGTCCCGGGCCGCGCTCACCGTGCCGTGGGTATCGCCCGTGGTGGCGCTGGCGCTGGCGACCGGCGCGGGCGCCGGGGTCGGCCACTGGGCGCAGGCACTGCCCGAGGGCGCGCTGCTGGGTGCGGCGGCGGGCGTCTGCGCGCTGACGGGGCTGCGGGTGGCCAGCTACGACTGGCCGTCGCGGTTCGTCCACTTCACCGCGGGAGTGGCACTGCCGATGACGGCCGCCGCTCCGGCGGCCTACCTGCTGGCGCGGGCGCTGTTCTGAGCTGAGGGCGGAGGGGCGGTCCGGCACGCCGGGCCGCCCCTCCGGCGTGTCCGGCCCGTGGAACGGACGGCGGGACGACAGACGGCAGACGGAACGTTCCAGGTGCGCGGCACGTCCTAGGAACGAGTGCGGGGCCCGTGTCGCGGGCCCGGCGCGAGGTCTCCGGCACGCGCCCGGGGCCGCCGGGTTACGCTCACGGCTGCCCGTCGACCAACCAGGGGGAAGCAGACTGATGCGAGCGCTGCGAATAGGGCTGATCCTGCTCGTGATCCTCGGCGGCCTCGCCGTGGCCGCCGACCGCCTGGCGGTCAACATGGCCGAGGGCGAGATCGCCTCCAAGGTCCGCCAGACGCAGGGGTTGGACGCCGACCCGTCGGTGTCCATCGGAGGCTTCCCGTTCCTGACCCAGTTGGTGGGCAAGGAGCTGGAGAGCGTCGAGCTCGGCGTCGACTCCTACGCGGTGCGGGTCGACGACCAGGAGGGCGCGGTGGAGGACCTCACCATCCGGCTGGAGGACGTGCGACTGGAGAACACCTACGAACGCGCCGTCGCCGCCCGCGCCAGCGGGGAGGGGACCCTCTCCTACGCCGAGATGCAGCGGCTGACCGTGCCCGAGGACTCCACCTTCGGTGTCGCCTACAGCTACGGGGGCGACGGCGAGATCGAGCTGCGGGTCACGGTGATGGGCCAGGCGGTCGGTCCCGCGATGGGTGGCGACATCACCGTCGAGGGCGACCTGGTGCGGGTCTCGGTGGAGGACATCCCGTCCTTCGCGGACGTGCCGGTGGTCGGCAGCATCGACGGCATCGACGAGCGCATCCGCGAACGCGTGGACCAGCAGAGGCAGTTGTCGGGTCTCCCCTCCGGCGTGGAGGTCGACGGGCTGGAGGCGACCGAGGACGGCGTCACCCTGCGGCTGAGCGGCACCGACGTGATCCTCGCGGGGACTCCCGCGGCGGAGTGAGCGCGGGTCGTCGACGTCCGGCGGCCGTGACGAGCGCGGCGACAGTCGCGGTGAAGGGCCCGGCGCGCGCCGGGCCCTTCACCTTTCGCGCACCCGTACGGGACGGCCGACCCGGCGAGGGGTCCACATGTCGGGACGAGTGGCCCACGCGGCCACGGCGGGCCGTCAACGGGGCGAGCGCGACCCGCCCGAGGACGCCGAATCGACAGGCCCCTTTCCCGCCACGACTGATTCGCGCAGGTCAGAGCCGCGGCAGCTGGTCAGGTGTCCACCATCGAGTGGTATCCCCGCGCGGCAACAGCGACCACTCCCACCTGCCAATCCCGCATGACGGACGAATGCGTCTCGCCATACGGACGACCGGTGACAGCGGCGACCCTCCGTCCGTACGATCTCTGGCATGACACGACAGGCGGATCTCACCAAGCGACGCGCAGTCGACCTGTGCCGCGTCGCCGCCATGCTCTGTCGTCCCGTCGCCTGACGGCTCCTCCCCTCGCATCCACTCGCGCCGCGCGGCGCGCACCTCGGCGCGCCCGGCACCGCGCCCGCCCGCCGCGCCACGAATCGCCTCGCAGAACCCGCCCCGCAGAAGGAGAACAGCATGAGCCGCAGTGACGTCCTCGTCGACGCCGACTGGGTACAGGCCCGCATCGACGACCCCAAGGTGGTCATCGTCGAGGTGGACGAGGACACCTCGGCCTACGAGAAGAACCACATCCGCAACGCCGTCCGCGTCGACTGGAAGAAGGACCTCCAGGACCCGGTGCGCCGCGACTTCGTGGACCAGGAGGGCTTCGAGAAGCTGCTCTCCGCCAAGGGCATCGCCAACGACGACACCGTCGTGCTCTACGGCGGAAACAACAACTGGTTCGCCGCCTACGCCTACTGGTACTTCAAGCTCTACGGCCACGAGGACGTCAAGCTCCTCGACGGCGGCCGCAAGAAGTGGGAGCTGGACTCCCGCGACCTGGTCGCGGAGGTGCCCGAGCGCGCCGCCACCGAGTACCGGGCGAAGCCGCAGGACCTCTCGATCCGCGCCTTCCGCGACGAGGTAGTGGCGGCCATCGGCACCCAGAACCTGGTCGACGTCCGCTCCCCCGACGAGTTCAGCGGCAAGCTGCTCGCCCCGGCCCACCTGCCGCAGGAGCAGTCCCAGGTCGCCGGCCACGTGCCCTCCGCCCGGAACATCCCGTGGTCCAAGTCGGCCAACGACGACGGCACGTTCCGCTCCGACGAGGAGCTGAAGGAGCTGTACGAGGGCGAGGGCGTGGACCTGGCCAAGGACACCATCGCCTACTGCCGTATCGGTGAGCGCTCCGCCCACAGCTGGTTCGTGCTGCACGAGCTGCTCGGCCAGGCCAACGTCAAGAACTACGACGGCTCCTGGACCGAGTACGGCTCCCTGGTGGGCGTGCCCGTGGAGACCGGCCCCGCCCGGTGACACCCCAGGGGCGGTGACGCCCGGCGGCCCCGCGTTCGGGGCCGCGCCCCCGCGACCACCACAGTTCGAAGGACGGAACCACATGTGCGGAGCACAGGCAGGCGGCCCCGACGCCGCGTCGATCAAGCCCGGTGAGACCACCATCCAGGGATCGGTCACCCGCGCCGGCGAGCCGGTCACCGGCTACGTCCGACTGCTCGACTCCACCGGCGAGTTCACCGCCGAGGTACCGACGTCGGCCACCGGACAGTTCCGGTTCTACGCCGCCGAGGGCACCTGGACGGTCCGCGCCCTGGTGCCGGGCGGCACCGCCGACCGCACCGTGGTCGCCGAGCAGGGTGGTCTGACCGAGGTCGCGATCGCCGTCTGAGGACCCCGAGCGGAGAGACCGGGCACACCGGGCGGACACCACCGCCCGGCCGGTCGTCCGAACGGCAGGAGGGCCGCGCCCCGAACGGGTTGGACACCCGGGGCGCGGCCCTCAGCCGTCTCGGTCGGTCGCGGCAACCCGACCGGCGCGCGCCGGTCGGGTTCACATGCCGGTCGGGCTCAGTAGACGAGCGCCTGGACGTCGTCACCGACGATCTCGCTGACGAACACCTGCGCCCCGGCGATGCGCACGCCCTCGATCACGTCGCCCTCCCCGATGTCGCGCCGTGCGGCGCACTGGGTGCAGAGCGTCAGCCGCCCGCCGGAGGCGATCGTCTCCAGCAGGTCGGGCAGCGGCGCCGCGTGGGGCAGTTCGAACTCGGCCGCGCGCCCGGGGAGCGCGAACCAGGCCGACTCCCCCGTCAGCCACAACGACACCTCGACGCCACTGGCCACGGCCACCGCCGCCACCGTGAACGCCTGCGAGCACCGCTCCGGGGCGTCCGCCCCCGCCGTCACCTTGATCACCAGCCGCTTAGCCATGGCCGAACCGTACCGAACGCGGCGACGACCGGGGGCGGCGCGGCTCACAGCGGCGGCGTGAGCGGGGGCGGGCCGGTTCGCGCCGACGGGCGGCGCCACCCGGCAATGCCGCACCGCCCGCACGGTGTGTACGGGCGGTGCGACTGGTACGCGGCGCACGTCGGCGCCCGCGGCTCAGGCGATCCTCCGGTGCCGCCGACGGTCGCCCCGAGGTGAACGGCGCTGCGGCCGGCCCGGGGGGCGAGAGTGAGAACGTGCGGATCCGTTCAGCGACTGGCGCCGCAATTGGCACAGAGCCAGTCGCCGCCGGGTCCCTGGTGCATGGTCGCACCGCAGTCTGGACAAGCCATGATCACACCCCTTCCAACCGCGTTAGACGCAAGACCCCTCGGTTGCGTTCATTCACACTGATCACGAGTTGATTACCTGGCATGCGCCACCTACCCAGGACCGGACGGCGTACCTCACACAGCCGTCACGATCCGGGACCGATAGAATCGGGGGCGGTTCGTGATCATTGTTCGCCGTACTAGGAGCCCCCGTGCTTGAGGCCTTCTTCATTACCCTGATGGTGCTGGTCGCCGTCGGCACCGCCGCGTTCACCGGCCTCGTCGTCAAGAAGCTCTACCAGGGCCAGCGCTGAATCCCGTCCCCCTCCGCAAGGACATTCTGAGTTCCCATGATCGAGATCCCGTCCGACCTGCACCCCGACCTCGTGCCGCTGGCCTTCCTGCTCGGTAACTGGCAGGGAGCGGGCGTCGCGGACCCTCCCGGCGAGGAGCAGTGCAACTTCGGGCAGGAGGTCGTCTTCTCCCATGACGGCCGGGACTTCCTGGAGTTCAGCTCGCACACCTGGCGCCTGGACTCCGAGGGCCGGAAGGTCAGCCCGCTGGAGTCCGAGCACGGCTACTGGCGGGTCAAGGACCGGAAGATCGACCTGGTCACGGTGCGCGACAAGGGCATCGTGGAGGTCTGGTACGGCGAACTCGCCGACGGGCGACCGCAGATCGAGCTGGCGACCGACGCGCTGGCGCGCACCGGCGCCTCCCCCGAATACGCCGGCGGGAAGCGGCTGTACGGCTACGTCAAGGGCGACCTGATGTGGGTCGGCGAGGTCTCGACCCCCGACAAGCCGTTGCGCCCGTACATGTCCGCGCAGCTCAAGAAGGTCGTGGACCCCCGGGAGTGGGCCAAGGACATCAAGGACCTCCCGGACGACGGCATCGCCTTCTTCAAGTGACGCACGGCGGGGCGCCCGGTGGCGCCCCGCTCGCAGACCGACGGCCGGCGCGGCCCCACCATCCGGGGCCGTGCCGGCCGCGTCGTGCGCGCTGCCCGGGGGTGCCCGGGGCAGCGGCTCAGAGCGCGCGGAGCGCCCCGCCGTCCACGGCGACGAGCGAACCGGTCAGGTAGCCGGCCGCAGGTGAGAGCACGAACGCCGCGGTCCGGCCGAACTCCTCCGGCTCGCCGTAGCGGCCCAGCGGGATACCGGCGAGGGCGCTCTCCCGGGCGGCCGGGTTGGTCGCGTCCAGCTCCCGCATGCGGTCGGTGAGGACGCGGCCCGGAAGCAGCCCCATCACGCGCACGCCGCGCGGGCCGAACTCGTCGGCCATGTCCTTGGCGACCATCGCCAGGCCGGGCCGCAGCCCGTTGGAGATGCCGAGGCCGGTGATGGGCGAGCGCGCCGAGGAGGACAGCACCAGGCCGATCGCGCCGCCCTCGCCGGCCGCGAGGCGCCCTCCGAGCTCCCGCACGGCGCGCACCGCGCCGAGGAAGACGGTCTCGAAGGCGCCGCGCCACTGCTCGTCGGTGGCCGAGGCCGCCGTGCCGGGCGGCGGGCCGCCGACCGACACCAGCGCGCCGTCGAGACGGCCGTAGGTCTCCGTCGCCACGTCCGCCAGCCGCAGCGCGGTGTCCGCCGCGCCCAGGTCGGCGACGACGCCGGTGGCGGCACCGCCGACGGCGGCACCCAGTTCGTTGAGGCGGTCGGCCGCGGCGGCGACCGAGTCGGTGTCGCGCGAGGAGATCACCACCTTGGCGCCGTCGCCGACCAGCGCAGCCGCGGTGGCGTACCCCAGCCCCCGACTGCCGCCGGTCACGACGTGGACACGTCCCGCCAGTCCCAGGTCCATCCGCTTGGCTCCCATCCGTGTGCGACCCCGTGGGCGGGGTCGGTCGTCCGTCGAACGGCGTCCGGCCGCGGCCCGGCCGGATCCGGCGCCGCTGTCGTGCGTCGTCGTACCGCGCGCCGCGTGGCCGCCGCCCGCAGGACTCCGGTCGGCCACCCGTCGCGCGTGACCGCGAGGCTACGCCGACCGTCCACGCCCGTCGGCGCGCGCTGGGCCGTGC
>NZ_JAAVJB010000136.1 GCF_012034385.1 Streptomyces spiramenti
AGGGCCGCAGCATCCTGGTGATCGCGATGATCGCGCTGCCGATCATCGGCGTCACCGCCATCGACATCAGTTTCCGCAGCTCCCAACTGACCACCGAGGAGCAGATCGACCGCACCATGGGGTCGGCCGCCGCCTCCGTGCGGCCGGCCGGACCGGCCGTCCACCAGCACCCGGAGGACGCCAACCGCTACAGCCTCGTCGACGAGGACGCCGGCGACTTCTACGACTCGGGGAGCGACCCGCTCGGCGAGAACGCCGCTCGGGAGGCCGCCGAGTTCGTCCCTCCCGGGGCCGAACTCATCGTGGAGAGCAGCTGGTACGGGGTAGAGGTCGACACGGCCACCGGCGTCACCGACGTCGAGATCCGGGAGGCGGATCTCGCTCACCCCGTCACCTCCGGCCGAGTCACCCTGCTGTCGGGCCGGGTGCCGCAGGAGCCGAACGAGGCCGCCGCCAGCACCGCCTACCTCAGGACCGCCGGCTTCTCCGTCGGTGACACGTTGAGGTTCGCCGCGTCGGACCGCGAGTTCACCGTCGTCGGCTCCTACGAGCTGCCCAGCGCCCTGGAAGCGGAGCAGCTGACGGTACTGCCCGCGGCCGGGCTGATCGCGGAGGTGGCGGCCGACCCGGAGGCGGAGCAGGACCGGTACGGCGCCGACTACCTGGTGCACTCGGACGAGCCGTTCACCTGGGAGATGGTGCTGGCCGCCAACGAACAGGGATGGGTGGTCGACTCGCGGGTGGTCCGGTTGGACCCGCCCGCCCGCGACCAGGTCCCCTACTACGACGACCGGGTCGACGACTTCGCCGACAACGGCACGAGCGTCGTGATGATCACCGTGCTGGCGCTGGTGATCCTGGAGATCTGCCTGCTGGCCGGGCCGGCGTTCGCCGTCGGTGCCCGCCGCTCCCGCCGGATGCTGGGGCTGATGGGCGCCAACGGCGCCGACCGGCGGCACGTGCGCGCCGTGATGCTCTCCAGTGGCATCGTGCTGGGTCTCGCCGCAGCGGTGGTGGGCATCGTCCTCGGCCTGGTGGCCATGTTGTTGGCGCAGGACTGGCTGGAGACGAGTGCGGGGGAGCGGTTCGGGGCGCTGACCATCGTGCCGCACGAAGTCCTCGCCATCTGCGTGCTCGGCATGGGCACGGGGTTGCTGGCCGCGCTGCTGCCCGCGATCACCGCCTCCCGTGAACCGATCCTGGAGTCCCTCACCGGGCGGCGCGGCGTCCGCCGGGTCAGTCGGGTGCTGCCGGTCGTGGGGGCGGTGCTGTTCGTCCTCGGTGCCGCGTGCGCGGTGGCCGGTGCCCTCACCGTCAACGAGTCGTTGCTGGTCGCCGGCGGTGTGATCGTCGCGCAGCTCGGTCTGGTGGCCACGACCCCGGCGTTGGTCGGGTTCTTCGGCCGCGTCGGCCGTTTCCTGCCGATGTCGGGGCGGCTCGCGCTGCGGGACGCCGTCCGCAACCGGTCGCGCACCGCGCCGGCGGTGGCGGCGGTGCTCGCCGCGGTCTCCGGCGCGGTCGCCGTCGCCACCGTCGTCGCCAGCTCCGACGCCCAGCAGAGCGCGACGTACGAACCGACGGCCCCGCTGGGTGTGGTGGTGATCCAGTCCGACAGTGCCGCCACCGTGCAGGCCGCCCGGGAGGCGGCGATGCGGGAGCTGCCGGTCTCGGAACGCGCAGAGGTCGGCCGTGTCGTCCCCGGTGAACGGGTGTGCGATCTCTGGCGGGTGTCGGCGGACTGCCCGACGCTGGAGGTCCGGCTGCCGGAGGCCGCCGTCTGCGACTGGGACACCCACTACGAGCGGCTGATGGCTGCCCGGGAGGAGAACCCCGACCTGACGATCCAGGAGTTCGAACCCGCCTGCTACTGGGACTTCTCGCAGCCGCCGGTCTGGTTGGACATCGCGGTGGTCGGCCCGGATTACCTCGACGTCCTGGCCGTCGAGGACCCCGGAGCCGCCGCGGCACTGGAGCGCGGCGAGGCCGTGGTCTACGACGAGCTGAAGATCCACGAGGACGGCACGGTGCGGTTCGACCTCGTCGACTCCGACGACGTGGAGGCCGCGCGCGAGGAGGTGCTGGCGCTGCCCGCGACGCTCGGCTCCAGGGCCGAGTACGGCGGGCGCCCCGGGGAGATCCTGATCTCCGCCGAGGCTGCGGAGGCGGCCGGCTACCAGGTGGCCGACCACTCACTGGTGCTCGCCACCGAGCGGCAGCCCGAGGCCGCCGAGATGCAGGCGCTCCGGGCCGCGTTGGCCGACCTCCCCGGCGAGCCGTACGTCTACGTCGAGGAGGGGCACACCTCCGACGCCGACATCGTCCTGCTGGTCCTCGGCCTCTTCGCCATGGCGGTGACGCTGGGCGCGGCAGGGATCGCCACCGGGCTGGCCCAGGCCGACTCCGAGGCCGACCTCACCACTCTCTCGGCGGTCGGCGCCCCACCGCGCGTGCGGCGGACGCTCTCCGGGTTGCAGTGCGGGGTGATCGCCCTGATGGGCGTGGTCCTCGGGGCACTCTCCGGTGTGGTGCCCGGCACCGCGATCGTGCTCTCCGATTTCCGGTCGCAGCACGAGTCCTGGCAGACCAGCCTGGACCGGGACCCGGCGGGTGAGCCGCAGCTCTTCCTGGAGCTGCCCTGGGAGACCATCCTCCAGCTGGTGGTCGTCGTGCCGCTGGTCGCCGCGGTGGTCGCCGCGCTGATGACCCGGTCGACGCCGGGGATGGCGCGCCGGAGCCAGTGAGTTCCGGCGGGAGGAACGCCGTGACCGGCCGCCCCTGCGGCCGGTCACGGTGAGAGAAGAGGCGCGGCCCGGCTCCGGTGGGGGGAGTCGGGCCGCGCCTCGCGCATGCCGTGGTGCCCCGCTCGCGGGGCGGTCGCTCAGAAGCGGGTGCGGTGGAAGTCGATGTACGAGCGCGAGGCGGTCGGTCCGCGCTGGCCTTGGTAGCGGGAGCCGCCGGCGCCCGAGCCGTAGGGGTTCTCGGCGGGGGAGGTCAGCCGGAACATGCAGAGCTGGCCGATCTTCATCCCCGGCCAGAGCTTGATCGGCAGCGTGGCGACGTTGGACAGCTCCAGCGTGACGTGGCCGGAGAAGCCGGGGTCGATGAAGCCCGCGGTGGAGTGGGTGAGCAGCCCCAGCCGCCCCAGCGAGCTCTTCCCCTCCAGCCGCGAGGCGATGTCGTCGGGCAGCGAGATGACCTCGTAGGTCGACGCGAGCACGAACTCGCCGGGGTGGAGGATGAACGGCTCCTCGCCCTCCGGCTCGATCACGCGCGTCAGGTCGGGTTGCTCGACCGCTGGGTCGATGTGCGGGTAGCGGTGGTTCTCGAAGACCCGGAAGTACCGGTCGAGTCGCACGTCGATACTGGACGGCTGCACCATCGCCGTTTCGAACGGGTCGATCCGCACGCGGCCGGCATCGATCTCGGTCCGGATGTCCTTGTCTGAGAGAAGCACGCCCCGCAGGTTACCCGTCCCACGACGGGCCACCTGCGGGGCGTCCGCTCAGAAGGTGCCCAGCTTGACCAGCATCAGCAGCGCCAGCAGCTGGATGGCGCAGGCCGGAAGGGCGCGCTGCCAGGGGAGTTCGTGGGAGCGCATCACCATCATGGTGAGGAGTACGCCCGCGTACAGCCAGGTGACCCAGCCCACGATCTGCACCACGGTGGCAGCGCCGCCCAGGAAGATGGCGAGCAGCAGCCGGGGAACGTCGGTCAGCGACATGATCAGCATGGCCAGGCCCACGGTCGGCGCCCAGTGGCCGTTGCCGCCGAGCTGCCGGGCCAGCACATGGGTGACGGTGGACAGCAGCAGGGCGCCGCAGACCATCGCCACACCGGTGATCAGCAGGTACGGCACGACGCTGGAGGCAGTGGTGTCCAGCATCGTCTGCCGGGCGTCGTCGAGGCCGAAGACCGCGACCAGGCCGTAGAGGAAGCTGACGATCAGCGCCGGCGCCCACATCGGGTAGTCGCGCATGCGCCACAGGGTGGGCACGGGGCGCAGCACCAGGCCGCTCAGCAGTTCCTTCCACGGCAGGCGGGGGCCGTACGCCGCCGGGTGGGGCGGCGGGCCGTCGCCGGGGCCGTGCGGGCCGCCGGGGGTGTCGGGGCCGTATGTGGTGCCCTCGTTCCAGCCGCCGGAGCCGGGACCGGGGCCCTGCGGACCACCGCCGGGGCCCTGCTGCGGGCCGCCGTACGGGCCGGGGCCGCCGTAGGGGCCCTGACCGCCCTGCGGGCCCGGGTCCTGCGGCCCGTAGCCCATGGCGGGCATGGGCGTCGTCTCCCGGTAGTGCTGCCCGGCCGGCGGGCCGCCGAACTGCGGCCGTGGCTGTCCGCCCGGCGTGGTGTCACCGCGTCGGCCGTTGCGCTTGTTCCTGAATCCACCCACGCATACGAACGTACCCCCTGTGGGGAGTTCGGTGTGCCGGGGTCACCCTGAGGGAGCCCCGATCCGGCCGTCCGCGATCCCCTACGGACCGCCCGCCCCACCGGCCCCCGCCGCCGCGCTGGCCGGCAGGCCCCGCACCCGCGCCCGAACCGCGCGTGGGGCCCGGCACCGGTACTGCCGGCACCGGGCCCCACGGGGTGGACCGGGTCAGGAGGCGGGAGCCGGAGCGGGCTCGGGGGCCCCGGCCTCACCCACGGTCTCCCCGCCGTCGTCCGGGGTGCGCACGGAGTCCAGCAGCAGCTGGGCCACGTCCACGACCTCGATGGACTCCTTCGCGGCGCCCTCGCTCTTCTTGCCGTTGACGGAGTCGGTGAGCATCACCAGGCAGAACGGGCAGGCGGTGGAGACGATGTCGGGGTTGAGGGAGAGGGCCTCGTCCACGCGCTCGTTGTTGATGCGCTTGCCGATCCGCTCCTCCATCCACATCCGCGCGCCGCCCGCGCCGCAGCAGAAGCCCCGCTCCTTGTGGCGGTGCATCTCCTCGTTGCGCAGCCCGGGGACCTTGCCGATGATCTCCCGCGGCGGCGTGTAGACCTTGTTGTGCCGCCCGAGGTAGCAGGGGTCGTGGTAGGTGATGAGCCCCTCGACCGGTGTCACCGGGACCAGTCGCCCCGCGTCGATCAGGTGCTGGAGCAGCTGGGTGTGGTGGATGACCTCGTACTCGCCGCCGAGCTGCGGGTACTCGTTGGCGAGGGTGTTGAAGCAGTGCGGGCAGGTGGCGACGATCTTCTTCTTCGCCCGGTCCACGGTGACGGCCGGGGCGTCGCCGTCGGCGGGGGTCTCGCCGAAGGCCGCGTTGAGGGACTCGACGTTCTGCTGTCCGAGCTGCTGGTAGAGGAACTCGTTGCCGAGGCGGCGGGCGGAGTCGCCGGTGCACGCCTCGTCACCGCCCATGATCGCGAAGTTGACGCCCGCGATGTGGAGCAGCTCCGCGAAGGCCTTGGTGGTCTTGCGGGCGCGGTCCTCCAGGGCGCCGGCGCAGCCGACCCAGTAGAGGTAGTCGACCTCGGTGAGGTCCTCGACGGTCTTGCCGACGACGGGGACCTCGATGCCGGTCTCCTGCCGCAGCTCGACCGTCCACTCCAGGCGCTTCTTCTTCGCCATGCCCCACGGGTTGCCCTTGCGCTCCAGGTTCTTGAGCATCGTGCCCGCCTCGGAGGGGAACGCGGACTCGATCATCACCTGGTAGCGGCGCATGTCGACGATGTGGTCGACGTGCTCGATGTCGACGGGGCACTGCTCGACGCAGGCGCCGCAGGTGGTGCAGGACCACAACACCTCGGGGTCGATGACCCCGCCGAGTTCGCCGGCGGCGGTGGCGGCCGGACCGACCAGGGGGCGCTCGGCCTCGGCGAGAGCGGCGGCGGGCACGTCCTGCAGCTGCTCGGCGGTGGCGCGCTCGTTGCCCTCGGCGTCCTTGCCGCCGCCCGCGAGCAGGTAGGGGGCCTTGGCGTGCGCGTGGTCCCGCAGCGACATGATCAGCAGCTTGGGGGAGAGCGGCTTGCCGGTGTTCCAGGCGGGGCACTGCGACTGGCAGCGACCGCACTCGGTGCAGGTGGAGAAGTCGAGGAGCCCCTTCCAGGAGAACTGCTCGACCTGGGAGACGCCGAACTCGGGCTCGCTGTCGTTGTCGTCGTCGAAGACCGTCTCGAAGTCGATGGGCTTGCCGCCCGAGGTCATCGGCTGGAGCTCGCCGAGGGCGGTGGAGCCGTCCGCGTCCCGCTTGAACCAGATGTTGGGGAAGGCCAGGAACCGGTGCCAGGCGACGCCCATGTCCGTGTTGAGGGCGACGGTGATCGCCCAGACCATGGTGGTGCCCAGCTTGATCATGGCGACCAGGTAGACCAGGTTCTGGAGCGATGCCGCGCCGAGGCCGTCGAAGGCGGCGACCAGCGGGTAGGAGACGAAGTAGGCGGGCGTCCAGCCGTCCACGCCGTGCAGCGCGCCCTCCAGGCCGCGCAGCAGCAGGATGGCGACGCCGATGGTGAGGATGACGTACTCGACGAAGTACGCCTGCCAGGCGGTGGAGCCGGTGAAGCGGGACTTGCGCCCGGCGCGCGAGGGCAGGCTGAGCAGCCGTACGCCGATGAGGGTGAGGATGCCGACCGTGGTCATCAGCGCGATGAACTCGATGTACATCTCGTAGGGCGTGAACGTCCCGATGACCGGGAGCACCCAGTCCGCCCGGAACAGCTGGCCGTAGGCCTGCACGATGGTCAGGCCGAGCGTCAGGAAGCCGATGGCGACGAACCAGTGGGCGACGCCGACGACGGCCCAGCGGTTCATCCTCGTGTGCCCGAGGAACTCCCGGGCGAGGGTCCAGGTGCGTTGCCCCGGTTCGTCGGTGCGCGTGCCCGCGGGGACGGGGCGGCCCAGGCGCAGGAAGCGGACGATCTGCGCGACGGCGCGGCTGAACAGTGCTACGGCGACCGCGGTGAGTACCAGCGAGACGACGATCGCGACGAGCTGCATGACGGCTCCTCGAACCTGCGGGCGGATGGTGGGCTGCTGCTGCCCCGGCGGGCGGAGCCACCCGGTCTACTGAACGGTAACTTACCGGGCTCCGTCTGAGCGTACCGAGTACCGGGGGCCCGGTGCGGCAGCGGCGCCCGGGTCGGGTGGTCGCGGCGGGCACCTCGCGCCCGGCCCGGACGTTGTCGTGGGGGTGGTGGCGGAGGGGTGGGGCTCGCCGGTCGCCGGAGTGGTGGGGCCGACGGGGCCGGAGGGGGCCGCGGTGTGTGCTGTCGGGTGGGGTGAGCGTAAGGAACGGATAAGACTTGAGTGGGTGCGACTCAAGTCATGTGACAGCAGGATTGACGACCGGGCTCCGCTGATGCACTCTTGAGTCGGATCTACTCAAGGTATGAGCTGGAGGAACCGAAATGGCACGTGCGGTCGGCATCGACCTGGGTACGACGAACTCCGTCGTCAGTGTTCTCGAAGGCGGTGAGCCCACCGTCATCACCAACGCCGAGGGCGCCAGGACCACGCCGTCCGTCGTCGCCTTCGCCAAGAACGGCGAGGTGCTCGTCGGCGAGGTGGCCAAGCGCCAGGCCGTCACCAACGTGGACCGCACCATCCGCTCGGTCAAGCGCCACATGGGGACCGACTGGAAGGTCAACCTCGACGGCAAGGACTTCAACCCGCAGCAGATGAGCGCCTTCATCCTGCAGAAGCTGAAGCGCGACGCGGAGTCCTACCTCGGCGAGAAGGTCGCCGACGCGGTCATCACCGTGCCGGCCTACTTCAACGACCACGAGCGGCAGGCCACCAAGGAGGCCGGTGAGATCGCGGGCCTCAACGTCCTGCGCATCGTCAACGAGCCCACCGCCGCCGCCCTCGCCTACGGCCTGGAGAAGGACGACCAGACCATCCTGGTCTTCGACCTCGGTGGCGGTACCTTCGACGTCTCGCTGCTGGAGATCGGCGACGGCGTGGTCGAGGTGAAGGCCACCAACGGCGACAACGCGCTCGGTGGCGACGACTGGGACCAGCGGGTGGTCGACCACCTCGTCAAGCAGTTCCAGAACGCGCACGGCGTGGACCTCGGCAAGGACAAGATGGCGCTCCAGCGCCTCCGCGAGGCCGCCGAGAAGGCGAAGATCGAGCTCTCCAGCTCGACCGAGACCTCCATCAACCTGCCCTACGTCACCGCCTCCGCCGAGGGCCCGCTGCACCTCGACGAGAAGCTGACCCGGGCGCAGTTCCAGCAGCTGACCCAGGACCTCCTGGAGCGCTGCAAGACCCCGTTCCACAACGTCATCAAGGACGCGGGCGTCCAGCTCTCCGAGATCGACCACGTGGTCCTCGTCGGTGGCTCCACCCGCATGCCGGCCGTCGCCAACCTGGTCAAGGAGCTGACCGGCGGCAAGGAGGCCAACAAGGGCGTCAACCCGGACGAGGTCGTCGCCATCGGCGCCAGCCTCCAGGCCGGCGTCCTCAAGGGTGAGGTCAAGGACGTCCTGCTCCTCGACGTCACCCCGCTGTCCCTCGGTATCGAGACCAAGGGCGGCATCATGACCAAGCTCATCGAGCGGAACACGACGATCCCGACCAAGCGCTCGGAGATCTTCACCACCGCCGACGACAACCAGCCCTCGGTCCAGATCCAGGTCTACCAGGGCGAGCGCGAGATCGCTGCGTACAACAAGAAGCTCGGGATGTTCGAGCTGACCGGCCTGCCCCCGGCGCCCCGCGGCGTCCCGCAGATCGAGGTCACCTTCGACATCGACGCCAACGGCATCATGCACGTCTCCGCCAAGGACCTCGGTACCGGCAAGGAGCAGCGCATGACCGTCACCGGTGGCTCCGCGCTGCCGAAGGACGACATCGAGCGCATGATGCGCGACGCCGAGCAGTACGCCGACGAGGACGCCAAGCGCCGCGAGTCCGCCGAGACCCGCAACCAGGCCGAGCAGCTCGTCTACACCACGGAGAACTTCCTCAAGGAGAACGGCGAGAAGGTCTCCGACGAGCTGAAGACCGAGGTCGAGGGCGCGGTCGGCGAGCTGAAGGACGCCCTGAAGGGTGAGGACACCGCGGCCATCCGCACCTCCTCCGAGAAGGTCGCGGCCACCAGCCAGAAGCTCGGCCAGGCGATGTACGCCGACGCCCAGGCCTCCGGCGCCACTCCCGGCCCGGAGGGCCAGCAGGCCGCCGGTGAGCAGCAGAACGCCGCCGACGACGACGTCGTCGACGCCGAGATCGTGGACGACGAGAAGCCGAAGGGCGGTGCGGCGTGACGAAGGAGCCCGAGGGCTTCGACGAGAAGCCCGAGGTCCCCGACGCGGACGCGACCGCGACACCCCCGTCGGAGGCCGAGGCCCCCGACGGGGAGCAGGAGCAGCAGGCCGACCGGGGCGCCGGTGACGACGCCCCGGAGGGGGACGACAAGGCCCTGATCGAGGCGGCGCTCACCGCCCAGCTCGACCAGACCCGTTCGGCGCTCAACGAGCGCACCCAGGACCTCCAGCGGCTCCAGGCGGAGTTCCAGAACTACCGCCGCCGTGTCGACCGCGACCGTGTCCAGGTCAAGGAGGTGGCGGTCGCCAACCTGCTGACCGAGCTGCTTCCGGTGCTCGACGACATCGGCCGCGCCCGTGACCACGGGGAGCTGGTCGGCGGCTTCAAGCAGGTCGCCGAGTCGCTGGAGATGGTGGCCGCGAAGATGGGCCTCGCGCAGTTCGGCGAGGAGGGCGAGCCCTTCGACCCGACCGTCCACGAGGCGCTGATGCACAGCTACTCGCCGGAGGTCACCGAGACCACCTGCGTGCAGATCCTGCAGCCCGGGTACCGCATCGGTGAACGCACCATCCGCCCTGCGCGGGTGGGGGTCGCGGAACCGCAGCCGGGCGCCCCGGCGAAGGATTCCGCAGGCGACGCCGGTACGGACGGCGGCACACCGGAGGGCTCCGACGCCTCCGGTGACGCCCCGGCCGCCGGTGACGCGCAGAAGGAGAACGGTGGCTCCGAGGACGGCTGACGCCGTGCCGGAACCCGCCGTGCCCCCGGTCGGCCCCTCCCACGGGGCCGGCCGGGGGCACGGCTCGGACGTGTGGAAGGAGGGACGCGCCGGGTGAGCACGAAGGACTTCATCGAGAAGGACTACTACAAGGCCCTCGGCGTCCCCAGGGACGCCACCGAGGCGGAGATCAAGAAGGCGTACCGGAAGCTGGCCCGGGAGTTCCACCCCGACGCCAACAAGGGCGACGCCAAGGCGGAGGAGCGTTTCAAGGACGTCTCCGAGGCCTACGACGTCCTCGGGGACGCCAAGCGCCGCAAGGAGTACGACGAGGCGCGGGCACTCTTCGGCGGCAACGGCGGCTTCCGCCCCGGGCCCGGCGCGGGGGGCGGCGGACAGTTCAACTTCGACCTCGGTGACCTCTTCGGCGGCGCACCCGGTGCTCCCGGCTCGCCCGGCGGTTCCACCGGGACCCAGCAGCCCGGCGGTTTCGGCGGGGGCATCGGCGACGTCTTCGGCGGCATCTTCAACCGCGGCGGCACCGGTCCCCGGACCCAGCCGCGCCGCGGTCAGGACATCGAGTCCGAGGTCACCCTCAGCTTCACCGAGGCCGTGGACGGCGCGACCGTGCCGCTGCGGATGTCCTCCAGCGCCGCCTGCAAGTCCTGCCGGGGCACCGGCGACAAGAACGGCACCCCGCGCGTCTGCCCGACCTGCGTCGGCACGGGCCAGGTCAGCCGCGGCGGTGGCGGGGGCTTCTCCCTCACCGACCCGTGCGTGGACTGCAAGGGCCGTGGCCTCATCGCCGACGACCCCTGCGCCGTCTGCCGCGGCTCGGGACGTGCCACCAGCTCCCGCACCATGCAGGTGCGCATCCCCGCCGGTGTCTCCGACGGCCAGCGCATCCGACTACGGGGCAAGGGCGCGCCCGGAGAACGCGGCGGCCCGGCGGGTGACCTCTACGTCGTCGTCCACGTCGACGGCCACCCGGTCTTCGGCCGGCGGGGCGACAACCTCACCGTCACCGTGCCGGTCACCTTCCCCGAGGCGGCGCTCGGCGGCGACGTCAAGGTCCCGACCCTCGGCGGCCCACCCGTGACGCTGAAGCTGCCCCCGGGCACCCCCAGCGGACGCACCATGCGCGCCCGCGGCAAGGGAGCCACCCGCAAGGACGGCACCCGCGGCGATCTTCTGGTGACCATCGAGGTGGCGGTGCCGCGCGAGCTGGGTACTGAGGCCAGGAAGGCACTGGAGGAGTACCGGGCGGCGACCGGGGGCGAGGACCCCCGGGGCGCGCTGTTCGAGGCCGCGAAGGGAGACTGACGTGGACGGCTTTGCCGGACCCAACCGGAACCCGTACGAACTCACCGACGAGACACCGGTCTACGTGATCTCGGTGGCAGCCCAGCTGTCCGGGCTGCACCCGCAGACGCTCCGGCAGTACGACCGGCTGGGGCTGGTCTCCCCGGACCGCACGGCGGGCCGGGGACGGCGCTACTCCGCCCGCGACATCACGCTGCTCCGCGTCGTGCAGCGGCTGTCGCAGGAGGAGGGCATCAACCTCGCCGGCATCAAGCGGATCATCGAGCTGGAGAACCAGGTGGCCGCCCTCCAGGCGCGCGTCGCCGAACTCCAGCAGTCGGTGGACGGCGCGGCCGTGGCGATGCGCCAGCGGGAACAGCAGGTGCACGCCTCCTACCGACGCGACCTGGTGCCCTACCAGGACGTGCGGCAGTCCTCCGCCCTGGTGGTGTGGCGCCCCGAGCGGCGCCGCCCCTGACCGGCGCGAGACCGGGCCCCGGCGCCGTCCGTCCCACCCTCCCCGAGGGCGGGACGGACGGCGCCGGGGCCCGACGCGTGCGCGGGTGGGGCTCCGCACGCGTCGACGGGTGCCGCCAGTGACGCGCGGTCACCGTGGTGCGCCGGGTGGACGAGATGTGTGAGGTGTACGCGGTGTGCGCGTGGCCGGAACCCACCCGCCCGCGCCGCTCGGCGGTCCCGGCGCTCCCCGCCCGGTGCGACGTGCGCCGAGGCGGCGCTGTGCTGCGCGGACGGCCGGCCGCGACCCGGGTCGGAACGGGGTGGTTCGGGCCTGTTGGGCGCCGCGCGTGACTGATGGTCACGTGGCCGGATCTGACAGCTTGCTGTCCCTGGCGTCTGCAACAAGCTGTCGTCCGCGCATCTCCAACCCCCGTTGATACGCGCGTAGAGTCACGGCGCCGGAAAGATCCAGCATCACTCGAGGCGGAACCTGATGAGTGCCACGGTCCTGTCCTGCACCGTCCCCCCACGTCCCCCCGCCCGCCCCCCACTCCGCCGGTCCCCCCGGCGCGGTCGCTGAACCGCCGCCGGCCCGTGCGCTTCCAGCTGCTGGGACCGCTGAGCATCTGTGACACCTCCGACACGGTCGTGCTCCAGCCGTCCAAGCCCACCAACCTGCTCGCCGCCCTGCTGCTGCACTCCAACACCGTCGTCTCGGCGGACTTCCTCCAGCGCATGGTGTGGGGCGACGAGCAGCCCGCGACCGCCAAGGCGGCGCTCCAGACCTGCGTGCTGCGGCTGCGCCGGCTGTTCCAGCGGCACGGCGTGACCGACACCAGCATCGAGGCGGTGCCCGGCGGCTACCGCATCACCGCCGACCCCTGCACCCTGGACCTGCTGGAGTTCCGTGCCTACGTCGCCGCCGCCGACCACGGTGGGGACGCGGAGGAGCAACTGCGCGCCCTGCGATCCGCGTTGGCGCTCTGGCAGGGCTCGGTGCTGGCCAACGTCCGCTCCGAGCCGGTCCAGCGGGACCTGGTGCCGCAGCTCTCCGAGGAGCGGTTGCACGTGGTGGAGCGGGTGTGCGACCTCGAACTCGGTCTCGGACGCTGCTCGATCGTGCTGGGCGACCTCTGGGGGGCGACGCGTGCCCACCCCGACCACGGCCGGTTCCGCGAGCAGTTGATCGAGGCGCTCTACCGGACAGGACGGCAGGCGGAGGCGCTGGCCGAGTACCGGCGGGTGAAGCAGTACCTGCTGGACGAGCTGGGGGTCGACCCCCCGCCCGCGCTCCAGCACCTCGAACTCGCCATCCTGCGGGGCGAGGACCTCGGGCCGACGAAGGCGCCCGGGGCCCGGCCGGTCGTCCGGGGCGCGTTGGTGCGGCTGCCGCTGCCGGCGGGAGGCGGTGAGGGCGACGAGAGCGGTCGGGAGCGTGTCGGCCCCGTCGCGGCGAGGGCCGCCGGTGAGCGTGCGGACGAGGCCGGGCCTGTTCCGGACCCGGGCGGCCACCGGGACGTCGCAACGGCCGAGGTGCCGGGAGCGCCCGGACTCCGGGCGGCTGTCCAGGAGCGCCCCGCCGACGACCGTGCCTCCTTGGAGAACTCCGCCGACGACGGTGCCGCCGTGGACTGTCGTCCCGTGGACGGCCCTGCCGCCCGGCTCGCGGGCCCCGGGCTCCACCACCCCGCGCCCCGGCATCGCCCGCAGCCGCTGGTGAGCCGCCCCACCGGGGGCGGCCGTCCCGGGGCCCACCGACTCGGAGTGGTACGCGACCCCGGCGACCCGCACCACCGGCCCGCGGCCGAGCACGCCGACCGGGCGGGGGTGCCCGAGCCGGCCGAGCAGACCGGCCGCCACGAGCCGCACGGACTCCTCGGAATCCCGTCGTCGCACCCCGCTCTCACCGCGCCCGAGTCGGACGAACCGCCCGAACCGCACGAACCGCCCGAACCGCACGTGCCGCACGAGCCGCACGAGCCGCACGAGCCGCACGAGCACTCCGAGCTGCCCGGCGACGAGCCGTACCGGGCCGGGGGAGGGGCAGCGGCGGTCGTGCCGCTGCCGACCGCCGCGACCCCCGGCCTCGCCGGC
>NZ_JAAVJB010000137.1:0-3431 GCF_012034385.1 Streptomyces spiramenti
GCGCCCGTACGGGCGCGGAGCACGGTGTTGTCGCGGGTCCGTGAGCCGTGGTCCGTGCTCTGCGGCCGGCCTGGCGCTGGCAGGCACCGGCGCGTGCCGCGGGCAGCAGGCGCGCGGCAGGCCGGTACGGGGCGTGCCGCCGGTCAGTTCCTGCCGGCCACCGCGGGGGGTTGGTCAGGGGCCGGCCCGCGCAACGTGTCGGCGTAGCGCACCAGTTCCGAGATGGCGGACCCGGGGAGTGCCGCCGCCAGGCGGCCGTCGGGCCGCACCACCAGCAGCGTGTGGGCGGGAGCGCCCGGATAGCTGTCGGCCACCAGCAGCTCCGCTTCGACCGGCAGCCGCCGGACCACCCCGGCGAGCTCGGGCATGAGCCCGGCCGACAGCCAGTGGCGGGCATCCCAGATCCCGGCGCCGGGCGCGGTCAGGACCAGCAGGTGCGGACCGCCGAGAAGGTCGTGCAGTCGGCCGCGGTCGCCGTTGAGAGCGGTCACCCGGATGTCGTCGATCACGTCCCCGGGCTCCGTGGCCACCCCCACGCCGTACCGCGACCGCGTCTGCGGATACGCTCCCGGCTCTCCGAGCGCCCCACGGCCGAGCGGCGCGTCCGCCAGCAGCGTCAGCCTGCTGTGTTCCCGCCCCGGGAGCAGCGCTCCGATACCGCCCCGCCCCCGCACCAGCGGCAGCGCCTGGTCCACGGCGCGCAGTCGCGCGCCCACGGCGCCGCGGCGCTCCGCCTCGTACGTGTCGAGGAGTGTGTCCGCGTCGCCGTGGTGCCAGTCCAGGGCCAGTTTCCACGCGAGGTTGTCCGCGTCGCGCAGCCCCTCGGCGGTCTGCTGGGTGCCCAGCGCGCCGAGCAGATGGGCGGCGTCCCCCGCGAGGAAGATCCGCCCGTCGCGCCAGTGCCGGGCGAGCCGCTGGTGGCAGAGGTAGACCCCCGTGTCCAGCAGGTCGTACGGCGGGATGTCGCCGTCGTGCCAGGCCGCCAGGGTCCGGTTGACCAGGTCCAGCAGCGCTTCCGGCGTGACGAGTTCCTCGCCGGTGGGCAGCGGCCAGTCCAGCCGCCAGCGTTGCGCGCCGAGCGGGCGGAGCACCACCTCGTCGACGGGCGCGTGCGCCGCCGGGAGCGCGCGGTGCAGCGCGGCGACGCCGACGTCCGGCAGTTCGGCCCGCAACGCGGCGACGGCGTGCCGTTCCACGGAGGTGCGCCCCGCGAACGGCACCCGCAACAGCTTGCGGACGGTGGAACGCGCGCCGTCGCAGCCGACGAGGTGGCTGCCGGCGACCTTCTCCTCACGGCCCGCGCCGGCGTCCCGGTCGCCGCGGTACACGTAGGCGGTGACGCCGTGCCCGGTCTGTTCGACGCCGCTGAGGCGGGACCGGGTGTCGATCCGGATGAGTCTCCGCCCGGCCGCGGCGAGGCGCAGCGCGTGCTCCAGCGCGTCGAGGGGCAGATGGGTGGGGGCCGCTTCGGGGGAGTACTCCACGTGCTCGCGGGTACGCCCGCGCAACGTGGTGCGCCACGCCTGCCAGCGGGTCGCCCGGTCGGCGGCGCCGGGGAGCCCGGCCCAGTGCGCGACGTCCGGTGGCAGCACACAGCTGCGGGCGGGTCGTTGGTCGACCCGCCCGTCACCTGGTTCGAGCACATGGGTGGGGACGCCCTGGCGGGCCAGGGCAAGCGCCAGCGCGAGCCCTGTCGGGCCCGCGCCGACGATGATCACGGGCAGCACAGGAGTATGCAACCCAGCAGGTGATCAACCGTCAAGTCAGTCCTTGCCGGTTCGGGTCGGGGGATCCCCGGCCTCGGTGGCCGGCGCCCCTGCGGGCTCGGCCTCCATCTGGTCGTGCGGGTCGGCGGTGACGACCGCGCCGGCGGTGCGCTTGCCCCGACGGATGGTGCGTTCCAGCCAGGTGGCCGCGGAGGTGAGGATGAAGTTCAGCACGATGAAGATCAGGGCCACCACGGTGAACGCCGCGATGGTGTTGGCCCCGTAGTTGGCGCTGATGGTGCGGACCGAACGCAGCAGCTCGTCGAAGTTGAGCATGACGCCGCCGAGAGCGGTGTCCTTGACGACGACGACCAGCTGGCTCACGAGCGCCGGCAGCATCAGGGTGACCGACTGCGGCAGCAGCACCTGGGTCATCATCTGGCCCTTGCGCATGCCGACGGCCTGCGCGGCGTCCTTCTGGCCGCGGGGCAGCGACAGGATGCCGGCCCGGACCACCTCGGCGATGACCGAGGCGTTGTACAGCACCAGGCCGGTGACGACTGCGTAAAGCGGGCGCATGTCCGAGCTGATGTTGGTGAACTCGACGTAGACGGCGCTGGCGAACAGCATGAGCAGCAGCACCGGAATGGCACGGAAGAACTCGATGATCCCGGCGCACGGCACCCGGACCCATCGGTGGTCCGACATCCTGCCGATGCCGAGCGCGGCGCCCAGGGGCAGCGCGATGATGATCGACAGCGCCGCGGCCTTGAGGGTGTTGCCGAGCGCCGGCAGGAGGAACGTCGTCCAGACGCGGGAGTCGGTGACGAACGGGCTCCACTTGTCGGCGTCGAGCTGGCCCTTGTCCGCCATCGCGGCGAGGACCCACCACACCAGGACGGCGAAGCCGACCAGGAACAGCACGGTGTAGAGGACGTTCCGCGCCCTGGCCTTCGGCCCGGGGGCGTCGTAGAGAACGGAGAGGTCACTCATCGCTTCACCGCCACGCGCTTGCTCACCCAGCCGAGCAGCAGCCCGGTCGGAAGGGTGAGGAGAATGAATCCGAGGGCGAAGATGCCGCCGATCAGGAACACCTGTGCCTCGTTCTCGATCATTGTCTTCATCAGGAGCGCGGCCTCGGCGACGCCGATCGCCGCGGCGACCGTGGTGTTCTTGGTGAGGGCGATGAGCACGTTGGCCAGCGGGGCGACCACCGAGCGGAACGCCTGGGGCAGGACCACCAGGCGCAGGACCTGGGTGAAGCTCAGCCCGAGGGCACGGGCCGCTTCGGCCTGCCCGACGGGCACGGTGTTGATGCCGGACCGCAGCGCCTCGCAGACGAACGCGGCGGTGTAGGCGGTGAGGCCGAGCACGGCGAGTCGGAAGTTCGTCTCCGTGAAGGTGTCCCCTCCCATCGCGATGCCCAGCGTCTGGAACAGGCCGAGGGAGGTGAAGAGGATGATGACGGTCAGCGGGGTGTTCCGGACGATGTTGACGTAGCCGGTGCCGAAGACGCGCATGAGGGGCACCGGGCTGACGCGCATGCCGGCCAGGATGGTGCCGAGGATGAGCGACCCGATGGCGGAGAAGACCGCGAGCTGCGCGGTGACCCAGAAGGCCCCGAACAGGTCGTACCGCTGTAGATCAAGGAAGTCGAACACTTAGGTCTCGAATTCTCGCCGTGACGGACAGAAAAGGGTGGCGCGCGGTCCGGGCGGACCGCGC
>NZ_JAAVJB010000137.1:3441-13728 GCF_012034385.1 Streptomyces spiramenti
CCCCCCCCCCCCCCCCCCCCCCCGCCACCATGGATCACTTGCCCTCGGTGATCTCCGGGGCGTCCGGGACCTCGAAGCCGGCGGGGCCGAGGTTCTTCTCGACCGCCTCGGCCCAGGCGCCGTCCTCGATCATCTTCTCGATCGCGGCGTTGATCTTCTCCTGGAGCTCGGTGTCGTCCTTGGGGATGCCGATGCCGTAGTTCTCCGGGCCCAGGTCCAGGCCGGCGAGCTCGAACTTGCCCTGGTGCTCGTCCTGCGCGGCGTAGCCGGCGAGGATGGTGTTGTCGGTGGTCAGCGCGTCGACGGCGCCGTTCTCCAGGCCGGTGAGGCACTCGGAGTAGCCGCCGTAGGGCTGGAGGTTCGCGTCGGGGGCGATGTCCTCCTGGATCTTCTGCGCGGAGGTCGAACCGGAGACGGAACAGAGGTTCAGGTCACCGATCTCGTCGTTGCTGGAGATCGACTCGCCGCTGCGCATCAGCAGGTCCTGCGTGGCCACGAAGTAGGGGCCCGCGAAGCTGACCTCTTCCTTGCGCTGGTCGGTGATGGAGTAGGTGGCGACGATGAAGTCGACGTCACCGTTCTTGATCATGTTCTCGCGCTCGGGCGACTGCGCCTGGCGCCAGGTGATGTCGTCCTCCTCCACACCCAGCTCGGCCGCGATGTAGCGGGCGATGTCCACGTCGAACCCGGTGAAGTCGCCGTCGGCGGTCTGCAGGCCCAGGCCCGGCTGGTCGTACTTGATGCCGATGGTCAGGGTGTCGTTGCTGTCGCCACCGTCGCTCGAACCGCCGTTGCTGTCGTCGGAGCCGCAGGCGGTGGCGGTGAGGGCGAGAACGAGGGCGGAGGCGGCCAGCGTGGCGGACTTGCGAGCTCTCATGATCATTTCCTTGCTCTGGTGAAGGGATGCGGGACTACGTGTGGGGGGCCGGCGGCGCCGGCGGTCGTGCGGGTCAGTGGTGCAGGATCTTCGAGAGGAAGTCCTTTGCGCGGTCGCTCTTCGGGTTGTCGAAGAACTGCTGCGGCTCGGCCTCCTCGACGATCCGTCCGTCGGCCATGAAGACCACGCGGTTCGCCGCGGAACGGGCGAAGCCCATCTCGTGGGTGACGACGACCATCGTCATGCCCTCACGGGCCAGCTGCTTCATGGCCTCCAGGACCTCGTTGATCATCTCGGGGTCCAGGGCCGAGGTGGGCTCGTCGAAGAGCATCACCTTCGGCTCCATCGCCAGCGCCCGCGCGATCGCCACGCGCTGCTGCTGGCCGCCGGAGAGCTGCGCGGGGTACTTGTCGGCCTGGTTGCCGACGCCGACCCGGTCCAGGAGCTGCCGAGCGCGCTCCTCCACCTTCGCCTTTTCCTGCTTGCGCACCTTGATGGGGCCGAGCATCACGTTCTGCAGAACGGTCTTGTGCGCGAAGAGGTTGAAGGACTGGAAGACCATTCCCACATCGGCGCGCAGTCGGGCGAGGCCGCGGCCCTCGGCGGGCAGGGGCTCGTCGTCGATCGTGATCGTTCCGCCGTCGATCGTCTCCAGGCGGTTGATGGCCCGGCAGAGCGTCGACTTGCCGGAGCCGGAGGGCCCGATCACCACGACGACCTCGCCGCGCTTGATCGTGAGGTTGATGTCCTGGAGCACGTGGAGCGCACCGAAGTGCTTGTTCACGCCGTCCAGGACGACCAGGTCCTCCGCCAGCGGCGCGGCGTCGCCCTCGACGTCCTTGGTCAGCGGCACATCGCTCATCGTGGTCATGCTCCGTCCTCGTCGGTTGCAGGGACCCTAGCCAGCGGCCGAATGGACGTCAGCCGATCTGAGCTGAAATTGAGGATAACGATCTGATGTCTCTGTACTACGTATTGCCGCTGGTGGTAGCGGTGGGTCACGGCGTCGTGTCCCCGGTGTGGCGGGTGGGACGGCGTACGCCCGGAGCCGGGCCGACCGGCACGCGGGAGTGGACTTCCGGGCCTGTCCGGAGTTCACTTTTCACCGGGGGCCGCAGACGGTGAACCCGCGCCGTGCCCGCCACGGCCGGCCCCGGTGGCCCTCGGGGTCCGGTCCGCCGACCGGCGCCGGTCGGCCGCACCGCATGCACGGACCGCCCCGTGGCGTGTCCGCCCGGTCCCGCCGGGCGGACACGCCCGGACCCACCGTCGTGCCGGGCGCAGGCCGCCGCGGTACGGCACCGCCCGGCGGACGGACGAGACCGCCGCCCAGGCGGAAGGAGGTCGCATGAGACTGCTGCTGGTGGAGGACGACGAACACGTCGCCGCGGCGCTGGTCGCGGTACTCGGCAGGCACGGCTTCCGTGTCACCCACGCCCGCAACGGGGCGGAGGCCGTGGACCGCGTCCAGGCCGGCGGCCACGATGTGGTCCTGCTCGACCTCGGCCTGCCCGACGCCGACGGGTTCGAGGTGTACGGCCAGATCCGGCGGCTCGCCCGGATACCGGTGATCATGGTGACCGCGCGGGCGGACGTGCGCTCCCGCATACACGGGCTGAACCTGGGCGCCGACGACTACGTCGTCAAGCCCTACGACACCGGTGAGCTGCTGGCGCGGATCCACGCCGTCAGCCGCCGCGTGGCGCCCGAGCGCCCCGCGCCGGACCGCGGCGAGCCCGAGGCCGGCACCGCGGCCGGCGGCGAGGTGCTGGCCGCCGGGCCGGTCACCGTGGAACTGTCCACCCGCCGCGTCCTGGTCGACGGCGAGCCGGTGGAGCTCACCCGCAAGGAGTTCGACCTGCTGGCCCTGCTGGCGCAGCGCCCCGGCGTGGTCTTCCGCAGGGAGCAGATCATCAGCGACGTGTGGCGCACCAGCTGGGAGGGGACGGGCCGCACGCTGGAGGTGCACGTGGCGTCGTTGCGTTCCAAGCTCCGCCGGGGTGAACTGGTCGAGACCGTCCGTGGTGTGGGCTACCGCCTCGCCGTCCCACGACCCTGATCGGCCTACCCGACCGTGCGCACCAGGCTCCTCCTCCTGCTCATCCTGCTCCAGGCGGGCGTACTGCTCGCCCTCGGTGTGCCGCTGGCAGCCAGCCAGGCGGCCACCGAACAGCAGCGGCTGGTCGTCGACCGGATCGACGACACGGCCCGTTTCGGCTCGCTCGCCCAGTTCGCCACCGGCGCGGGGAAGGACGCGCCCGCCGGCGCGCTCGACCAGCTGGAGGAGGAGCTCGATCGGTACCACGAGCTGTACGGCATCCGCGCCGGCGTCTTCCGGCGCGACGGACGCCCCCTGGCCTCGGCACCGGTGCGCTGGTCGGGGGTGGCCGAGGAGGAGGCGCGGACCGCTTTCGACGAGGCGCTGGCGGGCCGTCGCAGCCACGGGCCCGGCCAGATCTGGCCCTGGGAGGGGGACCGCCGGCTGGTGGTGGCCTCGCCCGTCGTCCGCGACGGTGACGTGGTCGCGGTGGTGCTGACCGATTCGCCGACCGGCGCGCTGCGCTCCCGCATTCTCCGCGGCTGGCTGCCGATAGCGCTCGGCGAGGCCGCGGCCATGGCGCTGGCCGTGGCCGCCGCTTTCCGGCTCACCGGCTGGGTGCTCAGCCCCGTCCGCGACCTGGATCGGGCCGCCCACGGGATCACCACCGGGCGCATGAACTCCCGCGTCGCGGCGGCCGGCGGGCCTCCGGAGCTGCGGCGGCTCGCCGCGTCGTTCAACGAGATGGCCGACCACGTCGAGGAGGTGCTGGAACAGCAGCGCGCCTTCGTCGCCGACGCCTCCCACCAGCTGCGCAACCCGCTCTCCGCGCTGCTGCTCCGGATCGACCTGCTGGGGCTCGAACTGCCGCCCGGGAGCCAGGAGTTCGCTTCCCTGCGAGCCGAGGGCACGCGGTTGGCGCGCGTCCTGGACGATCTGCTGGACCTCGCCGTCGCCGAGCAGTCCTCCGTACACCTGCGCACCACCGACGTCGCCGCGCTCGCCGCCGAACGCACCGTCGCCTGGGGGCCGGTCGCCGATCGCGAAGGGGTCACGCTGCGGTCCACCGGCGCCAGCGCCGTCACCGCCTGGGCGGACCCGATCGCCCTCTCCAGCGCCCTGGACGCCCTCGTCGACAACGCGCTCAAGTTCACCCCCGCCGGAGGGACCGTCGAAGTGTCCTGCCGGGCGGAGGGTGACATCGTGCGGATCGAGGTGGCCGACACCGGCAGCGGCCTCACCGACGAGGAACTGGCTCGGGTGGGCGACCGCTTCTGGCGCGCCGGGAGCCACCAGAACGTCTCCGGCTCCGGGCTGGGCCTCTCCATCGTGAAGGCGCTGCTGACCTCCGGCGGCGCGGACATCGCCTACGGGCACAACGACCCCGAGGGGCTGCGCGCCACCGTGCGGCTCCCGCGAGAGGACCCCGGGCAGCCCGGAGCCGAGTGACCGCCGTGCCGCGGGCGGCGCCCGGCCCCGGAGGGCGGGCGCCGCCCGCGGCGGCCTGGCTCAGCCGCGCGCGAACCGCAGCGTCAGGATCTGGAAGGGCCGGAGCGACAGCCGCACCGTGCGCCCGTCCTCGACCGCCGGCGCCTCCCCGTCGGGCCACGGCCGCTCCAACAGGTCCGTGACCGTCGCCGACGCCGCCGTGAACCCCAGCGACAGCACCGCCGCGGACCTGCCTCCCGATGCCTCGTACACCCGCACCACCACGTCGCCGGAGCGGTCCTCGGCGAGCTTCACCGTCTCCACGACGACCGCGCCGGCGTCGGAGACGACCAGGGGGCTCACCTCGGCCGACCCCGGGACGGACCGCTCGGGGAGGTTGATCGCGTGCCCCTCGCGCACGGCGTCCTCGATGCCCGCGCCGGGCACCAGGGCGTACCGCATCCGGTGCCGCCCCTGGTCGGTCTCCGGGTCGGGGTAGCGTGGCGCGCGCAGCAGCGAGAGCCGGACCGTGGTCGTCTGCGAGCCGTCCTCCCGGATGTCGCGGGTCACCTCGTGCCCGTAGGTGGAGTCGTTGACCAACGCCGCCCCCCACCCCGGCTCTCCCACGTGCAGCCAGCGGTGGGCGCAGATCTCGAACTTCGCCGCCTCCCACGTGGTGTTGGTGTGCGTGTCGCGGTAGACGTGGCCGAACTGCGTCTCGGTCGCGGACCGGTCCGCCTTGACGTCCAGCGGGAACGACGCCTTGAGCAGCTTCTCGCTCTCGTGCCAGTCCACCTCGGTCGCGATCTCCAGCAGCCGTTCCCCGGCGCGCAGCGTCAGCAGCTGCTCCACGGAGGAGGCCCCGAAGCCGCGTACCACCCGCACGGTCGCGGACCGGCCGCCGTCGGTCAGGGGGGCGACCTCACGGGCGTCGGTCAGGTCGGTGACGTTGTGGCGGTAGAAGGCGTCGATGTCCCAGGCGTCCCACTTGTTGGGCAGGTCGGGATGGAGCTGGAGCAGGTTGGCCGCGGCGCCCGGCGCGACCGCCTCCCTGCCGGAGGCCGCGTCCACGGCCGACACCACCAGCCCGCGGGCGTCCACCGTCACGCGCAGCAGCCCGTTGTCCAGGACCCAGCCCGCGTCGGCCGGGAGCGCGGTCAGAGTCACCGGCACGGCGCCGGGCACGTCCGCGCCCCGGGGGACGGCACCGCCGCCGGGGACGCCGTGGCGCGCGTGGGGCGCGGCGTTGAAGACGACGGAGCCGCCCGCCGCGCCGTCCGCCGGACCGGCCAGCGCCCGCTGCGCCGCCGTGATGATCTCCTCCAGCTCCTCCCGGAGCCGGTCGTAGGTCTCACGTGCCTCGCGGTGGACCCAGGCGATGGACGACCCGGGCAGGATGTCGTGGAACTGGTGGAGCAGCACGTCCTTCCAGATCCGCTCCAGCTCCTGGTACGGGTAGCGGTAGCCGCCGTCGTGCACGGCCGCGGTCGCCGCCCACAGCTCCGCCTCGCGGAGCAGCGACTCGCTCCGGCGGTTGCCCTGCTTCGTCTTCGCCTGCGAGGTGTAGGTGCCCCGGTGGAACTCCAGGTACAGCTCCCCGGCCCAGACGGGCGCCCCCGGGTACTCCGCGAGCGCCTTGCCGAAGAACTCGGCGGGCGTCTCGACCTCCACCCGCGGGGAGCCGTCGAGATCGCGCAGCCGCCTGGCGCGCCCCAGCATCTCCCGGGTGGCGCCGCCCCCGCCGTCGCCGTGGCCGAAGGGGACCAGGGAGCGGCTTGCGCTGCCCTTCTCGCGGAAGTTCCGTGCCGCGTGCGCCAGCTCCGCCCCGGTCAGCTCCGCGGTGTAGGTGTCGACCGGCGGGAAGTGGGTGAAGACCCGCGTGCCGTCGATGCCCTCCCACCAGAAACTCGAGTGCGGGAAGGCGTTGGTCTGGTTCCAGGAGATCTTCTGCGTCAGGAAGAAGTCGGAGGCGGACAGCCGCACGAGCTGCGGCAGTGCGGCGGTGTAGCCGAAGGTGTCCGGCAGCCACACCTCGCGCGTCTCGATGCCGAACTCGTCCAGGAAGAACTTCTTGCCGTACAGGAACTGCCGGGCCATGGCCTCGCCGCCCACCATGTTGGTGTCGGACTCCACCCACATGCCGCCGACGGGGACGAACTGACCGGCCGCGACCTTCTCCCGCACCCGTTCGAAGACCTCGGGCCGGTGCTCCTTGAGCCACGCCAGTTGCTGGGCCTGCGACATCGCGAACCGGTAGTCGGGGTCGCCGTCCATCAGCGCCACCGTGTTGGCGGAGGTCCGCGCGACCTTGCGGACGGTCTCCCGCAGCGGCCACAGCCACGCCGAGTCGATGTGGGCGTGGCCCACGGCGCTGACCCGGTGGGCCGAGGCGCGGGCCGGAGAGGCGAGCGCCTCGGCCAGCGGCTCGCGCGCCGCGGTCGCGCTGCCGGGCACGTCGGTGAGGTCCAGCGCGTCGAGCGACCTCTCCACCGAGCGCAGCACCTCCCACCGGCGCGCGTCCTCCAGCGGCAGCTCCGTCATCAGCTGCCCGAGGACCTCCAGATCCCGGACCAGCTCCCACACCTGGGGGTGGAAGACCGCCAGATCCATGCGCTCGACCCGGTACAGCGGCTCGTCGCCGGCGGTCAGCCGGTCGCCGAGCGGGCCGGGAAGCTGCGGGGTCAGCAGGATCGGGTTCGACGCCGCCTCGACGAACAGCTCGACCCCCTCGCCCCCCGCCGCGCTGTCGGCGATCCGCACCCAGTCGTTGTGCGGATTGAGCCCCTTGACGGCGGAGCCGTCGCGCCGGTAGACGAGCCCCTCGGACTGGAAGCCCGCCATCGCCCGGTCGAAGCCGATGTCGAGCACGGCCTCCACGGGGAGTCCCCGCCAGGACGGCGGCACCTCGCCCGTGACCCGGAACCAGGTGGTGCCCCAGGCGGGGCCCCAGCGTTCGCCCACGGCCGCCGGGCGGTAGGCCGCGGCGAGCCCCTCGGCCACGGGGACCGGTTCGCCCGGCGCCTCCCAGCGTTCGACCGTCAGCGGCGCTCTGGCGCCGTGGACGGCCGGGGCGATCCGCTCGGTGAGGACGCGGCGCAGGCGGTCTTCCACGATACGGCGGTCGTCGTGCATCAGTCCTCCGGTGGGTCTGCGGTGCGCTTGCGCCCCGGCCGCGGCCGGCCCACCCGGGGAGGCACGGGCCGGGGCCACCCTCCAGGGTGCCGCGCCGCGGGCGCCGGCGGGCGGCGGGGGCCCGCGAGTCGGCGGTGGCCCCGCCGGTTCAGGACTTGACGGAACGGTAGTAGCGCGCCGCGCCGGGGTGCAGCGGCAGCGGCTGGGTGTAGATCGCGGTCCGCAGGTCCACCCGCTGCGCCGCGTGCACGACCGTCGCGATGTGGTCCCTGCCCCGTATCACCGAGGCGGTCAAACGCTCGGTCAACGCCACGTCGGCCCCCACCGTGGTCACCAGGAGGTTGGCCACCGCCACCGTGTCGACCCCGCTGGTGCCGCTCACCTCCGGATAGGCGTCGGGGGGGACGACCGCCGCGCGGTAGTACGCCGTGTGCGCGCCCTGCCGTCTCAGCTGCGGCAGGAGCTCGCCCAGCGGTACCAGCCGGATCGCCCGCCGGGACGCCAGCTGCTCGACCGCCCTGGTGGGCAGGCCGCCGGACCAGAAGAAGGCGTCGAGCCGGTCGTGCTCCAGCATCCGCGGCATGGTGTGGATGCCCTCGCGGGCGGCGGTGACGTCCCGTTCCATGTCGAGCCCGGCCGCCGCCAGCAGTTCCCGTGTGACGAGCTGCACCCCCGAGCGGTCCTGCCCGACCCCCACACGGAGTCCGGCGAGGTCCGCCACGGCGCGCACCGGCGACGCGGCAGGCACCACCAGCTGCATGTAGTCGTCGTAGAGGCGCGCGCACGCCGCCAGCGACTCCGTGTCGCCGCCCGCACGGTGGGAGGCGAGGGAGTCCGCCGTGGCGATGGCGTAGTCCGCCTCGCCGGACAGCAGCCGTTCGATGTTCTCCACCGAGCCGACGCTGGGCGTCAGCACCACCCGCACCTGGGGCAGGTCCCGCGCCAGCTGGGAGCGGAGCAGCTGTCCGTACTGGGCGTACACCCCGCTCGGCACCCCGGTGCTCACCACCACCTCGCCGCTGGGCGGCGGCTCCCCGTCCCGCGCCGCGAGCCACCACACCGCCCCGCCGCCCACCGCGGTCGCCCCCGCGCCCAGCAGGCGTCGGCGGGAGATCGGCGGGAGCGCACGCGAGACCATGCGGACAGTCTGCCCGACACCCGCCCGGCACGGGCACGGCGCCCACCGGCCGGTTCCCCCGCCGCCGGGGCCCCGCCGTGCCGCCCGCGCGGGAACCCGGTTCGGCGCGCCGCCGGCACCGCCTACCCTGGTGGGCATGAGCAGCACTGACGGGAGCCTCCCGGTGGCCGAGCCCAGGACGTACCAGGTCCGCACCTTCGGCTGCCAGATGAACGTCCATGACAGCGAGCGGATGTCGGGACTGCTGGAGGCGGCGGGATACACACGGGCGCCCAAGGAGGCCGAGGCCGCGGACATCGTGGTCTTCAACACCTGCGCCGTCCGGGAGAACGCGGACAACCGCCTCTACGGCAACCTCGGCCAGCTGGCGCCCAAGAAGGCGAGCCGGCCGGGCATGCAGATCGCCGTCGGCGGCTGCCTGGCGCAGAAGGACCGCGACACCATCGTGCGCCGCGCTCCCTGGGTGGACGTCGTCTTCGGGACCCACAACGTCGGCAAGCTGCCGGTGCTCCTGGAGCGGGCGCGCGTCGAGCGCGAGGCGCAGGTCGAGATCGCCGAGTCGCTGGAGGCGTTCCCCTCCACGCTGCCCACCCGCCGCGAGAGCGCGTACGCGGCCTGGGTGTCGATCTCCGTGGGCTGCAACAACACCTGCACCTTCTGCATCGTGCCGGCCCTGCGGGGCAAGGAGAAGGACCGCCGGCCCGGCGACATCCTCGCGGAGATCGAGACGCTGGTCGCCGACGGCGTCAGCGAGATCACCCTGCTCGGCCAGAACGTCAACGCCTACGGCTCCGACATGGGGGAGCGCGAGGCGTTCTCCGACCTGCTGCGCGCGTGCGGCCGTGTCGAGGGACTGGAGCGGGTCCGCTTCACCTCCCCGCACCCGCGCGACTTCACCGACGACGTCATCGCGGCGATGGCCGAGACCGAGAACGTCATGCCGCAGCTCCACATGCCGCTGCAGTCCGGTTCCTCGACGGTGCTGAAAGCGATGCGGCGCTCCTACCGCCAGGAACGGTTCCTCGGGATCATCGAGAAGGTCCGCGCCGCCATGCCGGAGGCCGCGATCTCCACGGACATCATCGTGGGGTTCCCCGGCGAGACCGAGGAGGACTTCCAGGAGACGCTGCACGTGGTGCGCGAGGCGCGGTTCGCGCAGGCGTTCACCTTCCAGTACTCCAAGCGGCCCGGCACCCCCGCCGCGACCATGGACGGCCAGATCCCCAAGGCCGTCGTCCAGGAGCGCTACGAGCGGCTGGTCGCCGTGCAGGAGGAGATCTCCTGGGCCGAGAACCGCAAGCAGGTCGGCCGCACCTTGGAGATCATGGTCGCCGAGGGCGAGGGACGGAAGGACGACGCGACCCGCCGGCTGTCCGGACGAGCCCCCGACAACCGGCTCGTCCACTTCACCCGCCCCGAACAGCCGGTGCGCCCCGGGGACATGGTGACCGCCACCGTCACCTACGCCGCCCCCCACCACCTGCTGGCCGAGGGCACCGTGACCGCCGTCCGCCGCACCCGCTCCGGCGACGCCTGGGAGGCGCGCCAGGCCCAGCCCACCGGGGCGTCCGGCCGCCCCACCGTCTCCCTCGGACTGCCGGGCGTCGGCGCGCCTCCGCCGCTTCCCGACGCGAACGGCGGCTGCGCCGCGCGCTGACACCGCCGGCTCCGTGG
>NZ_JAAVJB010000138.1 GCF_012034385.1 Streptomyces spiramenti
ACCGCCCGCCGCCGGCGGGCGGTCGCCGCGGTGGCGGTGCTCGCGCTCGCCGTCGCCCTCTCCCTCCTGGTCGGCGCCAACTCCCTGCCCCCGCCGCTGGTGGTGGAGACCCTCCTGGGCGGCGGCACGGAGGAGTCCCGGTACGTCGTCCTGGAACAGCGGGTGCCGCGGACGCTCGCGGGGCTGGCGGTCGGGGCGGCGCTGGGCGTCGCCGGCGCGCTGATCCAGGCGTTCACCCGCAACCCGTTGGCCGACCCGGGCATCCTCGGTGTCAACGCCGGTGCCGCGTTCTTCGTCGCCGTGGGCATCACCTTCCTCGGCGTCACCAGCCCCTTCGGCTACGTCTGGCTCGCCTGCGCGGGAGCGCTGGTGCTGACGGTGCTCGTCTACGGCATCGCCACCGCCGGCCGCGGCGCGGTGGACCCCGTCCGGATGACGCTCAGCGGCGTCGCCGTCGGCGCGGTGTTCGCCGGGCTCACGACGGGGCTCACCCTCACCCACCCGGACTCGTTCGACCGCATGCGCGGCTGGAGCGCGGGCAGCCTGCTGGAGCGCGGCACGGATGTGCTGCTGCCGGTGCTGCCGCTCCTGGTGGCCGGACTGCTGATCGCCCTCCTGGTGGCGCCCGCCCTGAACTCCGTCGCCCTGGGCACCGACGTCGCCCTCGCGCAGGGCGTGGCGGTGGGACGGGTGCGGGTGGCGGTACTCGCGGCGGTCACCCTGCTGGCCGGCTCGGCGACCGCGGTCGCCGGGCCGATCGTCTTCGTCGGCCTGGTCGTTCCGCACCTGGTGCGGTGGACCGTCGGCACCGACCAGCGCCGGATCGTCCTCGGCTCACTGGTCGTCGCCCCCACCCTGGTGCTGCTCGCGGACGAGGTCGGGAGGGTCGCGGTGCTCCCCAGCGAGATGCCGGTGGGCGTGGTCACCGCGTTCGTCGGGGCGCCGGTGCTGATCGCGCTGGTCCGGCGGCGGAAGGCGAGCGGACTGTGACCCCCTCACCCGGTGCCCCGCGCGAGGAGCGCACCGCCCCCCGCGCCGACCCCCTTCCCGCGGCCGACCCCCTCCCCGTGGCGGGGCCCCGTCCCCTGCACCGTGCCGCGCACGAGGTACCCGCGTCGGGCCGGCTTCGGACGGGACGGCGGCGGCTGGTCGTGGGAACGTCCCGCCGCAACGTGGTGGTGGGCGTCCGCTCGGCGGTCCTGTCCGTCGGCGCCGTGGTGCTGATCGCGGGCTTGCTGCTGGCGGCGGTGGTCCTCGGCGACTACCCGCTGACCCCGGGCGAGGCGATCGGGGTGCTGACCGGTGCCACGGAGGGGTTCGCCCGCACCGTCGTCCTGGAATGGCGCCTGCCGCGTGCCGCCTCCGCCGCGCTGTTCGGCGCGGCCCTCGCCGTCGCGGGCGCCGTCTTCCAGACCGTCACCCGCAACCCGCTGGCCAGTCCGGACATCATCGGCCTCGCCAACGGCTCCTTCACCGGCATGCTCGTGGCCCTGCTGGTGCTCGGCGGCGGCTGGCCGCTGCTGATGACGGGCTCACTGGTCGGGGGACTACTGGCCGCGCTCGCCATCTACCTGCTCGCGCTCCGCGACGGGCTCCAGGGGTTCCGGCTCATCGTCGTCGGCATCGGGGTCTCCGCCATGCTGGCCTCGGTCAACACCTGGATGCTGCTGCGGGCCGAGCTGGAGACCGCGCTGCTCGCCTCCGCCTGGGGCGCCGGCACCCTCAACACCGTGACCACCGCCAACGCGGTGCCCGCGGGGGTGTGCCTGCTGGTGCTTCTGGCGCTGCTGCCGTCCCTCGCCCCCGCGCTCCGCCAGCTCGACCTCGGCGACGACGTCGCCGCGGCAGCCGGGGTGCGGGTCGGCAGGACGCGTACCGCCGTCATCGCCGTCGCCGTCGGCCTGGTCAGCGTCGTCACCGCGGTCGCCGGGCCGATCTCCTTCGTGGCGCTGGCCGCGCCGCAGATCGCCCGCCGGCTGGCCCGCGCCCCCGGCATCCCGCTGACCGTCAGCGCCCTGACCGGCGCGGTGCTGCTGCTCGGCGCCGACCTGATCGCCCAGCACCTCGTCCCCCTGACCGTGCCGGTGGGGGTCGTCACCGTCGTCCTCGGCGGTGGCTACCTCGTCTGGCTCCTCGTCCACGAAGCAAGGCGACGCCCGTGACCCCGAAGACCACGCAGCCGGTGACCGCGGCCGACGACCGGACCGACGCCGGGTGGGACGCGGACGCGCCCCGGCTGCTCGCGGAGCGGTTGACCCTCCGCTACGGGGACCGCACGGTCGTCGAGGAACTCGATCTCGTGGTGCCGCCCGGCTCCTTCACGGTGGTGCTGGGCCCCAACGCCTGCGGCAAGTCCACGCTGCTGCGCGCCCTCTCCCGGCTGCTGGCGCCCACCACCGGCACCGTCGTCCTCGACGGGCGGGACATCCACACCCGACCGCCGAAGGACGTGGCCCGCCGCCTCGGGCTGCTGCCGCAGACCGCGACGGCCCCCGACGGCATCACCGTGGCGGAGCTGGCCTCCCGTGGCCGGTACGCCCACCGCCGCGCCCTGCGGCAGTGGTCGACCGAGGACGACACGGCGGTGGGCGGCGCGCTGGCCGCGACCGGGGTCGCCGACCTCGCGGAGCGGCCGGTCGCGGAGCTCTCCGGCGGGCAGCGGCAGCGGGTGTGGATCGCCATGGTCCTCGCACAGGAGACGCCGCTGGTGCTGCTGGACGAGCCGACCACCTACCTCGACGTGGCCTACCAGATCGAGGTGATGAACCTGCTCCACGACCTCAACCGGTCCGGCCGCACCGTGGTCGCCGTGCTCCACGACCTCAACCACGCCGCGCGCTACGCCTCGCACCTGGTGGTGATGCGCGACGGGCGGGTGGAGGCGGTCGGACCTCCCGCGACGACGCTGACCTCGGAGCTGGTCGAGCGGGTCTTCGGGCTGCCCAACGTGGTCATCCCCGACCCGGTGACCGGGACGCCGCTCGTCGTCCCGGCCGACACCCGCGCCCGGCGGTGACGGGCCGGGCGCGGGGAGCCGGACCGCCGCGCGCGGCAAGGGCGGCCGGGCGGTCGGCTGCGGTCAGCGGGTGAAGTTCGCCTTGCCGGGGCCGTCCTCGACGAAGCTGCGCATGCCGATCTCACGGTCGGCGGTGGCGAACAGTGAGGCGAACCAGGTGCGTTCCACCGCGAGACCGGTGTCGATCCCGGCGTCCAGCCCGCTGTCGACGGCCTCCTTCGCCGCGCGCAGCGCGATCGCCGGTCCGGCGGCGAGCCGGCTCGCCCAGGCGTGCGCCGTCGCGTACACCTCGTCGGCGGGAACGACCTTGTCCACCAGGCCGATCTCCAACGCCTCGGGCGCCTTGACCTGGCGGCCGGTGAAGATGAGGTCCTTGGCCTTGGACGGGCCCACCAGGCGCGGGAGCCGCTGGGTGCCGCCGGCTCCGGGGACGAGACCGAGCAGGATCTCGGGCTGCCCCAGCTTCGCGTCCTGCGCAGCGACGCGGATGTCGGCGCAGAGCGCGAGCTCGCAGCCGCCGCCGAGCGCGTAGCCGGTCACGGCGGCCACGACCGGCTTCGGGATGCGGGCGACGGCGGTGAACGAATCCTGGAGCCCCCGGGCGCGCGCGATCATCGCCGCCTGGTCCATGTCGCGCATTTCCTTGATGTCGGCGCCGGCGGCGAACACCTTCTCGCCGCCCCAGATCACGACGGCCCGGATGTCGTCGCGGTCGGTGACCTCTGCCGCGAGTTCCCGCAGCCGGTCCTGCACGGCGGTGTTGAGAGCGTTCAACGGCGGCCGGTCCAGGCGGATGGTGCCGACGCCGTCCGCTACTTCGAGATGCACAGTCATGCCGTCAGGTTAGCCGTCGTTCACCGGTGGTGGGCCGAGCGTGCGCCACCCGTCGTCGCGGGCGCGCGCGACACCCCCGGACACGCCGGTGGCCCGGCGCGGTCGTCGACCGTGCCGGGCCACCGGGGGCTGCCTCGCGAGCCGGGCCCACCGCTCAGCGGCGGGCCCCGGGGGTCACTGCCCCGCGCCCCACTGGGACCAGTCGAGGTTCCAGCCGTTGATGCCGTTGTCCGGGGCGATGATGTCGTCGTTCGAGTTGACGACCTCGATCACGTCACCGATCCGGGTGTTCTCGTAGAACCACGCCGCCTGCGTCGAGCCGTCGTTGCCGCCCTTGACGTCCTGGAGGCCGATGCAGCCGTGGGTGTCGAGGTGGTTCCCGAAGGTGCCGGGGGTGGACCAGTAGTTGCCGTGCAGGAAGGTGCCGGAGGTGGAGAGCCGGATGGCGTGGGGCACGTCGGGGATGTCGTAGTCGTAGCCGACCGTCGCGCCGTCCATCCGGGTCTCGGTGAACATCTCCGAGACGACCATCTTGCCGTTCCAGGTGTCCTTGCCCGGGGCACCCGCGGTGACGGGGATGCTCCGGACGATCTCACCGTCTCGCTCGACGTCCATGGTGAGCGTGTCGATGTCCACCGTGCTGACCTGCCGGTGCCCGACCACGAAGGACCGGTCGTTGTACCGGGTGCCGTAGACGCCGGGGGAGGCCTCGACGCCGCGGGTGCGGAACTGCACCGTCACCTCGGTGCCCGGCTCCCAGTAGTCCTCGGGGCGGAAGTCGACGCGCTGGTTGCCGAACCAGTGCGGCTCGACCTCCACCGCGGGCTCGGTGACGATCCCGATGGCGTCGGCCACGGCCCCGGTGTTCTCCACCGGCTTGTCGAAGGTCACGGAGATCACCGTGCCGACGCCGACCGTCCCGCCGTCCTCGACCCAGTTCCAGAGGTGGCTGTTGGTGTCGAGGGTGGCTTCCGCGGCCACGGTGGTGAAGGTGGTCGTACCCACCGTCTCCAGCCCCTCGGCGTCCTCGCCCGTCGCGGTCACCTCGTAGGTGGTGTCGTTGGCGAAGTGCTCCACCGGAGCCCAGCCGGTGCTGTCCTCGGTGAACTCGCCCGGCACCTCGGTGCCCTCCGGGTCGATGACGCTCACCTCGGTCAGGCTGCCGTCCTCGGCGCTGACCGAGAACTCCTCCCAGGTCGCGACCGACTCGGCCCCGTCCTCGGTGGAGAAGGCGACAGATACTGCCGCTGCCGCGTCCCCGCCCGTACCGCCCCCGCCGCCCTTGTCCTCGTCGCCCCCCGACGTCTCCGCCTTGCTGGTGCCCCCGCACGCCGTCGCGACCACCATGACGATCCCGGCCAAGCCGGCTATCGCCCCGTTGCGCCTCGCGCCCCACCGTCGCCTGTTCACGTGTAACTCCCCTCGCGCCCCGGGCGTCCGCGATGATCCACGTCCGCCGTCCCTCCAGCCAACCACACGGCTCCGGCAGTCATGCCCCGGAATTGTCACCGTTGCGTACTAGTGCTGACCACGGCATGACGCAGAGCGCTGAAGAGGTGGCAAGCGGTGCCATCTGCTTCTAAAAGTGATCAAATACCTCATGAGTGGTCATGAGGCGGTCACGAGTGATGAAGAACCATCGAGAGGGAAGAACCTGGGGAAAGCCGACACCGGCCGGACGCCACCGAGCACGCGGCCGACACCGCGGTCACCGAAGCCCCCGGCCCCCCTGCCCCGCCCCGGCCGGACGCCCACCGAGGCCCGACCCCCGCGACGCGCAGCGCCCCCGCACCGCTGACCCGCCCCCCATTCGCACCAGCAGGAGGCCCACGTGCCCCACGCACCCGAGCACGGGCCGGCCGCAACCGAGACGGCCGCCCCCACCATGGTCACCGGGCAACCCGCGGCTCCCGACCCCCTGGCGCACAGCGTGCACGTCCGCCGACCCCCCGGCCCGCCGCCCGAGGTCTGGCCCGGCAGCCCCCAGCCCCTGGGTGCCCGGGTCCGCAACGGGCCCGGGGACGTGCCGGGCACCAACTTCGCCCTGTGGGCCGCGGGCGCCGAGGGCGTCGAACTCTGCCTCTTCGACGACGACGGCCACGAGACCCGCTGCGCGCTCACCGAACTCACCCACGAGATCTGGCACGGCTTCCTCCCCGGCGTCGCCGCCGGCCAGCGCTACGGCTACCGCGTCCACGGCCGCTGGGACCCGTGGACCGGCGCCCGCTGGAACCCGGCGAAACTCCTCCTCGACCCCTACGCCCGGGCCGTGGACGGCGACTTCGCGCCCGGCACCGGCACACGCCCCGTGCCCGCCGAGTGCTACGCCCACGCCCGGGACTGGCCCGACCAGGATGTCGCCGACACCGTCCGCGACGACCGCGACTCCGCCCCGTTCGTCCCCAAGGGGGTCGTCGTCGACGACCGCGACACCTGGGCCGACGACGTCCGCCCCAAGACGCCCTGGGCGGACTCCGTCATCTACGAACTCCACGTCGGAGGCTTCACCCGCGCACACCCCGACATCCCCGAGGAGCTGCGCGGCACCTACGCCGGCCTCGCCCACCCGGCGGCTGTCGACCACCTCGCCCGACTCGGCGTCACCGCCGTCGAACTGCTCCCGGTCCACCAGTTCGCCCACGAGGACCACCTGCTGCGACGCGGCATGTCCAACTACTGGGGCTACAACAGCATCGGCTACTTCGCCCCGCACGCCGCCTACAGCGCCGCCGGCAGCCGCGGCGCCCAGGTCGGCGAGTTCAAGAACATGGTCCGCGCCCTGCACCGCGCCGGCATCGAGGTCATCCTCGACGTCGTCTACAACCACACCGCCGAGGCCGGCCAACTCGGCCCGACGCTCTCGCTGCGCGGCATCGACAACAGCGGCTACTACCGCCTGGGCGAGGACCCCCGCTACTACGCCGACTACACCGGCTGCGGCAACACCCTCCACGTCGTCCAGCCCCAGGTGCTGCGGCTCATCACCGACTCCCTGCGCTACTGGGTGCAGGAGATGGGCGTCGACGGGTTCCGGTTCGACCTCGCCGCCGCACTCGCCCGCTCCATGCACGACGTGGACATGCTCTCCCCGTTCCTCGCCGTCATGGCCCAGGACCCCGTGCTGCGACGCGTCAAGCTGATCGCCGAGCCCTGGGACGTCGGGAGCGGCGGCTACCAGGTCGGCGCGTTCCCCCCGCTGTGGACCGAGTGGAACGACCGCTACCGCGACACCGTCCGCGACTACTGGCGCGGCGCCGTCCCCGACGTGCGGGACCTCGGCTACCGCCTTTCCGGTTCCAGCGACCTCTACGCCTGGGGCGGGCGCCGCCCCTACGCCTCCGTCAACTTTATCACCGCCCACGACGGCTTCACGCTGCGGGACCTCGTGAGCTACCACGGGAAGCACAACGAGGCCAACGGCGAGGAGAACCGCGACGGCACCGACGACAACCGGTCCTGGAACTGCGGCGCCGAAGGCGAGACCGACGACCACGAGGTGACCGCCCTCCGCCGCCGCCAGCTCCGCAACCTCCTCACCACCCTGCTGCTCTCCACCGGCGTCCCGATGCTCGTCGCCGGCGACGAGATGGGCCGCACCCAGCGGGGCAACAACAACGCCTACTGCCAGGACAACGACCTCAGCTGGGTCGACTGGGACCTCACCCGCGACCCGGAGTGGCGCTCCCTGCTCGACCTCACGGCCCGGCTGATCCGGCTGCGCCGCGACCACCCGGTGCTGCGCCGCCGGGCGTTCTTCTCCGGACGCCCCCAGGGCCCCGAGGGCCTCCGCGACCTCGCCTGGTTCACCGCCGCCGGACACGAGATGGCCGAGTCCGACTGGTACGCGCCCAGCCTCACCCTGGGCATGTACCTCTCCGGGCAGGAGATCCCGCAGCGCGACGACCGGGGCCGGCCGGTGACCGACGACAGCTTCCTGGTGCTGCTCCACGCCGGGGCGGACGACGCGGTCTTCCCGCTGCCGGGCGCCCCGTGGGCGGAGGGGTACGAACTGGTCCTCGACACCACCCGGGAGGAGCAGGCGGACGGTCCGGGCACGCTGCACGTCCCCGGGGAGGGCATCACCCTGCCCGCCCGCTCCGTGCTGCTGCTGCGCGCGGTCCCGCCGACGGCCCCCGACGTGCGCTGACGCTCCGGCAGCCCGCCGACCCGGCCGCCCTAGCCGCCGTGCCCGGTCACCGGCGGCGAGGATCGGGTACGGGCCGACACGGCGGCGAGGGCCGGGCCGCGACCACCTGTCGCCGCCCGGCCCTCGCCGCGCACCCGGCCGGTCCGCCCGGGGGCTGGACCGACCGGGTCATTCATCCACCGCGGTTGCCCCGCTCCCCGTCACCGTGTTCCGGTGCCTGGTGCCCCGGGTCGCCGGGGGCGCGGTCACCGCGTCCCCGCTCGGCCGGGGTGCCCGGCGTCGTGCCGTAGGGCTGGAGCTCGTGGGGCCGCAGCCGACGGCCGTCCTCCGCGAACCCGGGTTGGGCGGGGTGTTCCATCACCTCGCCGACCGGGCCGCCCGGCGGCGGCTTGGGCTGCTCCTCCGGCCGCGGTGGCGGCGACTCCCTCCGTCGCAGCCGGATTCCGTACCAGACCGCCCCGGTCAGTATCGCGACCACGAACAACCCGATCACAAAGGGGCCGATACCGACCAGCAGGTCGCGTTCGATCGCGATCCGGACCGTCGCGCCGTGAGAACCGCCGCTCATGTGGTGCCTCCTCAGCCGCCGGCGGCTGTGGCCGGCCGCCTGCTCACTTCTTCCGTCCCCACGTCATCCGTGGCTGCCGTCGCCGCGCCGTTCTCCTCGTGTGCCCACCGGAGCAGGGCGCCGAGCCCGCCCGTGGGCAGCTCGCCCGCCTCGTGCGACTCCGGGTCCAGCAGGACCACGTCGCCGCCGGCGGCGATCACCGCGCGCAGCAGCGCGTCGTCCGCCCGCGCCGACAGCGGGTCGTCGGCGCCGAGCGACCGGGCGTCGGTGCGTCGCATCGCGAGCTGGTCGGGCTCACCGCCGATCCACACCTCGCGGTTGTGGTCCGAGCCGCCCGGCACGATGAGCAGCGTCGCTATCCGGCGCTCCCGCGCCGCCTCCACGAGTGCCGGAACACCCTCGGTGGCGGGGGTCCCGCCGGACCCGGCGAGACCGGCGCGGAAGCGCTCCACCACCGAGCCCTGGTCCGCCTCGCGGCGCTCGCGGAGCAGCCGGCCGACCTCCTCGTCGAGGAGGGGGGTGTCGGCGCCGGGCGCCCGGCCGCCGTGGTTGGTCTCCACGACGCGCGGGGTGAGCGACTGCGGCAACCGCTCGTGGACGCTGCGGCGCTGCCGCTCGTCCCCGACCAGCAGGACGAGGTCCGCCTCGGTCTCGACGGCGGTACGTGCCAGCTCCTCGGCGGTCTCCGAGGCGTTGCGCTCCCAGGTGTTCTCGACGGCGGTCTGGAAGCGGCGCTCCGACCAGTCGGAGCTCGTCGTCTTGTTGACCGGCCAGTCCTCGCCGTCGACCCGGCCGACGATCTCGCTGCCGCGCGCGTGGCGGAGCTCGAAGTCGGCGCCCTGCCGGTCCACGTAGGCGACGAGGCAGACCCGGGTCTCCTCCGCCATCTCGACCAGGGGTGTCAGTCTCGGCAGCACGCTCCATGCGGCCTCGGGCTGCGGGGGAGCGGTGCCCAGCGGAACGGTGCGGACGACCTGGCCGCCCGCCGCGAAGACGGCGCGTCCGGGCGGGCCGGGCCGGAGCTCGCTCAGCTCGCGGTAGACGCCGTCGCTCTCGGCGTCACCCGCGCCCTGCTCGGCAAGGGTGCCCTTCGCCTGCCGCGCGGCCAGCTCCTGACGGGTGGCGGCGTCGGGGCCGGGGGTCACGTTCGCCAGATAGGCGGACGCCCAGGGGCCCGGGGTGCGGACAACGGGCTCCAGAAAGGCGAGATCCATCGATCCTCCTGATCCGTGGGAAAACACGTGCTGTTCGGATACCGGGGGGAAGGGGGTGGGCGCGTCGGTGTCTGCTCCGTACTGCCGGACGGGCGGGGCCCGGACGGCGGGGCCGTGGGACGAGCGGGTGGGTCGAGGACGGGGGTTCGGGTGCCGTGATCGTTGCCGTGATCTGTTCGTTACCGGTCCGCCTGCCCGGGGTTCCTCGGGGTATCCCTCCCGATCGGCGGTGTTTCGTGACTTCCGGCCGGGGCGCCGCCGGCGACCGGCCCGGGAGCTGCGGGGGCCGCCCGTGCCCCTGCGGGGGCGCGGGCGGCCCGCGACCGGCGGGCCCGGGCGGCCGGTGGGCCGACCGGGCGGGTGCCGGGAGGGAGGGCGACGGTCAGACGCCGGCCATCGTCCTTCCGGCGCCGTTGCTCATCGCGGCCGGCTTGAGCAGCACCTTGGTCCAGCCCTCCTCGCGCCTGTCGAACCGTTGGTACGCCTCGGGGGCGTCGGCCAGCGGGAGGTGCTGGGAGACGACGAAGGACGGCTTGGCCCGGCCGGCGATGATCATGTCGCGCAGCTGCCGGTTGTACGCCTTGACGTTGGCCTGCCCGGTCCCCATGCGCTGGCCCTTCTCGAAGAACCGGCCCATGGCGAAGGTCAGCTGTCCGTTGCGGGCGCTCTCGTTCGGCCCGCCGGGGTCGGCGGGGACGTAGAGCCCGACGACGCCGAGCATGCCCGTCGGGCGCACCGCCTCCACCAGGGTGTTCAGCACCGTGGCGGGCTGCTCCTCACCCGCGGCGACGGTCGCCTGGTAGCCGACGGCGTCGATGCCCTTGTCGCAGCCCTCGCCCCGGGTCATCGCCTTGATCTGCTCGGCGGCGTCGCCCTGCGTGTAGTCGACGGGGGTGGCACCGATCTGCGACGCCAGCCGCAGCCGGTCCGGTACCCGGTCCACGACGAAGACGCGGGACGCGCCCCGCAGCATGGCCGAGTAGGCGGCCATGAGCCCGACCGGGCCGGCGCCGAAGACGCAGACGCTCTCGCCCGGCGACACGTCCGCGAGCTCGGTGGCGTGGTACCCGGTCGGGAAGATGTCCGCCAGCAGTGCGAAGTCGTCCTCGTGCTCCTCGCCGGGCGGCAGCACCAGGCAGTTGAAGTCCGCGAAGGGCACCCGCAGGTACTCGGCCTGGCCGCCCTTGTAGGGGCCCATCGAGACGTAGCCGTAGGCGCCGCCGGCGAACCCCTCGTTGACCGTGAGGCAGAACCCGGTCCGCCCCGCGAGGCAGTTCTTGCAGAAGCCGCAGGCGACGTTGAAGGGCATGACCACGCGGTCGCCCTTCTTGACCCGGACGACGCCCGAGCCCACCTCGGTGACGATCCCCATGTTCTCGTGGCCGAAGACGATGCCCGGCTCGGCGCCCGTGCGGCCCTCGTACATGTGCAGGTCGGAGCCGCAGATGCAGCTGGTGGTGATCTTGACGACCACGTCCGTGGGAGCTTCGACCCTGGGGTCGTCGACCTCTTCCACCGCCACCTCGTAGGCCCCCTGGTAGACCACTGCTTTCATCGCTCCTCCTCCGGTGCAGGTGCGTGCGGTGACACCCGGCCGCCGCATGTCGGAACCGCCGAGTGCCCGTGGTGAAACGGGCTAAACGGCGGAAAGTGGTGCGGTTCGTGCGGGGGTGTCCCGCCTGTGGCCGGTCGCGGCAGCCTCGCCCGTCGCCCGTCGGCCCGTCGGCCCGTCGGTCCGGTGGTGGTGGCGAGGCAGTGGAACCAGACCCACTTGCCCTCGCGGGTGAGGGGCAGCCCATGCCATGGTCCACCGGGTGAGGAAAGAGATGATGCGGGATGAGTGGTCCCGGTGTCGCGGGGTCGGTGTCGGAGCTCGCAGGGTGGCGAAGTTCCCGTACCGCAAGCAACGGCAACTGCGGCGAAGTGGCGCGTGTGCCCGATTCGGTGGCGGTCCGGGACTCGAAGCGCCCGGACGGGGCGTCGCCGTCGTGCCGCGGAGTGCCTGGGGCGGCTTCGTGGCGGCGGTCGGGAAGGCCGTCTGCGGGGGCGCCCGCGTTCCGGCCCGGTGCGCGCCTGGTCGCGGGCGGTGGTCGTCGTCCGGTCGTGGTCGTGGTCGCAGACTTGCGCACACCGGCCCGGACAGTGTGGACTCATGGACATGCCCCGGGTCCTGTACCTCATAGCCACCGCAGCCGGACCGACCCAGTTCGTGGACCGTGGAGTGCGCGTCGCGCAGGAGGCGGGCTGGGACGTGTGCCTGGTCTTCTCGCCGATCGCCGCCACCTGGTGGTGGGGGCGCATGGACGAGTTGGAGGAGCTTACCGGTCACCCGGTCCGCCACCGCTACACCGAGCCCGACGAGGACGCGCCGGACGTCCCGCCGGCGGACGCGATGCTCGTCGCGCCGCTGACGACGACCAGCCTGTGCCGCTGGGGCGCGGGAATCACCGACTCGCTGTCGATCGGGCTCCCCGCCGAGGCGGTGCACCTCGGCACGCCGGTCGTCGCGATGCCCTACTGGAGCACCGCCATCGGGACCCAGCCCGCCGTACCCCGGGCGGTCGCCACGCTCCGGGCGCAGGGTGTGCGGGTGCTGCTGGGCGAGGACGGCTTCCAGCCGCACCACCCCCGGGCCGACGAGCCCGCCGCCTTCCCGTGGGAGCTCGCGGTCGAAGCGCTGGACTGATCGCCCCCGCCCCCCCCGCCCCCCCCCCCGAAACCGTGGCGTCGTCCGCCCACCGGGAATGTCACCCGGCAGTCGTGCGTTGATCAAGTTGAATGTTCAAGCACGCTGAGAGGCGCCCCATGCAGTTCGGCATCTTCACCGTCGGCGACGTCACGACCGACCCCACCAACGGCCGCACCCCCACGGAGGCGGAACGCATCAAGGCGATGGTCGCCATCGCAGTCAAGGCCGAGGAGGTAGGACTCGACGTCTTCGCCGGCGGTGAGCACCACAACCCGCCGTTCGTGCCGTCCTCGCCGACGACCCTGCTCGGGTACGTCGCCGCCCGCACCGAGCGGCTGATCCTCTCCACCTCCACCACGTTGATCACCACCAACGACCCGGTGAAGATCGCGGAGGACTTCGCGATGCTCCAGCACCTCGCCGACGGCCGCGTCGATGTGATGATGGGCCGTGGCAACACCGGCCCGGTCTACCCCTGGTTCGGCCAGGACATCCGGCAGGGCATCCCGCTCGCGATCGAGAACTACGCGCTGCTCCACCAGCTGTGGCGTGAGGAGAGCGTTGACTGGGAGGGCCGCTTCCGCACGCCCCTCAACGGCTTCACCTCGACACCCCGGCCCCTGGACGGCACCCCTCCGTTCGTCTGGCACGGCTCCATCCGCTCCCCGGAGATCGCCGAACAGGCCGCGTACTACGGTGACGGCTTCTTCGCCAACAACATCTTCTGGCCCAAGGAGCACTTCCAGCGGCTGATCGAGCTCTACCGGCGTCGCTACGCCCACTACGGTCACGGCACCGCCGAACAGGCGATCGTCGGACTCGGCGGGCAGATCTTCATGCGCCGCGACTCCCAGGCCGCCGTCCGCGAGTTCCGCCCCTACTTCGACAACGCCCCCGTATACGGCCACGGGCCCTCGCTGGAGGAGTTCACCGACCAGACGCCGCTGACCGTCGGCTCGCCGCAGCAGGTCATCGAGAAGACGCTGACATTCCGCGAGTCCTTCGGGGACTACCAGCGGCAGCTGTTCCTCGTGGACCACGCGGGCCTGCCGCTGAAGACCGTGCTGGAACAGCTCGACCTGCTCGGCGAGATCCTGCCGACGCTCCGCGAGGAGTTCGCCCGGCAGCGGCCGGCGGCGGTCCCGGACGGCCCCACCCACGCCGCGCGCGTCGCGGCGGG
>NZ_JAAVJB010000139.1 GCF_012034385.1 Streptomyces spiramenti
CGTGGTGGCCCCGGGAGGCGACGAGGAAGAGCAGCTCGGGCGCGGCGGGGCGGCGCGGTCAGACGCGGGGCGGGCGGGCCTCGTACGGCGTGGACAGCACGACGGTGGTCCGGGTGGAGACCCCGGCGAGGCTGCGGACCCGGGCAAGCAGGTCCTCCAACTCGGTGGGGGCCCCGACGCGGACCTTGAGGATGTAGTTCTCGTCCCCCGCCACGCTGTGGCACGCCTCGATCTCCGGGACGCCCGCCAGACGCTCGGCGATGTCGTCGGGAGCGCTGGGGTCGAAGGGCTTCACCGAGATGAAGGCGGTCAGCGGGAGCCCCACGGCCTCGGGGTCCACGATGGCGGCGTAGCCGCGGATGACCCCCCGCTGCTCCAGGCGGCGCACCCGTTGGTGCACCGCCGAGGTGGACAAGCCGGTGGCCCTGCCCAGGTCGGTGTAGCTCATCCGCCCGTCGGTGACGAGCAGTTCCACGATGCGCCGGTCGAGTTCCTCCACAACGGGTCAACCTAGCGCCCCGCGCGCCGGGCGGACACCGCATCGGGCCCGGGTCCGGCAAGCGGAACACCACAATGTGACGAAGGACACATCCCGCCGCGCCGAGTGTCGTTGCACAGAGTGGTTAACCGGACGGTGCCATGGGCATTGCTTGGTGTGGCCGTCGGCCCACCGTTCCGTCCTACGGGGGAATGCCCTATGCGCAACGTGAAGCAACTCCACTCCACCGGGTCCGGGGACCGGTTCCCGGAGGCAGACGCAGCTCCCGGCCCCTGGCCGGACGAGGCCGCGGACGCCGAGGACGGGGTGGACCACCCGGTGGTCGTGCGGCGGGCGTGCCCCAGCTGCGCGCAGCCGGTCGCCGTGAGCCCCGGGGAGACCGAACTCCCCGCGCACGCGGTCTGCTCGACCCCGTGGAACCCCTTCGGCTCGACCGTCTGCGACGGCTCGGGCCGACCGGTGCCCGCCGCCGTGCCGGTGATGGAGCCCACCGGGGTCGTCGACACCGCGACACTGGCGCTGCCCGCCGGTCTCGACTGGCGCAGCCAGCCGTTCTCGCACGCCGTGCGGGTCGCCCCCCGGGAGGCGGCCCCCGTAGCGGCCCCGCCGCGCCAGGTGCGCCGTCAGGTGGACCGGGCGGCCTGAGCCGCCGCGGTCCCGTCGGGCGCGGGATTCGCGCCGCGCCCGACGGCGGGTCAGGAACCTGCGGGACCGGCCAGGTGACGGGCGATCACCAGTCGCTGGATCTGGTTGGTCCCCTCCACGATCTGCATGACCTTCGCCTCCCGCATGTATCGCTCGGCCGGGAAGTCCGCGGTGTACCCGTACCCGCCCATGAGCTGGACCGCGTCGGTGGTCACGCGCATCGCGGCGTCCGTGCAGAAGAGCTTGGCCATGGCGGCCTGCGCCGAGAACGGCTCGCCCGCGTCACGGAGCCGGGCGGCCGACAGGTACAGCGCGCGCCCCGCCTCGATCTGCGTCGCGAGGTCGGCGAGCTGGAACCGCAGTCCCTGGAAGTCGGTGAGCGGGCGGCCGAACTGTCGGCGGCCGGAGGTGAAGGCGAGCGCCTCGTCCAGCGCCGCCTGCGCGAGTCCGACGGCACAGGCCGCGATGCCCAGCCGGCCCGAGTCGAGCGCCGCGAGGGCGACGGAGAACCCCTGCCCCTCCTCGCCCACCAGGTTGGCCGCGGGCACCCGCACCCCGTCCAGATGAAGCTGTGCGGTCGGTGATCCCCCCATGCCCATCTTGCGTTCGGGCGCGGCGGCGGAGAGCCCCTCCGCGTCGCCTGGGACGAGGAAGGCGCTGATCCCGCGCGGCCCGTCGACCCCGGTGCGGGCCAGCACGGTGCAGAAGTCGGCGATCCCGCCATGGGTGATCCATGCCTTGGTCCCGGTCAGGACCCACTCCCCGCCCTCGCGCACCGCGCGGGTCCGCAGCGCGGCGGCGTCGGAACCGGAGGCCGCCTCCGAGAGGCAGTACGCCCCGAGCAGCCCGCCGCCGAGCATCGCGGGCAGATGTTCCGCGCGCTGCTCCTCCGTGCCGAACTCGGCCACCGCGTGGCAGGCGAGGGTGTGCACGCTGATCCCCAGGCCGACGGTGAGCCGTGCCGCCGCCAGCTCCTCCAGGACCTGGAGGTAGACCTCGTAGGGCTGACCGCCCCCGCCGAGCTCCTCCGGGTAGGGCAGACCGAGCAGTCCGGTCTCGGAGAGCGTCCGGAACAACTGACGGGGGAACCGCGAGGCGGCCTCCTCCTCCGCCGCCGGAGGCCGGACCTCCTTGGCCGCGATCTCACGGACGAGACCGAGCAGTTGGCGGGCTTCCTCACTCGGAAGCGTGCGCCTCACCGGCGCTGGTTCCAGGACGGGGTCCATCTCGCTCTTCCTCCCTGTCGTGCTCTGCGACGGCGCACGACCGGGTGTGGCGGCGCCGCGGGTCCGGGCGGTCCGGCCACCGGTTCGCGGCGGCCGTGACCTGCGGGCCCGGCGTCTGGAGTATGCCTGACCGGACCGCACTTGAGCACCGTCCGGCACTGCCTTCCTCGGCCCGTGCCGTGCCGCGGGCCCGGCGCAGGTCACCCCACGCCGACCCGCGCGAGCGCGCGGAGCCGGCGCGCGTCGGCCTCCTCCGGCCACAGCACGTAGCAGATGCCGCCGCTCCCGGTCCCCGCGCTCCCGTCCGCGCGGCGCCTGGTGGTCCGGAGCCACACCGTCTCGAACGCCCGGCGGGGGTAGACCCTCCGGACGGTCCCGCGGCTCCTGCCGGCCGGGTCGTGGGCGACCACGTCGCCGTCGGCGGTGAAGCCGGAGAGGACCATGAGATGGCCCGCGGTCGCGTACCCGGCACCGGGCAGCTCTCCCTCCTCGAAGGACTGGGAGGTGATCAGCGGCAGCCCGGCGGCGAGGAGGCCCTCAGCGGCGGTCAGCGACTCCAACCTGGTGACCACCGCGTTCATGTCCCGGTACGAGGCCGCGTGGGCAGTGTTGAACGGCCAGTTGCCGCACCCGCCCCAGCGGTGGTCGAAGGTGCGGCGCGCGGCATGGCACACGTCGGGGTCGTCGTGGCCGGGTTCCACCCACGCCAGTGCCGAGCGCTCCGGATGCCGGCCGAACGCCGCGAGCACCATGCGCAGCGAGGCCGGGGAGCACCAGGCTGCGCCCCCGCCGTTGTAGTGGGGGTAGCGGCCCTCGTGGGCGTACTGCGAGAGCGGCGGTACGGCCAGCTCCACGCCGCTCGCCTCGCCCGGCGGCGAGGGGGGCGGCGCGTCCCGGTCGGGCACGGCGGAGGCCATCACGGCGAGTCGCCGCACCGCGGGGGCGGCGCGCGCCCCGGGGCGGCGGCACAGGGTGAGCCGGACCCGGAAGGCGGTGAGCCGCACCCCGCCTGCTGCCGCGTCGGCCCGCACGGCGAGGGTGTCGGTGTCCATGGCGGTGGCGTCGTCGCGGGCGGGTTCCGCGGAGGCCGGTGCGATGTCCTCGTCCGTGGCGGCCCAGTCGGCCACGGGGTACCAGGGGGTGCGGGGGCCGTCCGAGCGCGTCGCCCGTACCTCCACCCGCACCCAGCAGCCGCGCGGCACGTCGGCGTTCCAGGAGACCACCAGTTCCGTCGCGGGGACGGTGAGGCGCTGCTCGGGCGAGGTCCAGCGGGCGCTCCGCCAGCGCTGCTCCGCGCCGCGGGCGTCGCGCCGCTCCAGGGTCGAGGACGGCCGCCCCGGTACCAGCGCGGCACGCGGGCCGGTGCGCGCGGTGGTGCCCTCGTGCACGCCCTCGGACCACCCGGCGGCCCCCTTCGTGACGTGCAGCTCCACGACCGACGGCGTCGGCGCGGACACGGCCGCAGTCGCGGGGGCGGGCGGAGTCGCGGGGGCGGGCTGGGCGTCGGACACGGTGGCTCCCTGCTGGTCGTCGGGCCGGAACGCGGCGTCCGGCGGGACGTCCGGCCCGCGCTTCACCCGCCCGGACCCAGTGTGCGGCCCGGGCCCCGGGCCGCGCGAGAGCACCGGGCGGACGGACGCACCCCACCCGTACGCTGGACGGATGCCCACCGCCCACCTCTCCCCCGCCGCCGGCCCCCCTCCCGAGACCGACCCCGGGATCGCGGAACTCGCCCGTCTCGCCGCCGCCGCCGTGCCGGCGCTCGGCGGGGTCAGGCTGATCGGGATCGACGGCCACGCCGGATCGGGCAAGTCGACGCTGGCCGACGCCCTCGCGGCGCGACTCGGTGGCGCCCCCGTGATCCGCTCCGACGACCTCGCCGACCACGACCACCTCTTCGCGTGGACGGGACGGCTGACCGAGGAGGTGCTGGCGCCGCTGCGGGGCGGGCGGCCGGCCCGCTTCCGCGCGTACGACTGGGAACGCCGCACCGGGGGCGCGTGGCGCCGGGTGCGGCCGGCTCCGGTGGTGCTGCTGGAGGGGGTCGGTGCCGGCCGGCGGGCGCTGCGGCCCTCGCTGTCGCTGCTGCTCTGGCTGGACGTCGACCGGGCGATGGCCTGGGAACGCGGCCGACGGCGCGACGGCCCCGCGCAGGAACGATTCTGGGACGGATGGCGGCCCGCCGAGGACGGCCACTTCCGTGACGATCCGTCACGGGACGCAGCCGATATCCTGGTTGTCCCGCAGTATGACGGGTATGTGGTCCGCCGCCGGTGACGGTCGCGCACCGACAGCAGACGCTACGACCCGTTCGGGGGACTCGATGACACCTGGCGGCCCGGAGGCTCGGCAGCGGAGCGCCGCCGCCGATCTCGCCTGGCTGCGGGGGGTGGACGCCTATGCGGCCGGGGCGTACGCCGACGCGGAGGACGGGTTCCGCGCGGCGGTGCGCGAGGACCCGGGCATGGCCGACGCCTGGCTGGGGCTGCACGCGCTGCGGGTGGAGGTGGCCGAGGCGCTGGGCATGATGTTCGAGCACCGGGACCGCTTCGGGCAGCAACGTGCCGAGCACGGCCGCCCGCTGTCGTCCTGGTACTGGCTGGGCTGGTGGGTGCAGCCGGTCCTGGAGTCGCCCCGCGACCTGCTGCTCGCCCACGCCTCGCAGTTGCTGGACGCGCGGCGGCTTCCCGACCTGGACGCCGCGATACGGCGCTGCCCGCCGCCCGGGGACGACAGCCGCAGCCGGTTCCTGCACGGCTGCCGCGCCTACCTCGCCAAGGACTGGGAGGCGCTGTTCCGGCACACCACCACGCTGCTGGACGACCCACTGCTGGGGGTGGAGGCGTCGCTGTTCGCCGGTATGGCCCGCGTGCGGCTGGGGATGTACGGCCAGGCGGAGCCGGTGCTGGCCACCGCCCTTGCCCGGTGCCGCAGCGAGCAGCCGCAGCGCAAGGAGCTCCGCTACTGGCTCGCCCGGGCGCGCGAGGGAAGCGGGCGGACCGCGGCGGCCATCCCGCTGTACCGGGCGGTGCAGCGGCCCGACCCTGCTTTCCTGGACACCGCCGCCCGCCTGCTGGCGCTCGCCGAGGAGGAGCCCGAGTGGTCGGCGCCGCCGGACGACGGCGACCCGGCCGGGTGGTCCCCGCCCGCCGGAGCGCAGCGGCGTCGGACCTCCGACCCCGCCCGCCCGGCCGAGGCGGGTGGGCCCGCCGGGGCGCCGCCCGGAGGGGGTGGGCACGGCGCAGAGCCCACCGCGCTGACGCGGGCGCTGGCGGAGCTGGAGGACATGGTCGGCCTGGAGCCGGTGAAGGAGCACGTGCAGTCGCTGTCGGCGCAGCTGCGGATGGCGCGGCTGCGCTCGGGCCAGGGGCTGCCCGCCCGCACCCCGCAGCGGCACCTGGTCTTCTCCGGACCGGCCGGGACCGGGAAGACCACCGTGGCCCGGATCGTCGCCCGGGTCCTGCACGCTCTCGGCGCCGTCGAGCACGACCGGTTGGTGGAGGCCCATCGGGCGGACCTCGTGGGCGAGTACCTGGGCCAGACGGCAGTCAAGACGGACCGGCTGGTCGACTCCGCCGTCGGGGGTGTGCTCTTCGTCGACGAGGCCCACGGGCTCGCGCACTCCGGGTACGCCCAGGGCGACGCGTACGGGGACGAGGCGCTCCAGGTCCTGCTGAAGCGCGCGGAGGACAGCCGGGAACGCCTGGTGGTGATACTCGCGGGCCACCCCGAGGGGATGCGGCGGCTGTTCGGCACCAACCCGGCGCTGGCGTCCCGGTTCCCCGCGCGGGTGGACTTCCCCACCTACGGGCCACCGGAGCTGGCCGCCATCGCCGAGCGGGCGGCGCGGCTCGGGGGCGACCACTGGGACGCGGAGGCGTGGGAGGAGCTGCGGTCGGTCTGCGAGCACGTCGCCGAACGCGGCTGGACGGACGAACTGGGCAACGGCCGGTTCGTCCGCGAACTCTACGAGGCCAGCTGCGCGTTCCGGGACGTGCGGCTGGCGGCGCTGCCCTCTGCGCCGGAGCGGTCGGAGCTGACGACGCTGCGGCTGCCGGACCTGATGCGCGCCTACGGCGAGGTGATCGGGGGCCGCGGCAGCGAGCGGGCCGACGACAGGGAACTGCCCCCGGGGTGAGCCCCGGGGGCAGTCGTGGTCGGCCGGCGGCAGCCGCCGGTCAGCCCCGGTCGGGTGCGGCGTGGGCCTCGACGAGATCGCGCAGCGCACGCGCCCGGTGCACCGCCGCCTCCCGGCCGGCGGCCGGCTGGATCGCCATGACGGGCAGCGCGGTGCCGTCGTGGAGGTCGAGCGACGCCCAGGAGTCGCCGTCGCGGAGGTTGACCCGCACCACCTGTGCCCACTCCAGCCGGCGGACCGAGGTCAGGTTGACGACGGTGAGCCCCTGGTCGGTGGCGGTGACACGGGGACGGCTCAACAGTGCCAGCACCGCCCAGATCAGCAGGCCGGCGAGGCAGAACGCCGCCTGCTCGCCGACGGAGTGCCGTACCGGGCCCTCGCTCGGCAGCGCGAACCCGATCGCGGTGAGAGTCACGAACGCCAGGGCGCCGAGGGTCATCAGCACCGCGACGGTCGCCGTGGGGCGGTAGGTGACGGGGAGCGCGGGCAGCGCGGCGGGCGGGTCGTCGGGCGCGGGGGCGGTTCCGGCCCCGGTGGGGTGGGAGGTGTTCACCGGTGGTCCTTCGTCGCGGGTGCGGCAGGTGCGGCGGGCGCGGTCACAGCCGGCAGGCGTGGATCTGCGTGGTCAGGATGGCGCGGGCGCCGAGATCGTAGAGGCCGTCCATGACGCGCTGCGCCTCCCGGGTGGGGACCATCGAGCGGACGGCGGCCCAGCCCCGGTCGTGGAGCGGGGAGACGGTCGGGGACTCCAGGCCGGGGGTGAGGGCGATGGCCTCCTCGACCAGCTCGGCCCGGATGTCGTAGTCCATCATCACGTAGCGGCGGGCGACCAGGACACCCTGGAGGCGACGCAGGAACTGCGCCACCCGCGGGTCCTCGGCGTCGCCCCTGCGCCGGATCACCACGGCCTCCGACTCCAGCACGGGTTCGCCGACGACCTCCAGGCCGGCGTTGCGCAGGGTGGTGCCGGTCTCGACCACGTCGGCGATGACGTCGGCGACGCCCAGCTTGATGGCGGTCTCGACCGCGCCGTCGAGGTGGACCACCGACGCCTGCACCCCCTTGCGCTCCAGGTAGGGCGCGACCACGCCGTCGAAGGAGGTGGCGACGGTGAGTCCGCCGAACTCGGTGACGTCCCGCGGCCCGCCGGGGCGCGTGGCGAACCGCAGCGTCGAGGCCGCGAAGCCCAGCTGCAGGATCTCCTCGGCGTCGGCGGTGGAGTCGACGAGCAGGTCGCGCCCGGTCAGCCCCACGTCGAGCTTGCCCGACCCGACGTAGACGGCGATGTCGCGCGGGCGCAGGAAGAAGAACTCGACGTTGTTCTCGGAGTCGAGCAGCACGAGTTCCCGGCGGTCCATCCGCTGGCGGTAGCCGGCCTCATGGAGCATCGCCACCGCCGGCTCGGAGAGAGCACCTTTGTTGGGGACGGCGATGCGCAGCATGGTGTGGCTTCCTTCTGTGCGGACGTTCGGGGCGGCGGTGCGGGGGTGGTGCGTGGATGCCGGCCGCGGGCTGCCCGGGCCGGCGCGGGACGGCCGGCGGCTCGGGACGAGCGGCCGGCCGTCACAGATGGGAGTAGACGTCCTCCAGCGAGATGCCGCGCGCCACCATCATCACCTGGAGGTGGTACAGCAGCTGGGAGATCTCCTCGGCCGTGCGGTCGGCGCCCTCGTGCTCGGCGGCCATCCACACCTCGGCGGCCTCCTCGACCACCTTCTTGCCGATGGTGTGAACGCCCGCCGCGACCAGCTCCGCGGTGCGCGAGGTCTCGGGGTCGCCGGTGGCCGCCTTGCGGCTGAGCTCGGTGAAGAGCTCCTCGAATGTCTTGTTCGCCATGGTGGCCCCTAGCCTACGCGGGGGCCACCGGCGCCCGTCGTCAGTGCCGGAGTTCGGACAGCCCCCGCAGGGTGGCCGCCGTCGCGACGGCGGCGGTGACCGCCTCGTGGCCTTTGTCCTCGGCCGATCCGGGCAGTCCGGCACGGTCCAGCGCCTGCTGCTCGGTGTCGCAGGTGAGCACACCGAACCCGACCGGCACCCCGGTGTCGACACTGACCCGGGTGAGGCCCTCGGTCACGCCCTGGCACACGTAGTCGAAGTGCGGCGTGCCGCCCCGGATCACGACGCCGAGTGCCACGACGGCGTCATGGCCGCGGTCGGCGAGCACGCGGGCCGCCACGGGGAGTTCGAAGCTGCCCGGGACCCGCACCAGCGTGGGGTCCGCGACGCCGAGCTCACGCAGGGCCCGCAGGGCGCCGTCGACGAGGCCGTCCATCACGGTGCTGTGCCACTGCGCCGCGACGACCGCGACCCGCAGCCCGCTGTGCTCGGGGACCTCGACCTCGGGTGCGCCTTTACCGCTCACGTTTCTCTCCTCGGTGTTCTGCGCCGCGCGTGGCCGCGCGGTGTCGGTCGATGGGGGGGCGACGCCTCAGTGACCGGCGGCGCCGGCCGGGGCGTCGAGCCACGGCAGGTCGTGGCCCATGCGGTCGCGCTTGGCCCGCAGGTAGCGCAGGTTGTGCCGGCCGGCGCCCGCGGTGGAGTGGACCCGGGCGAGGACCCGCAGCCCGTGGTCGCCGAGAGCGTCGGACTTCCCCGGGTTGTTGGTGAGCAACCGCAGGGAACGGACGCCGAGTTCGGCGAGGATCGCGGCGGCGGCGGAGTAGTCGCGGGCGTCGGCGGGCAGTCCCAGCTCCAGGTTGGCGTCGAGGGTGTCCCGGCCGCGTTCCTGCAACTGGTAGGCCCGGAGCTTCGCGGTCAGGCCGATACCGCGCCCCTCGTGGCCCCGCAGGTAGACCAGGACGCCGCGCCCCTCGTCGCGGATGCGGTCCAGGGCGTCGCGGAGCTGCGGTCCGCAGTCGCAGCGCAGCGAGCCGAGGACGTCGCCGGTCAGGCATTCCGAGTGGACCCGCACCAGGACGTCCTCGCCGTCGCCGATCTCTCCGGCGACGACGGCGATGTGCTCGACGCCGTCGGCGGCCCGGTAGCCGTAGGCCCGCAGATCGCCGTGGGAGGTGGGGAGCGCGGTCTCCCCCTCGCGCAGCAGCGGGACGGCGGCGGTGGCGCCCGTGTGGGCGGGCGGACCCGGCACCGCACCGGGCAGCGGCCGGGTCCCGGTAGCCGCCGTACCGGGGGGCGCCGTACCGGGGGGCGCCGTACCGGGGGACGTCCCGGTCTCCGCCGGTCCGGCGCCCGGCGCCGGGTCGGCGGTGGTCGCCGGGTCGGCGGGCGCCGCGGCGAGGGCGAGCGCGAGGTCCTCGATCGAGATCACCGTCAGGCCGTGGCGGCGGGCGAACGGGATGAGCTGGGGCAGGCGCAGCATGACGCCGTCCTCACCCGCGATCTCCACGATCGCCGCCGCCGGGCGCAGCCCCGCGAGCCGCGCGAGTTCCACGCCCGCCTCGGTGTGGCCCGGTCGTTCCCGGACGCCGCCGTCCCGGGCGCGCAGGGGGAAGACGTGGCCGGGCCGGGTGAAGTCGCCGGGCGATGCACCCGGGTCCGCCAGCAGCCGGATGGTGGCGGCGCGGTCGGCGGCGGAGATTCCGGTGGTGACCCCGTGGGCCGCGGTGGCGTCCACCGAGACGGTGAAGGCGGTCCCCATGCTGTCGGTGTTGTCGGGGACCATCTGCGGGAGTCGGAGTCGGTCGAGGTCCTCCCCCGCCATCGGCACGCAGATCAGCCCGCGGCACTGCGCCATCATGAAGGCGACGGTCTCGGTGGTGATCGTCTCGGCCGCGGCGACCAGATCGCCCTCGTTCTCCCGGTCCGCGTCGTCGACGACCACCACGGGCCGGCCCGCGACGAGGTCGGCGACGGCACGGTCGACGGGGTCGAGGGTCTCGCCTGCCCGGGTGGCGGGGCGGGCGCCAGGAGTGCTCATACGGGTGCTCCTTCGGATAGGGGCCGGACGGTGGCCCGGGTCCGGGTCCGCAGCCACCAGGCGCGCAGCCCCCAGAGGACCAGGACGAAGTAGAGGACGTAGACCAGGCCCGAGAAGGCCAGGCCGCTGCTGAAGGCCAGCGGGACGCCCACGATGTCCACCAGCAGCCATGCGAACCAGAACTCCACCAGCCCGCGGGCCTGGGCGATCATCGCGACGAGCGTGCCGACGAAGATGTAGGCGTCCGGCCAGGGGTTCCAGGAGAGGTGCGGCCAGAGGGTGAAGACGCCGCCGACCGCGGCGGTGCCGCCGGCGGCGAGCGCCAGCAGCACCCCCCGCTCCTTCCAGGTGGCGAACCGCACCTCGATCTGGCCGTCGCCCGAGTCGCGCCCGCTGCGGCGCCACTGCTGCCAGCCCCAGGCGGCGACGAGGATCACCAGGAGCTGCTTGCCCACTCCGCCGGACAGCTGGGCGGAGGCGTAGGCGAAGACCAGGATGAGCCCCGAGAGCAGCTGGACCGGCCAGGTCCACACCGAACGCCGCCATCCCAGGGCGAGGGCCGCGAGCCCGCAGAGGTTGCCGACCATGTCCGACCACATGATGGTCTGGCCCAGCGCCTCGAAGGCGGTGGAGTTGAGCGTGTCGAGGAGGGTCACGGCGCCGGCTCCCCACTCGTCGGCGGGGTCGGCGCGCCGGGGACGGCCGTCAGCCAGGGCGCGGGGGCGCCCGGGGAGCCGTCGACGCCGTGCGTGCCGTGGGTGAGCAGTCGTTCGACGTACTTGGCGAGCACGTCGACCTCCAGGTTGACGGTCTCCCCGGGCTGTCGCAGCCCCAGGGTGGTGAGGTCGAGGGTGGCGGGGATGAGGCTCACGGTGAAGGAATCGGCCGCCGCCTCGACGACGGTGAGGCTGACGCCGTCCACGGTGATCGACCCCTTCTCCACCACGTAGCGGGCGAGGACCGACGGCAGCGAGACGCGCACCACCTCCCACAGGTCGCCCGGCTCGCGGTGGGTCACGACGCCGGTGCCGTCGACGTGGCCCTGGACGAGGTGGCCGCCGAGCCGGCCCCCCAGCGCCATCGGGCGCTCCAGGTTGACGCGCGCGCCGGGGCGGAGCGCGCCGAAGCCGGTGCGGCGCAGCGTCTCGGCCATGACGTCCGCGGTGAACTCGCCGCCGCCGTGCTCGACCACGGTCAGGCAGACACCGTTGACGGCGATCGAGTCGCCGTGCCCGGCGTCCGCGGTGACGACCGGGCCGCGCAGGCGGAAGCGGCGGGAGTCGCCGTGCTCCTCGACGGCGACGACCTCACCCAGTTCTTCGACGATTCCGGTGAACACGTGTCAGGGCCCTTCGGTGGTGGGGGTGCCCGCGGGGCGGGGCACGGCGGTGACGCGCAGGTCGGGGCCGACGCGTGCGACGTCGGTGATCTCCAGCCGCACCGCGGCCGAGACGGTGGCGACGCCGGCGTCGTTGAGCAGGGGGGCTCCGGCGCCCAGCAGGGCAGGGGCGAGGTAGCCGACGACCCGGTCGACCAGTCCGGCGGCGAGCAGCGCGCCGGCGAGGGTGGGCCCGCCCTCCAGCAGGACGGACCGGACGCCCCTGCGGTGCAGTTCCGCCAGGATCGCGCCGGGATCGAGGCCCCGGCCGTCGGCGGCCCGGGGCAGGCGGACGACGTCGGCGCTCCCCTCGATCGCCGCGGTGCGGCCGGCGGGCAGGTCGGCGGCGACGGCGACCAGGGTGCGCGCCGCGTCGTCCAGCACCCGGGCACCCGGACGGACCGCGGCGGCCTCGGTGTCCACCGCGACCCGCAGCGGCTGCACGGCGTCCGCGACGCCGCGGACCGCGAGGTGCGGGTCGTCGGCGCGCAGGGTGCCCGACCCCACGAGGACGGCGTCCGCCTCGTGGCGCAGCCGGTGGACCTCGGCGCGGGACTCCGCGGAGGTGATCCAGCGGCTGCTGCCGTCGGCGGCGGCGACCCGGCCGTCGAGGGTGGCACCGTACTTCCAGGTGACGGCCGGTCGGCCGCGGCGGGCCGCGGTGAGCCAGGCGTGGTTGACGTTCTCGGCCTCCGGCCCGAGGAGCCCGCCGGTGACGTCGATCCCGGCGCGGCGGAGCGTGGCCGCCCCGCCGGCGGCTCGGGCGGTGGGGTCCGGGACGGCGTAGACGACCCGGGCGACGCCGGCAGCCAGCAGCGCACCGCTGCACGGACCGGTGCGGCCGGTGTGGTCGCAGGGTTCGAGGGTGACGACGGCAGTGCCGCCCCGGGCACGGTCCCCGGCCAGGGAGAGCGCCTCGACCTCGGCGTGCGGGCCGCCGGCGCGGCGGTGCCATCCCTCTCCGACGGTCCGGCCGTCAGGGGCGAGTACGACGCAGCCGACCACGGGGTTCGGGCTGGTGTGTCCCAGGCCGCGGGAGGCGAGCTCCAGTGCGCGGCGCATGGCGCGGCGCTCGGCGTCGTCGGCTGGTGCGGCCACCGGTTCTCCTGCCTGTCGGGCAAGACGTCCGGGGCGCTGGGAGAAACGGACGGCGACCGACGACGGCAATGGGAGCGCGCTGCCTCGTCCCGGGGTTCACCCGGGACGCGGGCGGTGCGCGGCACACAGCCGTGCCGGTTCCGCCGCGCACTGCCTCCCATCCGGACTCTCACCGTCGGTCCAGGAGTTTCACCTGGTCAACCGGCCACTGGAGGTGGCCGGGTCGCGGACTGTAACCGCCGGCTCGGAATTTCACCGACCCCGGAGTGCGCTTGCGTCACTGATACGGGACCAGTCTGCCACGGCCGACCACGGAGCGGCGGGGGAAGCGGCAGAGCTGTGTCGTGGGTCACGCCCCGGGTGGGCGCGGGTGGCGCAGCCGGGCACCGACTCGCACCACCGCCGCGCCGATCCTCCGCGGGCGACCACGGCCGCGGCGGTCGGCGCCCGACCACAGCTCAGGCGGGCGGACGGATGCCCGGAACGAACAAGGCGTCGCGCGCGGCGTCCAGCGCGGTCAACAGCGCCCCGCTGAGCACCGCACCACCGCCGGATCGCGCCGCCCGCACCTCGGTGACCAGCGGCGACAGCGTCGCCAGTCGTACTTCGACGCGGCGGGCCAACCCGCGGCCACCGGCACGGCCCGTCTCGCCCCCCAGGACCACGCAGCCGGGGTCCAGCACGGCGGCGACGGTCGCGACGGCGAGGGCGACCCGCTCGGCGAGCGCAGCGAGGAACGCCTCGGCGGCCTCGGGCG
>NZ_JAAVJB010000013.1:0-50085 GCF_012034385.1 Streptomyces spiramenti
GCCCCGCCCACCGGCCGAACGGCGGTGGGCGGGGCGACGGTCGGGTGACCGGCGGGGTGACCGGCGGCCCCCGTCACTTGCGGTTGTACAGCCGCATCGTCAGCGTGCCGAAGACGGCCATGATCAGCCCGCCCGCGACGAGCGTCCAGGTGATCTCACCGGTGTTGACGTGGCCGGCCATCAGGTCGCGGACAGCCGCCACCAGATGCGCGATGGGGTTGACCTCGACGAACCCCTGGAGCCAGCCGGGCATCGTCTCCGGCTCGACCAGGATGTTGCTGAGGAAGGTCATCGGGAAGAGCACCATCATGGAGACGCCCATGACGGACTTCTCCGAGCGCAGCAGCAGCCCGAACATGGTCCAGATCCACGAGAACGCGAAGCAGAAGACGACCAGCAGGCCGACTCCCGCCAGGACGCCCACGACTCCGCCGTCGGGCCGGAACCCGAGGATGAGACCGACCGTGAGGATCACCGCGGAAGCGACGGTGTAGCGGAAGGCGTCCCCGAGCAGGTAGCCCACCATCGGTGACGGCCGCCAGACCGCCAGCGTGCGGAAGCGGTCGAAGACGCCCTTCTCGATGTCGTTGTTGACCGAGACACCGGTGTACATCGTCGTCATGACGACGCTCATGACCATGATCCCCGGCAGCAGGTACTGCAGGTACTCGGTGGTCGAGCCCGCCAGCGCACCTCCGAAGAGGAAGGTGAACATCAGGGTCATGATGATCGGGAAGACCGTGACGTCGGCGAGCTGCTCCGGCACGTGCTTGATCTTCAGCATGGCGCGCCAACCGAAGGTGGCGGAGGCGGAGACCGGCCCGGGACGCGGTGGCCGCTCCCGGTTGACGAGCAGTTCCGTCAGCGTGTCGGCGACGGGGCGGTCCGCGACCCCCGTGCCCGCCGAGCCCGTGCCCGCCGGGCCCGCGCCACCGGCCGGGTCGGTGCCACCGGCCGATGCCGCCCCGCCGCCCCCGGTCTCGTTGCTGACGCCGGTGCTGGTGCTGGTCATGCCGAGGTCCTTTCGGTGGTGCGGTCGCCGTGGGCGGTCCCGCCGTCGGTCGTGGAGGCGGCCCCCGGGCCGGCGGCAGCGGTCCCGTCCTGGGCCGGTGCCGCGTCCGCCGCGGCGCGGTCGCGGGGCTCCGCCGGGTGTCCGGTGATGGCCAGGAAGACCTCGTCGAGGCTGGGGCGGCCCAGCGAGAAGTCGTCCACGACGATTCCGGCCCGCGCCAGCTCGCCGAGCGCCGAGGCGGCCCGTTCCGCGGCGACCCGGTCGTCGCCGGTGGTGGAGAGCCGCGCCGTCAGTGCCACGGGGTCCGCTTCGAGCTGGACCTCGGTGGCGAGCGCGGTCGCCAGGACCTGCCGTGCCGCCTCCCGGCGGCCGGGGTCGCGCAGCCGCACGTGGACGGCGCCGGCGCCGACGGACGACTTCAGCTCGCCGGGCGTGCCCTCCGCGATGACCCGGCCCTGGTCGATGACGGCGATCCGGCCCGCGAGCTGGTCCGCCTCCTCCAGGTACTGGGTGGTGAGCAGCACGGTGGTCCCCGTGGCGACGATCGTCCGGATGATCTCCCACACCTGGCTGCGGCTGCGCGGGTCGAGCCCCGTGGTGGGTTCGTCGAGGAAGAGCAGGTCGGGGATGTTCAGCAGGCTGGCGGCGATGTCCACGCGGCGTCGCATGCCACCCGAGTACTTCTTGACCTGGCGGCCGGCCGCGGCCTCCAGACCGAACGCGGCCAGCAACTCGTCGCCGCGTTCCCGGGCGGCCCGCCTGTCGTAGCCGAGCAGCCGGCCGAGGAGCGTCAGGTTCTCGCTGCCCGTGAGGTCCTCGTCGAGGGAGGCGTACTGCCCCGTCATGCTGACCCGGCGGCGGACCTTCTCCGGCTCGCGCCGCACGTCGTGGCCGAAGACGCGGGCGGTGCCGCCGTCCGGTCGCAACAGCGTCGCGAGCATCTTCACCGTGGTGGTCTTGCCGGCACCGTTCGGGCCGAGCACACCGTAGACGGCCCCGGCCGGCACCGACAGGTCGACGCCGTCCACGGCGCGGTTGTCGCCGAAGGTCTTCACCAGCCCGCTGGTCTCGATCACTGGTGAGTGGTGGTCGGTCATCTCTTTCCTTCGTCCGTGGTGGTTGGGGTGGGTCGCCGGGGACGTGCGGGTCAGCCGGGATACGGGCGCGCCGCTCGGCCCTCGCGGAGGGTGAGCCCCCACCAGCCGAGGTGGTCCAGTACCTGGTGGGCGACGCATCGCCGCTCCTCGGCGCCGGTCGCGCCACCGAGGTCGTCGGGGGTCCCGTCGAGGAGGTCGAGGTGGAGGCCGTCGCGCAGGGTGACGGCGCGAAGCTCGGTGAAGACCGAGCGCAGCTGTTCGACCGCGTAGCGGCCGGCCCATCGGTAGCCGTAGGAGACGAAGGCGACGGGCTTCGCCTGCCACTCGTCGAAACCGTAGTCGATGGCCTGCTTCAGCGGCGCCGGGAAGCTGCGGTTGTACTCGGGCGTGACGACGACGAAGCTCTCGGCCCTTCGCAGCCGTCGGGCGAACTCGGTGACCGTGGCGTCCGGAGTGTCGGCCCGGCGTCTTGGGAACTCCCACTCGGCCAGATCGAGAAGATCGATCTCGTGGTCGTCGCGGTCCGTGGCGAGCGCGGTGAACCAGCTCCCGATCGCCTCACCGGCGCGGGTCTCGCGGGTACTGCCGACGATGACGGCGGTACGCAGCGGTGCCGCGGTGGGGTCCTCGCTCATCCCTGGTGCCTCCTCGGTCTCACCTGTGGGGCGCGAGATCGCTCCTCGCTGTCGCGAGATCGTTTCTGGCGGACCGCGTCCGACGGGCTCGCGAGACCCGCCGGACGCGGTCCGACACCGGTCGGCCGCCGCGCGGAAAAGGTGTTGCCCGCTCCGGGCGGCGTCCGTAGGGTCCGGGCCATGTGCTGCACCATGGCCGCCGTGACGCGCCCCCGCCGCTCCTAGCGGCGGGCCCTCACCTCCCGAGCCGCGCCCCCGCCCCCGTCGGCCGCACTCCGCTGCCGCCACCGGGGTTCCGGGCGCCGTCCTCGCACCCGTGACGAACGCACCGCCGCTCCCCGCGCGACCAGCGCCGGGCGGCCGTTCGTGCTGCCCGGCTTCCCACTGCCCCGGAGTCCGGCACCGTGCCCTTCCAGCATTCCCACAGCGACCCCCGAGACCACAGCGATCCCCGAGACCACAGCGATCCCCGAGACCACAGCGATCCCCGCGACCCCCGCGACGGCCGTCGAGCCCGCACCGACGGACCCGACCGCACCGACGGACCCGAGCGCGCCGTGCCCCGCGAGCGCCGGGGCGGTCGGCATGCCCTCGCCGACGGGCGCCACGAGTTCGGCCAGAACTTCCTGGTCGACCGCGGCGTGGTGGAGAAGGTCGTGCGACTCGTCGCAGCCACCTCCGGCCCCGTCGTGGAGATCGGTCCGGGCGACGGCGCGTTGACGCTGCCGATGCGGCGGCTGGGCCGCTCCCTCACCGCCGTGGAGCTGGACGGGGTGCGGGCGCGGGAGCTCCGCCGCCGGGCCGGTCCGGGCGTGACAGTGGTGGAGGGGGACTTCCTTCGCCACCGACTGCCGTCCTCCCCCTTCGTCCTGGTCGGCAACGTGCCGTTCGACCGGACGACCGCGCTGCTGCGGCGGGTGCTGCACGCGGACCACTGGACAGACGCGGTACTGCTCGTGCAGTGGGAGGTGGCTCGGCGGCGCGCCGGGGTCGGCGGGGCCACCATGATGACAGCGCAGTGGTGGCCCTGGTACGACTTCGCGCTGGTGGCGCGGGTCCCGGCGGGGGCTTTCCACCCTCGGCCGGGTGTCGACGGCGGCCTCCTGCTGGTGGAGCGGCGGCGGGAGCCGCTGGTGCCGGCGTCGGAGCGCGTCCGCTACCAGGGGCTGGTGCACGCCGTGTTCACCGGGCGCGGGAGGGGGGTGCGACAGATCGTGCGTGGTGCGTGCCCGTCGCTGTCTTCCGCCGGTGCGGCGGCCTGGGCGCGGCGGCACCGGCTCGGCGACCGCGACCTGCCCCGGACGCTTTCCGCCCCGGCCTGGGCCGACCTGCACCGGATCACCTCGCCCGGTTCGGGAGCCGCGCCGCCCCGCGCGGTCGGCGGGCGGGCGGCGGGTACCTCCGCGCAGGTCCGGCGTGCGGCACGCGGTGGCGGCGCTCGTGGTGGTGACCGAGGGGACCGGCGGCGCTGACGGCACGGCCCGCAGCGCTGCCGCCCGAGCGGGCGACGGGGCAGCCTCCGTCGCCATGCCGCGACCTGCGGAGGCCGCTCCCCGCGCCGGTCAGCCGTCCGTGTGTCCCGCGTCGGGGCCGTCGGCGGGCGCCGGGCCGACGTCCTCGCGGCGCGCCCGGGACCCGCGGGCGGTGGCAGGCCGGAGCACGCGGATCTTCGACTGCCCGTGGGGGAGCTCCTCCCAGTCGGACATGAAGGCGGCCTCCAGCCCGTGGGAGGCCGCGAGCGCCGTGAGGGTCTCGGTGCGGTAGTAGAAGTCCTCCCGCAGCACCTGGTGCTCGCGGCCCTCGGTCCGGTCGAAGGTGAAGTCGAACCAGCCGCCGGGGCGCAGCACGCGACCGACGTGCGCGAGGCATTCGTCGATCACCTCGGGCGGCGAGTGCGAGAAGACGCTGTGGGCGTGCACGACGTGGAAGTGCTCGTCGGGGAGGAAGTCGAGGGTGAGGTCGTCGGTCATGGTGAGGTGGGGCAGTTTCGACTGGAGGCCGCGCTCGACCAGCGTCCGCTTGGCGTGGACCAGGATGTCGGGGGAGATGTCGATGCCGTAGTAGTGCCCGCTGTCGAGGTGGTCGATGAAACGCCACCCGGCGCGGAGGTTGCCGCAGCCGATCTCCAGCATGTGGTGGTCCGGCCGCAGGCCGTGGCGCAGCAGGTAGTCGAACTGCATTGCGCCCAGCGCCAGCCAGCGTTCGTTGTTCCTGCTGCCGACGGCCGCGCGGGGGTCGCGCGCGGCGTCGGAGGCCATGACGGCGCGGTAGTAGGCGACGTGGTCGCGGTGGCGCGCGCGGAGCCAGAGGTCACGTGCGGTGCGGCGGACGTGCGGCGCGATGCGCCCGGGGTGGCGCGCCGCGTAGCGCAGCCGGTGCCCGAGCTCGGCGCGGTTGCGCGTGCGGTCGGCGTGAGGCGACATCGGCGTCTCCCTCCGGGATAGGCCGAAAGTACCGCCGCGGGCACCCCTCCTCAACCGGTGTGTGCCGTTCGGGGCTGCCGCCCGGTGGCCCTTGCCCGTCGCACGGTGGCCGCCGGCCGGTGGTCAGCCGTGGCCGTGGCCGGGGGTGTCGCGGTCCTCGTCCCGGTCGGTGTCGCCGCTCCCGCCGCCGCCCGGGGTCGTCTCGTTCACGGGAGGCGGTGCCGCGGGTTCGGTGAGCGTGCCGACGGTGAAGGCGGTGCCGAAGACGAGTGCCAGCGCGGCGGCGAAGGCGCCCATCCGCAGCGCGGCGCTGTCGCCGCCGTCGCCGGAGAACCTCTCGCGGAGTCCTCGCTGGGTTCGGCCGGTCGTCACAGGGACCTCCTCGGTCGTGCGGTCGGTGGCGGGTCGTCGCCCGGCGCCTCCCGGTCGGCCGGTCGGCCGGTTCCTGATCGCCGAGCCACCGTCGCCGCCGAGCATACCCCCGTAGGGTATCTGTTGAACCCGTGCGACGGAAGCCGCGCCGCTTGCGTCACGTACCCAGTGGGGGTATACCGGGAGAGAGATACCCCCGCCGGGTATCGCGGAGTCGCGCAGGAGGAGACGGGACCATGACGACGGGCACCGGGACGGCCACCGAGGTGGAGCTGTCCATCGGCGGTATGACGTGCGCCGCCTGCGCCGTCCGTATCGAGAAGAAGCTCAATCGGATGGACGGGGTGACCGCGACCGTCAACTACGCCACCGAGAAGGCCCGTGCGACCGTCGCCGACGGCACCGCCGTCGAGGAGCTCGTCGCCACGGTCGAGGGGGCCGGTTACACCGCTGTCCCGCCCCCGCCGCCCCGCGCGGCGGCGGGGGACGACGCGGCGGAGCACGGCGCCTACGGGGGGCACAGCGCCGAGCCCCCCGGCCGCGACTCGCTCGCGCTGCTCCGCCATCGGATGCTCGTCACGTGGGCGCTGGCGCTTCCCGTGATCGTCCTGGCCATGGTGCCCGCCTGGCAGTTCGAGTACTGGCAGTGGCTGTCGCTGACCCTCGCCGCACCGGCGGTGGTGTGGGGCGGCTGGCAGTTCCACCGGGCCGCGTGGACCAACGCCCGGCACGGTGCCGCCACGATGGACACCCTGATCTCCGTAGGCACCACCGCCGCGACCCTGTGGTCGGTCTGGGCGCTGTTCCTGGGGACCGCGGGTCGACCGGGGATGACCCACGGCTTCGAGCTCACCATCGCGCGAACGGACGCCGGCGGCAACATCTACCTGGAGGTCGCCGCCGGTGTCATCGCGTTCATCCTGACCGGCCGGTACGTGGAGGCCCGTACCAAGCGAAAGGCGGGTGCGGCACTGCGCGCGCTGCTGGAACTCGGCGCGCGTGACGCGGTGGTGCTGCGCGACGGTCGCGAGGTGCGGGTGCCGGTCGAACAGCTGAAGGTCGGCGACCACTTCGTCGTCCGCCCGGGCGAGACCGTCGCCACCGACGGACGGGTGCTGCGCGGGGAGTCCGCGGTCGACGCCTCGATGCTGACGGGGGAGTCCGTCCCCGTCGAGGTCGCGCCCGACGACAGCGTCACCGGCGCCACCGTCAACACCTCCGGACGGCTGGTGGTCGAGGCCACCCGCGTCGGCTCCGACACCCAACTGGCGCGCATGGCGAAGCTGGTGGAGGACGCGCAGTCGGGCAAGGCCGCCGTGCAGCGGCTCGCGGACCGGGTCTCGGCCGTGTTCGTGCCGTCCGTGATCGGCGTCGCCGTCGCGGCCTTCGGTTTCTGGCTGGGCAACGGGTCGGGCCTCGGGGCCGCGTTCACCGCGGCCGTCGCCGTACTGATCATCGCCTGCCCCTGCGCCCTCGGGCTCGCCACGCCGACCGCGCTGATGGTCGGCACCGGCCGCGGCGCCCAACTGGGCATCCTGATCAAGGGTCCGGAGGTCCTGGAGAACACCCGGCGGGTCGACACCGTCGTGCTGGACAAGACCGGCACCGTCACCACCGGCCGCATGACGCTGGTCGCCGTCCGCACCGCCGCCGGTGGCGAGGACGAGGAACGGGAAGCACTGCGGCTGGCCGGTGCGCTGGAGCACGCCTCGGAGCATCCGATCGCCCGCGCCGTCGCCGCCGGTGCCGAGGAACGCGTGGGGCCGTTGCCCGAGGTGGCGTCGTTCACCAACCTCGCCGGCCTCGGCGTGCGGGGCGTGGTCGAGGGCCGCACCGTGTCGGTGGGCCGGGCGCGGCTCTTCGCCGAGTCCGGTATCGATGTGCCCGCCGAACTGGCGGAGTTGGTGGAGGGCGCCCAGCGTCGGGGCGCGACGGCGGTGCTGGTCGGCTGGGAGGGCCGGGCGCGCGCCGTGCTGGAGATCGCGGACGCGGTCAAGGAGACGAGCGCGGAGGCGATCCGGCGGCTGCGTGCCCTCGGGCTGACACCGGTGCTGCTGACGGGCGACAACTGGGCCGTCGCCGAGGCGGTCGCCGCGGAGGTCGGCATCGACGAGGTCGTCGCGGAGGTCATGCCGGAGGACAAGGTCGCGGTGATCCGGGAGCTCCAGGCGGAGGGACGGACCGTCGCCATGGTCGGTGACGGCGTCAACGACGCGGCGGCGCTCGCCACGGCGGACCTGGGCCTGGCGATGGGCACGGGCACGGACGCCGCCATGGAGGCGGGCGACCTCACGCTGGTGCGGGGCGACCTGCGGGCGGCGGCCGACGCCATCCGCCTGTCGCGGCGGACCCTCTTCACCATCAAGACCAACCTGGTCTGGGCGTTCGGCTACAACACCGCGGCGATCCCGGTGGCGGCAGCCGGTCTCCTGAACCCCATGCTGGCGGGCGCGGCCATGGCGTTCTCCTCGGTGTCGGTCGTGCTCAACAGCCTCCGACTGCGGACGTTCCGCGCGGCGGGGGAGGGGACCACCCAGGACCGGCGAGCCGCCGGGCCCTCCCCGACGACTCGACCCGCCGATCCGGGAGGCTCGGTCACCGGCCCCGACTCCGCCACCGACGACGAGGCGTGGGACCTCACCCGCGAGGACAGCGGCACGCCCCGACGCTGAGACCGCACCCTCCGAGCCGCCCCCCGAGCCGCCCCCCTCCGAGCCGACGTACCGCCGCCGCTGCCGCGGAGGACGCACGGCGACGCCCGAGGTCGGACCGGGAGGGGTCGCCGCGCCGGGGCCTCACCCGCGCGGGGGTCACCCGCGCCGGGGCGGCGGCTCGGCTCAGCGCTCGCCGTCCCCGCCCGCGGGGGCGGCGCCGTCCGTCCGCCCGCCGTCGGCGAGCAGCGCGCGGATCTCGTCGGGACCGCTCTCCACCAGCGTCTCGTCGAGCAGCACCCAGCGGGTCACCCCCACCGACTCCAGGAACGCCAGGTCGTGGCCGGCGATCAGCAGCGCGCCCCGGTAGGAGGCGAGGGCTTCGGTCAGCCGCCGGACGCTCGCCAGGTCGAGGTTGTTGGTCGGCTCGTCCAGCATCAGCAGCTGCGGCGCGGGGGAGGCCAGCAGCATGGCGGCGAGCGCCGCGCGGAATCGCTCCCCGCCGGAGAGGGTCCCGGCGGGCTGTTCCGCGCGGGCCCCGCGGAACAGGAACCGGGCGAGTTGCCGCCGGATCTCGTTGTCCGGCACGCCCGGAGCGACGTTCGCGACGTTGGCCGCGATGCTCAGCCCGTCGTCCAGGACGTCGAGCCGCTGCGGCAGGAAACGCAGCGGGACGTGCGCACGGGCCTGTCCCGCTTCCGGGGCGAGGGTCCCGGCGACGGCCCGGAGCAGCGACGTCTTGCCGGCGCCGTTCCGTCCGACCAGCGCGACCCGTTCGGGGCCGTGCACGGCCAGGTCGCCGTGGCGCAGCCGGCCGTGGGGCAGCCGCAGCCCCTCGACGGTCAGCACGGTCCGGCCGGCGGGGACCTCGGTCGCCGGGAGGTCGACCCGGATCGCGGCGTCGGCGCGTACCGCGTCGGCGGCCTCGTCCCGGCGCTCGCGCGCCTCGTCGAGTCGGTCCTCGTGGAGCCCGCGCAGCTTGCCCGCCGACTCCTGCGCGGCGCGCTTGCGGTTGCCCGCCACGATGCGCGGCGCCCGGCGCTCCGCCTGCATGCGGCGGCTGTGCCGTTCCCGGCGGGCGATCTTGATACGGGACTCCTCCAACTCCTTCTTCTGCCGCCGCACGTCGGCGTCGGCCACCCGCAGCAGTCGCTCCGCGGTCTCCTGCTGGGCGGCGACGGCCTCCTGGTACGCGGACCAGCCGCCGCCGTACCAGGCGACCTCGCCCGACCGCAGCTCCGCGATGCGGTCCACGCGTTCCAGGAGCTCCCGGTCGTGGCTCACGACGACGAGGATGCCGCTGCGCCAGGTGTCGACGGCGTCGTGGAGCCGGCGTCGGGCGAACAGGTCGAGGTTGTTGGTCGGTTCGTCGAGCAGCAGCACGTCCGGCCTGCCCAGCAGCAGTGCGGCGAGACGCAGCAGCACGGTCTCGCCGCCCGACATCTCCCCGACCATCCGGTCGAGCCCGAGATGGTCCAGGCCGAGCGAGCCGAGCGTCGCCAGGGCGCGCTCCTCGACGTCCCAGTCCTCGCCGACCGTCTCGAAGTGCGCGGGGTCCACGTCCCCGGACTCGATGGCGCGGACGGCCGCGCGCTGCTCGGCGATACCGAGCGCCTGCTCGACGCGGAGCCCGGTGTCGAGGGTGATGTTCTGCGGCAGCAACGCCAGGCTGCCGGTCACGCCGACCGATCCGCTCTCGGGCCGCAGCTGCCCGGCGAGCAGCTTCAGCAGGGTCGACTTGCCGCTGCCGTTGGCGCCGACGAGGCCGGTGCGCCCGCGCGGCACCGTCATCGACAGGTCGTCCAGGACGGGAGTGCCGTCGGCGAACCGGAAGGTCAGGGCGGAGCAGGTCAGGGCGGAGCCCGCGGGGGTGGTGCGGGGTGTGTGGGTCATGGGTCACTCGCAGTCGTGAGCGCTGGTCGGGGGGCTCGTCTGCGAGCACCGTGCGGTGACGACCGGGCCGACTCGGGGGCGAGCGGCTGATCAGGTGCGGGGGAGTCGTCCTGTCTCGCGGGCGGCCCTGGGGCTGCCGGGAGCGGGGCGCCGGGGGCTGCCGGGACGTCTCGGCCGGGTACCGGCGAGAGTCCGTCGGAGGCCTGTCGGCGGAAGGGACGGCGGATGCACCGAGGTCGCGTCCACGCGGGACGTCACGGGCGGGCGGCCACCGGGGAAGGGGCCTGCGAGCGCGTGACGCCGTACGGCCGTGCCGTACCGCGCGATGTTCGCGTACCTCAGATGCGCAACGTCCACCTCTATCGGAGACAACAGGACGTTTTCGACTGTACCGCGCCCCGCCGGGCCTGCCCACCGGTTTCCGACGCGTCGCACGCGCGGGCACGATGCGTTGTCCCCAGGCTGTGGACAACGTTGCGACTCACCGGACCGCCCGAGGAGTCGGCAGCGCGAGTGCCGGGAGCCGCCGCCTGCCGGGCGCGCGACGGGAACCTGCCGGCACCGCGTCAGCCGTTCGCACAACGGGAGCGGCGGCGGAAGGACACGGAGAAGACCCCGGCCGCCACCCCGGTGCGGGGTGGCGGCCGGGGCCGTCGTCTCGGGTGACGCGCCTACTGCGCGGCGTCGCCGTCCTTGGCCTCGGCAGCCGCCTTCAGCGCCTGCTGGGCGGAGGGCCGCAGCGACAGGTGCAGCTCCTTGAGCCGCGACTCGTCGACCGTGGACGGCGCGCCCATCAGCAGGTCCTGCGCGTTGCCGTTGAGCGGGAAGGCGATGGTCTCGCGGATGTTGGGCTCGTCCGCCAGCAGCATCACGATGCGGTCCACACCGGGAGCGATGCCGCCGTGCGGCGGCGCGCCGAAGGTGAAGGCCCGCAGCATGCCGCCGAACTCACGCTCGACGTCCTCGTTGGAGTAGCCCGCGATCTCGAACGCGCGGTACATGATCTCGGGCTCGTGGTTCCGGATCGCGCCGGAGGACAGCTCGGTGCCGTTGCAGACGATGTCGTACTGCCACGCCAGGATGTCCAGCGGGTCCTTGCTGTTGAGGGCCTCCAGCCCGCCCTGCGGCATGGAGAACGGGTTGTGCGAGAACTCGATCTGCCCGGTGTCCTCGTTCTTCTCGAACATCGGGAAGTCCACGATCCAGCAGAACCGGTAGACGTTCTCCTCGAAGTGACCCGTCCGGCGCGCGGCCTCGACGCGGACCGCGCCCATGATCTTGGAGACCTCGTCGTACTCGCCGGCGCCGAAGAAGATCGCCGTGCCGGCCTTGGCGCCGAGGCGCTCCACGAGCGCGGTGGTGTTCTCCTCGGTGAGGAACTTGGCGATGGGGCCGGTCAGGGCGTTGCCCTCGCCGACGCGGACCCAGGCCAGGCCCTTCGCGCCCTGCTCGACGGCGAACTCGCCCATCTGGTCGAAGAACTTGCGCGGCTGGTCGCCGGTGTCCGGCACCGCGAGGGCGCGGACGTGCTTGCCGGCGAACGCCTTGAACTCCGAGCCGGCGAACACGTCGGTGACGTCGACGAGTTCGAGCTGGGCGCGCAGGTCCGGCTTGTCCGAGCCGTACTTCTCCATGGCCTCCCGGAACGGGATGCGCGGGAACGGCGAGGTGACGTGCTTGCCGTTGCCGAACTCCTCGAACAGCTCCGTCATCACCTTCTCGATGACGACGAAGACGTCCTCCTGCTCGACGAAGCTCATCTCGACGTCGAGCTGGTAGAACTCGCCGGGGGAGCGGTCGGCGCGGGCGTCCTCGTCGCGGAAGCACGGCGCGATCTGGAAGTAGCGGTCGAAGCCCGCGATCATCAGCAGCTGCTTGAACTGCTGCGGCGCCTGCGGCAGTGCGTAGAACTTGCCGGCGTGCAGCCGCGAGGGCACCAGGAAGTCGCGGGCGCCCTCGGGGGAGGTCGCCGACAGGATCGGCGTCGCCATCTCGTTGAAGCCCTGCGCGGTCATCTTCTGCCGGATCGCGGAGATCACGGCCGAGCGCAGCAGGATGTTGCGGTGCATCCGCTCACGGCGCAGGTCGAGGAAGCGGTACTCCAGGCGCCGCTCCTCGTTGACGCCGTCCTCGGCGTTGATGGTGAACGGGATCTGCTCGGCGCCGCCGAGGACCTCCAGGCCCGAGACCTCCACCTCGACCTCGCCGGTCGGCAGCTCCGGGTTGACGTTGTCGGCGCCGCGGGCCACGACCGAGCCGTCGACGCGGATCACCGTCTCCTTCGACAGGGACGACAGCCGCTCGTTCGCGTCGGTACCGGGGCGGACCACCAGCTGCGTGATGCCGTAGTGGTCCCGGACATCGATGAAGAGGATGCCGCCCAGGTTCCGGCGATTGTGCAGCCAGCCCGACAGCCGGACATCACTGCCGATGTCCGCGGAGCGCAGTTCGCCGCAGGTGTGGGACCGGTACCGGTGCATCGCTCAATCCAAGTCGTCCGAGAGCCAGGGTCAACGGTTCACCGCCGGCATGCCGACGGGCCGCCGACGGCGGAGCGACAGCGGCCACGACAGCGACAGCCGGGGGCACCTCAGACTACCGCCCCGGCCTAGCCCTCTCGCCGTTCGGGCGTACTTACGCATAAAGTGAGACAAATGCGCACCGAGGATGTGCTGGCCGCGGCAGGGACCGGACTCTGGCGCTGGGACCACGCGACTGGTCTGGTCACGCTCGACGCCACCGCCGCCGGACTCTTCGGCCTGCCCGAGCGGTACACCACCATCGGCGAGGCCACCGTCCGCGCCCGGGTCCATGTCGAGGACTACATCGAGCTGTACCGCGTGGCCACCCTCAGCGCCGCCGAGGAACGCATCGGCGAGAGCCGGCTCCGCGTCATCGCGCCCGACGGGACGGATGCGTGCACTCTCCGCGCGCGGGTCCGCGCCCACGGCGACGGCGACGACTTCGCGATGAGCGGCACCCTGATGGAGGTGCCGCCCAGCACCGCCGTCGCCGCCCCCCTCGGCCGGGACTGGCGGCTCTCCCGGGAGGCGTTCCTCCTGGACGCGGGCCGTGCCCTCGCCGAGGCCCGCACCACCGGCGAGGTGCTGCGCGTCGCCGCGGGACTGGCCCTTCCCGGCTTCTCACCCGACGGACTGATCGTCTTCGGCGTCGAGGCGGGGGAGCTCACCGTCGTCGGCCACCACGGCTACTCGATCTCCGCCACCCCGCAGCGCCGCCAGGCGGCCCGCGGCTTCGCCCCCACCCTGGACTCGCCGTACCCCGCCGCGGAGGCCATCCGCACCGGCCGCGCCGTGTACGTCCCGGGCCCGGCCGAGTACCAGCGCCGGTTCCCCGAGGCGTGGCCCTACGTGAAGGAGTTCGGCCGCTGCGCCTGGGCCTACCTGCCGCTGATCGTCGGCGGCCGGACGATCGGCGCCTGGATGGCGTCCTTCCCCGAGCCGGTCTCCTTCAGCCCCGACGAGCGGTCCGTGCTCACCACCGTCGCCCGCATGCTGGCGCAGGCGCTCGCCCGGACCCACGTCTTCGAGACCGAGCGCGAACTCTCCGCCGACCTGCAGCACACGATGGCGCCTGCCGCCAACCCCGACATCCCCGGCGCGCAGCTCATCGCCCGCTACGTCCCCACCGGCGGCGGCCTCCAGATCGGCGGCGACTGGTACGACGTGATCCCGCTGCCCTCCGACCGGGTCGCCCTGGTCATCGGCGATGTCCAGGGACACGACGTCCGCGCCGCCGCGATCATGGCGCAGCTCCGCATCGCGCTCCGCGCCTACGCAGCCGAGGGCCACCGCCCCGACACCGTCCTCTCCCGCGCCTCACGGTTCCTCTCCGGAATGCCGCTCTCCGGCGACGCCCGGTTCGCCACCTGCCTCTACCTGGAGGCCGACCCCCGCACCGGCACCCTGGACGTCGCCCGCGCCGGCCACCCCGACCCCGCGGTACGGCTCGGCGACGGCACCCCCGTGCAGCGACCGACGGTCGGTGGGCCGCCGCTGGGCATCGTCCCCGACTGGTCCTACCCGACCACCCGCATCACCCTCCAGCGCGACGAGACGCTGCTGATGTTCACCGACGGACTCCTGGAGACCGGCGGCCACACCCTGGACACCGGCTGGGCGCGCCTTGCCGGCATCCTGCGGGGCGAGCCCGCCGACGACCTGGAGAAGTTGGCCGACCGTCTCATCGAGGGTGTGCACGGGCCGCCCAGCCACAGCCACACCGGCCCCCTCACCGACCGGCGCGAGGACGACATCGCGCTCCTGCTGTTCAGCCTCCAGCGCCCCGAGGCCCCGGAACGGCGGCTGGTCGTCACCGTCGACCAGGCCGCACCCGGCAGCATCGCCGAGGCTCGCCACCAGTTCGCCGAACTGCTCCACGACTGGGCGGACGCGGACCAGACCGACGGCGCCGTGCTGATGCTCTCCGAGATGCTCACCAACGTGCTGGTGCACACCGACACCGACGCCCGGCTCACCGTCGAGATCACCGGTCCGAGCGGCGGGCGGCGGCTCCGCGTCGAGGTCGCCGACGGCAGCGACGACCTGCCGCGCCGCCGCGAACCCGGCGAGATGGCCTCCTCCGGCCGCGGGCTGCTGCTGATGGAGAACCTCGCCGACGCCTGGGGCGTCGACCCGCGCGGCGACGGCAAGGCGACCTGGTTCGAACTCCAGGAGCGGCTCTCGCAGCCCGGCTGAGCCACCCGGGACCGCGCGGGGGCGAGCCGACCGACGGACGCCCGGCGTGCGGGGTGCGGGGTGCGCGCGCCGGTCGCGGGCTTCGGGCGCAGGTCCTGATCGCGGGCCGGGCCGCTCCAGCGGTAGGGCGCACCGCGTCCGGCGCCCGGTTGTCCGAGGCGTCTCGTAGGTTCCGCGACATGGCACGTTTCGAGGAGATCAGCGCGACGTTCTGGGACGCGCCCGACACCTGCGTCGATCCCGATGCGGATGCCCTGCCGGAGGCGGACGCCGGAGACGACGCTCACCACCCGCCGCTGACGGACGACGCCGTCGCCGAGGCGGAACACACCCTCGGCGTGGCACTGCCCCCGGAACTGCTCACCCTGCTCCGGCTGCGCAACGGCGGCACGGTCCCCACGCGCCGGGACGCCTTCCCGACCGACGTGCCCAACGCCTGGGCCGACCACGTGCCGTTCGACGAACTCCTCGGCATCGGCAACTCGGAGGACGGCCCCGCCGCTGACCGCGACCACGCCGCCACCGACGTCCTCCAGCCGCACCCGGTGTACCGGTCCCACGGGTGGGTGGCGATCGTCAATCCCACCGAACGGAGCCTCCCGGAGCTGCTGCGCCTGCTGCGCTCGGCCCACGAGGACGCCCGCCGCCGCGCGGAACGCCGCGACACCACCGGCTGACCCTCCGCCGGCCGCCCGTCAGCCTGACGTCCGGCGAGGCGAGCAATGCGACCCCATGGAAGGCCGTACGCCGGGGGAACTCGCGTGCCGTCAGCGAGGCCAGTAGGCCGGTGCGGTGGCGGGGTCGACCTGCTCGAACCGGTGCTTGGCCGCTGGGTCGAGCCCCCCTTGATGTGGAACAGCCGCTGCCCTGGTGCGAGATGTAGCTCCTCGACGATCAGGGGCATTGCCGCCACCACCGCGCCCATGGAAAGGCCGAGGTCGGCCCGGCTGCGCTGCGTCTGACTGAACCTGACGTGGTGCATGCCGGACTTCTTGATGGCGTCGGTCTCATCCGGATCGTCGAGCTGGCGGGAGTCCTTGGTGAGGAACACCGGGTAGACCCGGTGAGCCGCGTCGGGCAGCAGCGACAAGTCCTTCTTCCCCGCTCACCGGATCTGCCCCACGTGGTCGACCTGGTGGTCCGGGAGGAGGCGCCGCAGCATCTCCACCAACTGCACCGGCACGTTCTCGTCGATCAGAATCCGCATCAGGCAGAACGCGCACCGCTGGTACAGCTGTCCACGGACAGCGCGAAGGAGGCCGCCTCGCGCGCGGCATCGGCCGACACCCCCGGGTAGTACGCCGCGATGTCCTCCGGTCGCACGCCGTCCTCGACCAGCTCCGCGACGACGTCGAACGGCACCCGGGTACCGGTGATGACGGGCGCTCCGCCCTGGGTTCGGGGATCGACGGAGACGTGCGGTTTCGGCTGCAGCAGGTGAGGGACCACGACGCCGGGGCGGGGGGCGAACTCCAGCAGGATGTCGGCCAGGGTCGCGATCACACGCTGGCCCGGCCGGGCGACCAGGTCTGTCCCGTGGTCGTCGTCCCCGACGAGCACGATCGAACCGTGATCGGCGACGAGCGAGTAGCCGGAGAGGTGCTCCACCTCGCCGATCTTCTTCAGGTTGGCCAGCGCTTTGCGGATCTTCTGCAGCGATACGTCCTGCCGCAGGTGCGCGAACGTGCGGAGGGCCAGCACGTCGCGAAAGGAGTAGAGGGCAGGGCGGGAGGACAGCTCGGGGCGCAGAACGGGGCCCTGGCCGCGGTCCTGCCGCCAGGTCCGCAGCTGACCCGTGGTGGCTCCGGACAGGGCAGCAGCCATACGTGTCGGGTAGGCCATGAGTCTCACCCCCGGGACGGATCGCAGTTCGTACCGGCACCATGGCAGCTCGCCGCGGGCACAGCCACACCCCGTCAACAGTGGTCGGTCGCACGTTGGCGCTCTTGACCCGAAGAGGTGACACCGGATGACGGGCGACGGTGACCCCGGTCCAAGAGGCCGTCGAGTTTCGGCCCTGGTCTCACCCCCGGGACGGGCGGGGGCCGCCGCGCACGTCGCGCGGTGAAAACCGGGTGCGTACATCGGCCGGATCGGTGTCTCATCGGGCCCATGACGATCGAGCTCCGAACCCCGGGCCCCGACATGATGGACGCCGTGCTGGACGCGCTCCGGGTGTGGCAGGGCGACGGCGCGGCCGTCCAACTCCACCCCGGGGACGTCGGCTGGTTCCACCGGTTCGGCCCGGCGGCCACGACGGCGGCGCTCCGCGTCTGGACCAGGCACGGGGAACCGGTCGCGGTCGGCCTGCTCGACGGCCCCGGGCTGCTGCGGCTGAACGTCGCACCGGAGGCGTACGGGGACGGCGAGTTGGCCGATCGGCTCGTCAGAGATCTGGCCGATCCCGCGCACGGCATCCTCGGCGCGGGTCGGGCGTTCGTCGAGGCGCCCATGGCGACCTCCGTGCACCGGCTGCTCGCCGAGCGCGGCTGGGCGGCCGACGAGCGCTGGACCCCGCTGCGCCGCGACCTCACCGACCCCGTCCCCGACCCCGGCCTGCGCGTCGAGGTGGCCGGCCCCGACCGGGTCGCGGACCGAGTGGCCGTGCAGCGCGCGGCGTTCACCGGCTCCACGTTCACGCGGGAGCGCTGGGACTGCATGGCTGCGGGAGCGCCCTACGCCGACGCGCGGTGCCTGGTGGCGTACGACGACCGGGGGTCGCCCGTCGCGACCGCGACGGTGTGGTCCGCCGGGCCGGGCCGTCCCGGCCTGCTCGAACCGCTGGGCGTCCACGCGGAGCACCGCGGACGCGGCCACGGCCGGGTGATGGCCGTCGCCGCCGCGTCGGCCCTCCGAGGGCTGGGGGCGTCGTGCGCGCTGGTCACCACCCCGAGCGCCAACGGTCCCGCCGTCGCGACCTACCGCGCTGCGGGCTTCCGCGCGCTCCCCGAAACTCACGACAGCCGCCGCCCGTCCTGACCCGGCCTGTCCGGGCTGGGTCAGGACCGGCGGCCCCGCCCACGGGGCCCGGCGCCCCGGCTCCGGACGCCGCCGCCCGGAACGGCGAGGCGGACCGGCGCGACGCACGCCGCCCCGGTCGGCCTCGCCGGCGGACGAGGATGCTCGATGCGCCAACCGGCGTGAGAAAACGGCCGATGGCGGGCGATCCCGCCGGAGACGGGAGCGAACCGCCCGCGTCCGGCTGAGGACCGGCAGGCGGTTGCAGCACCGACTGCGGGAGGTGCCGTAGCGACGTCGTCGGTGCCCCGGGCGGTGTGCGGTGGACGGTGGGGTTCTCGGACGCGCACAGGCGCGGGACTCGGCCCAGAACCGCGTGCCCGTGTGGAGCAGGTCTGTGACGCCGCCTGCTCGGGGGAGCCCGGACCCTGCACCGTGGAGTCGTCCATCCTGCCCCTCCGTCTGCCCTGGATGTCCTGTCGTGTGACAGTCATATGGATGGAGGCTGTGCGGGAAGACTGACCCCGGGGTGAGGAGCGGTCCGTGCGGGCACGGAGTCGTGCAGGCGTGCAGAGCACCGGCGCGCGAGCTGCGGTCACGCGCCCCGCTCCAGCGGGGGCCACCCGGCCGACGGCAGACATCCTGACCCTTCAACGCCTTGCCGGAAACGCCGCTGTCTCCCGCGCCCTCGCACGCGGCAGCACGGTGCAACGTGCGCCTGCCGCAGCGGCGACCGCGACACCGCCCGGTCTGCCGGCCGGCCTCGACGCCCAGCTGGGTCGAGAAATCCCGGACTACTGGAACCAGCTGGACTGGAGCGACTCCGGAAAAGGCTACTTCGTGGCCGATCTGCCGCCCGGGCATCCCGTGTTCACCGCCATCCAGGAGTACGCCCGGCTCTCCCAGGAGCTGGCGCCCGTCACCGCCCCGAAGGGCGAAGCGACCCGAATGGCTCAGTCGCGGGATCGACTCGCCGACCCGAACCTCACTCCGGAGCAGCGGTCCGCTCACACCCGGCGGCTTCAGGAAGGCGAGTCCGGCGGCCCGCCGCCTCCCCGCAGTGGTCTCATGGCGATCGAAAGTATCGAGGTCTGCGCCAATCCCCAGCTTTGGGAGAAGTACGTGGCCAACCGTCAGCTCTACCACCAGTCGCTGCAGGCGGGCAGGGACGGGAGCGAGCGGATTCCGTGGTCCACCGGGAGCCGCCCCGACCTCGGGGGCGCGGCGGCGACATCTTCACGGTCGTCGTTCCCGCGGCCGGATCGTCCGGGTCCACAGGCCCCGCAGACCGCCGGTGAGGCCTTCTTCTGGCACGGCACCAGCGGACACGTCATGGACCTGATGAACGAGAGCGGTCCGGCGCCCTCGTTGGGCCGCAACAAGGGCACCGCCGACAAGCCGCAGTACGGCGTGTTGGGCCAGGGCACGTACGTGGCCGACAACAGCTCCAAGGCGCAGACGTACTTCGCGTGTCCGCAGTGCGAGGACCCCGAGTGCCGGAATCCCGGGCACCCTCCCCGGGAGATGATGCTGATGCGCGGGCTCATCGGTTCGCCCGACTTCGCGCACCTCTGGCAGGACAGACGCGCGCAGGACCACACCACCCTCAAGGAAGGCTCGACCTCGGTCGTGAGCCCGGGCCTCAAGAAGAAGCCGCGGCGGACAGGCAAGACCGGGACGAACGAGTTCCTCATCAAGGACAAGGCGCTGCTCTACCCCGAGGTTCGTGTTCGCTATCGGCCGCAGCCCTAGTGTCCTGAGTTGTTAGTTCGTGTGCAGTATGCGGCGAGAGTCTCGAGGATCTGGTCGGCGGTCTTGGTCCACACGAACGGCTTGGGGTCCTTGTTCCACTCGTTGATCCAGCCGCGGATGTCCCGTTCCAGCTCGACGACGCTGCGGTGGGTTGAGCGGCGGAGTTTGCGGCAGGTCAGCTCGGCGAACCAGCGCTCGACGAGGTTGAGCCAGGACGCGGAGGTGGGGGTGAAGTGCAGGTGGAAGCGGGGATGGCGGACCAGCCACTTCTTCACCGCCTCGGTCTTGTGTGTCGCATAGTTGTCCAGGACCAGGTGCAGGTCCAGATCCTTGGGTACGGCGGAGTCGATGGTTCTCAGGAAGCGGAGGAACTCCTGGTGCCGGTGGCGGCGGTAGTGCTGGGCTATGACCGAGCCGGAAACCATGTCCAGGGCGGCGAACAGGCTTGTGGTGCCGTGCCGGACGTAGTCGTGCGTCATCCGCGCCGGCACGGTCGGCGCCAGCGGCAGTACGGGCTGAGTACGGTCCAAGGCCTGGATCTGCGACTTCTCGTCCACCGCCAGGACCAAGGCGTTCTCCGGCGGGGACAGGTAGATGCCGACCACGTCACGGACCTTGGTGACAAACTCGGGGTCGGTGGAGAGCTTCCATGTCTGCACGATGTGCGGCTTGAGGCCGAACGCCCGCCAGATCCGGGAGACGGCCGACTGCGACATGCCCGTCGCCGCAGCCATCGACCGCGACGACCAGTGCGAATCCCCCGACGGCGGCTTCTCGTCCAAGGTCCTGGCGACCAGGGACTCGACCTGCTCGTCCGTGATCTGGCGCGGGGCACCGGAGCGCGGAGCGTCGACCAGCCCCTCAAGGCGGTCGGCGGCGTACCTGGACCGCCACTTGCGCACCGTCTCCCGCGAGATGCCGAGCTCCTGCGCGACCTGCGCGTTCGGGCGACCCCCGGCACATGCCAGCACGATCCGCGCGCGCAGCACCAGAGCCTGGCCCGCGGATCGCTTCCGCAACCAGTCGCGCAGTACGCGGCGTTCACGCTCGGACAACTCCAACGGCAACGGCTTCGGACCCGGCATCCCCCAACCCTACAACCGCCAAAGAACTAACAACTCAGGGCACTAGGTGCCGGCATTGGGAGTTCCCTGATGCCATTCCCGGTCGAGAATTGCGTGAACGACAGAGTCGCGCCACGAACCGTTTTTCAGTACGTGCTCGCGAATGACGCCTTCCTGCGTCATGTTCACGGCCTCCATGGTGCGTTTCGAGGCTGCGTTCAGTGGCGATCGAGCTCCCCAGACCCGGTGTAGGTTCAGTTCGTCGAAGCCAAGGCCCAGGAGAAGAGTCAGCGACTCGACCCCCAGCCCTTGCCCCCACAAGCTGCGGTGGATCGCGAACCCCACCGTAGCCGCACGCATCTGGTGAGGGTCGCGCGCCAGCCGACCGAAGCCAACGAGTTCGTCGCTGCTCGCCAGGGTGAATGCGACGCAGTGCTCGGTGCGTGGGCTTTCGACCGCGGACGCCATCGACCGGTCGATGATCGAGGCCACCTGTTCTGGTGTGCGCGGCTCGAAGGAGAGGTGCTGCGTCGTCGCCGCGTCTCCGTAGATGGCGTGGAGGGCTTCGATGTCGTCGCGGCGGACCTCTCGGAGACGCAGCCGGTTCGGGGGCTTGTTGACCATCCCCGGAACCTAACGGCCCGGCAGCGCCATGCGCGCGGCAGGGTAAGCCTCGATCTCCTCGGCGAGGGAGGTCGCGAGAGGCACAGCCGCATGGGGGCCGCTCTGCAAGGCGGAGGCGACGCGCCCCGTTGAGAGGACGATGCCGCGGGTGCGCAGCCCAGGTGAGAGGTCGAGCACGGGACGCACCGCATCGGCGACACCGTCCAGCTCGCCTTCGCTCAGCCGGCTCGCCGCGAGGGCGCACTGCGCTCCGGCAAGGTCGCTGAACGACCACTCCGGTGAGGTGCGGTCGCTGAGTGCCTTGACGGCGCCTTCCGTGAGGCTGGTGACCTCAGGTCCACCGTGGCCGAGCAGCACACGGGTCTCCGCCGTGTAGTACGCCTGCCGTGCTTCGGGGAAAGCCAGCAGACCGCCGAGGCGGTCGAGTTCGTCCGGGCGTACGGCGCCACGAAGCCGCTGCCCCTGCTGGATGGCGCTCATGGCGGCTTCTTCACGGCCCAGGGCTGCTGCTGCCCGGCCTTCGAGGCTCCTGAGCCAGACGGCGGACGTGCCCGTTGCCTGAGGGTTCGCAGCTGTGCCGCGCTGGGCGTAGTGCATTGCCTCACTCGGGCGCCCAGCCCAGAATGCGATCAGGGAGCGCAGGCCGTACGAGAGGGCCACAAGGCCGGGGTACTCTGCCTGTTCGGCACACACGCCGGCGGCACGCGCCTGAGTCAGCGCGAGGTAGGGGTCGCCCATGTCGTGAGATGCCTTCGAAGCGTGGAACGACACGATGGTGGCGAGCACATGCAGGTCCCTGAGCTGCGACGGCTTGGCTCGTCCGCTCTCAATGAGACGGAACACCTGGTCCTGCGTCTCGAAGAGGTCGTCCCAGATCTGCGGGAGGGCCACTCGCGGGTACTGCTCGATGAGAGCCTGAACGCGATCGGTGACAAAGCCGATCCTCTCGTCGCCTACGATCCCGCGCTCGGTTCCCATCGCGAATTCCTCCGCGCGTCGTGCTGCCATCTGCGCTCTCCTTCGCATTTCACTGGCGCTGGTCGCATACCCGTCGGGTGCCGCGACATCCGCGCTCTGAGGTCCCTCGCAGTTATTCTCTGTCGCCCAGAGTGAATCCACACTCGCGCCGGTCAGTTGGTGCAGAACTCTGCGTGCGTCACGCTGCGGCTTCACTTCACCGCGGCGCCATCGGTTGAACGTGTTTTCCGAGATGACCAGACGCGCGACAGCTGGATCTCTGTCCTGTTCGGCGACTCTCTGCGCGGCGCGCCGAAATTCGTTCATGAAGACCTGGTACTCGCTGAGGCGATGCCCCTGAATGTAGCTTTCGAACACTGTCGCCATGCGTCCTCCGCCTAGCAAGAGATGCCGCTGGTCTCACCATGCCCCACAGCGACTGCTGTTCACACCCGATAACACGCCTGTGGTGACTATGGCTCAAGTCTGGCAAGACATGCAGCGTTCTGGTGAGGGTTGGGCGAACTCTGGGGCTAGCCGGAGAAGTCAGCGTCGGCCAGGCTCGACACAGACATAGCGGAGAGTGGTCAACTGGGCACGCCAGGGTCTGGTCGTGGTGAGACGACCAACTATCTCCGCGCCGCAGAGCAGCTCGGAGACGACGCCATGTATCCGTGTGACCCCACGACCGACCACTTGCGTGGCAGGAACCTCAACCGGCGCCGGCCGGAGAGCAGACCGCGCCGAGGTCCGGTGATCCGCCTTACGGCCGTGCCGAGCCATCCAGGAGGTCGGCTGGTGCTGACCAGCTGTACCGGCTCGGTTGGGACGGCCCGATCGTGGGTTCGGGACCTGCTCCGGAGCGGCTGGCTCGGTGAGCAACTTGACGACGTGGTGCTGATTACGAGTGAGCTGGTGTCCAACGCCGTACAGCACGGGAGCACGGGATCGGCCGGCGAAACGGTGACCGTGACCGTCGAGGTACAGCGGGGCGGGCTTGCCCCCGACAGCGTCACGGTTTCGGTGCACGACCGCGTCGACGCTGCCCCCGAGCAACGGGCAGCGGGGCTCGATGACGAGTGCGGCCGAGGACTGGCCCTCGTAGAGGAACTGGCCCACGACGTGGGCGTGAGTCGGCATCCGGGCGTGCCTGGCAAGGACGTGTGGGCTCGCGTCCTCGCCACATAGACGTCCCGGCGCTGCGGAGGAGTCAACCCGCAGCCCCGGGACCACCACCCCCGGGCGGCACGCACAGGCCCGGCTCGCACCGTTCGGGCCACCCTCCTGTCGCCGGAGGGCGGCTGCGCGCCGATCCGTCACCGGCGCGCAGTGACGGCGCCGCTGGTGTGTCTGCCTCCTCCCCCCGGAGGAAGCAGCTGGCGGCGCCACGCACACCCCTGTTTCGCTCTTGGGAGAGCCGTGATCACTGACCTACTGGACGCGTGGGCCGTCGCCGTCCCTGTGGCCGCCACCGTGCTGGCTGCGGGCGTGGTGTGGGGCGCTCGCCGCTACCGCGCCGAGTCGTCGGCGCGTGAGGCAGCACTGGACGAAGAGATGGAGCACTGGGTAGCGGTGCGACTGCCGGCGCCGTCGGAGGCAGCCCGCGTACCCGAGGTGGAGCAACTGGTGCCCCCGGCCCAGCACCGGCTCGGTGCCACGGGGGACCGGCTCGATCAGGCGCTGGCGCCCGCAGCTCTCGTCATCGCCCGCAGCGAGACCGACGCGGTTGCCTGGAACGGTTCTGGACCCTCGGATCAGCTGCTTGACATGCGCACCCTTCTGCCAGCCGTGAGAGACCACCTGGAAGCCCCAGCTCTGCGTTGAGAATTGCCCGCCGCACCGGATGTAACGGACCGGCCATTCAGGCGGTTGGCAACCCGGCGCGGGGCTTCCGCCTCGTCCCCGACGCGCGAGCCCCCACGGCTCCGTACCGACCCCCAGATCCGACCAACCAGGCTCAGGAGAACCCCGCTGTGGAGGAGAACCGCGTGAACAACGTGCCCGAGATGACCACACTCGCCGGCCAAGAGGTGCCGGAGGAAGAGCAGTTGCGTGACGCACTGGCAGAGCGCCTGATCGAGATCGGAGCGGCCCGAAGCCCCGGCGTGGTGGCTGCGTTCCGAACGGTTCGTCGACACCTGGCCACGCCCGAGGCGGACATGGCCTCTACGTACAGCGCCGAGATCGCGACGATCACCAAGACCGATGAGCACGGGGTGGACCTCAGCTCTGTGTCCGCGCCGCGCGTCCAGGCGATGCAGATGGAACAGGGCGACATCGCACCGGGGATGTCCGTGTTGGAGATCGGCTCGGGCGGGCCGAACGCGGCCAACCTCGCAGAGATGGTCGGCGAGGACGGGCGCGTAGTGACCATGGACATCGACCCGGACGTGACCGACCGAGCCACTGCCTTCTTGGAGGAGACGGGCTATCGCAACGTCACCGTGCTCACCGGTGATGCGGAGCACGGCGACCCTGCCCATGCGCCGTTCGACCGGATCATCGTCACCGTGCAGGCCGCCGACATCCCGCCGGCCTGGGTCGCCCAGCTCAAGGACGGCGGACGCCTCGTCGTGCCGCTCCGGCTGCGCGGCCTGACCCGCACCGTGGCCTTCGTCCGTGACGGTGATCGGCTCGTCAGCGACGGGTTCGAGCTGTGCGGCTTCGTGCCCATGCAGGGCATCGGAGAGAACCGGGTCAGGCTCGCGGTCCTCCACGAGGAAGTTGGCGAGGAGGTCGGCCTGCGCCTGGACGGCCACCCTGAGCCGGACACCGCCGCGCTCGCCACAGCCCTGTCGCTGCCGAGGACCGTGCGGTGGTCCGGCGTGACGCTCGGCGGCAGCGAGTCCAACGAACACCTCGACCTGTGGCTGACCACCGCGTTGGACAACCTGCCGCTGTTGACCGCGAAGCCCGGTGCACGTGCGCGCGGACTGGTCGCGTCGGCCTCGCCGCTCGGCATCCCCACGCTCGTGGATGGAGACAGTCTCGCCTACCGCACCGTACGCCCCACGGACCAACAGGACCGCTACGAGCTGGGCGCGATCGGCCACGGCCCGCAGGGGCACGCACTCGCCGAGCTCCTTGCCGAGGAGATCCGCACCTGGGACCGGGATCACCGCGGTCACCGAGCGCGCATCGAGGTCTACCCGGCAGGTACTCCGGACGCCCGACTTCCCGCCGGTGGCCGACGCGTCGAGCGACGGCACTCGCGGATCACGATCACCTGGCCGTAGCCGCCCCGCGGCTACCGGCCGGGGAGCACAGCACCTCCCTACGGCCTCCCTGGAGGAGAGCGAAATGGCACAGCAGACCAGCTCCACGTCCGGCACCGTGCTCAAGGCGGGAACGGACTTCTACACCAACGGCGGGGACTTCGACCTGGATATCGAAACCTTCTCCTCGGCGCCCGTCCTCGGCGCGCTGCTGAACGACACCAGCGACGGCTGCACCTCCACCTGCCAGTCGGCCTGCTCGAACAGCACCTGCGTCGGCGGGTGATCCCCAGCAGAACCGTCCCGAGTTGACGGGGCACTGGGGGCGCGCGTTCAGCGAGACGCCCGCCCCCAGGAACCCGCGGCCTCAAGGAGTAGGAGTACGGATGTACCGTCACATTGACGCAAGCCTGATCAGAGCATCGGTGCTCCCGCTCGCCACCCCTGTGCCCGCATGGCCGGGAGAGGACGCCGGCATCGAGCAGATCCGCGCATGGGTGGAGCAGGCATGGGAAGACGGCTCCCGGGCCGAGGCCATCGCTCATGCCTCGCCCTCACTTGCGTCGGCCATCGAGGAAGTGATCCAGGGCACTGTCGAGCCGTTGCGGGTCCGCCGAGTCAGCCGGTCCCTGGCCCGCTACCTTTTGAGGATGCGCCATCGCGCGACGCCGTTCGGGCTGTTCGCGGGGCCGGCTGTCGCGCACACCGGCCAGCAAGCGCACGTCCGGTGGGAGCCGAGGAACCGGGCCTTCGGGTTCGCCGACGCCTCCTGGCTGCACGAAGTCACCGCCGCCCTGGAGCGCACCCCGGCCGTCCTGCGGTACCTGAAGGTTGTCGTCGACCCCACGCACGTCGTACGCGGCTCGCGCATCGTCGTCATGAACCAGCCGGGCAAGGAGGGCCCCACCGATACCAGCCTCCGGCGCACCCGAGTCGCTGAACACGCTCTGAAGCTGGCCCACGCCCCGATCCCGACCCACGTCCTCGTAGACGAGCTGGGCACCAGCTTCCCCGGCGCACCGGAGGGAGCCATCGAAGAGCTGGTACGCGGCCTCGTCACGCACAGAGTTCTGCTGACCGAACTCCGGGCTCCGATGACCCATCCCGATGGCCTGGGCCACGTAGTCGCCAGGCTTGATGAGACCGGCGCCGACACAGCGACCGCCGCTCAACTCCGCTCTGTTCATCGCCTCCTGGACCTCCACAACCACGCTCATCCCGCGGATCAGCCGGGCCTCCGAGCCAAGGCGACGGACGCAATGGCCTCACTTACCGGCGCCGCGCGCACGCTGGTGATCAACGTCCGCCCCGGCTGTGACATCACCTTGCCCCACGCGGTCGCGCACGAGGCCGAGCACGCCCTCCGCCTGATGGCGAGGATCACGCCGTACCCGCGCGGCTCTGCCGCCTGGCAGGACTACCGCAACCGGTTCCTGGAGCGGTACTCGATGGGCACCGTCATCCCCGTCCGCGAACTCACCGACGCTGACACCGGCCTGGGCTTTCCAGTTGGCTACCGCAGCACGGTGCTGCCTCGGCCCACCCTCGCCACCACGCCTCGCGACGAACACCTTCTCCGCCTCGCGCAGGACGCTGCCCTCAACAACCAGCGCGAGATCGTCCTCACCGAGGAGGACGTCGAGGCTCTTTCCCTCGGAGAACCCACGGCCGTCCCCGCTCACGTCGAGCTGTGCTTCAGCGTGCTCGCGCGGTCCACACGCGCGTTGACCGAGGGCCGCTTCACCCTCTCCACCGTTGGCCTGTCCCTGGCGGCGGGAACACTCACGGGGCGTTTCCTGCCGATACTGGATCCCCCCGACCAGACACGGATGGCTGTCGAGTACGCCACGCTTCCCACTCTGACCGAAGGGGCGGCTCGTCCCCAGATCTCAGCGCCACCACTGCGGCGCCACATCGATAACGTCGGGCGGGCGCCCGTCGTCGCACCCGAGGTGCTGGCCGTCGGTGAGCACAACCCCGACGCCACAGTTGCCCTCGACGACCTGGGCGTCGTCGCCGACGCCGGGCGCCTCTACCTCGTCTCCATCTCCTCCGGGCAGTGCCTCGAACCCTCTGCGATGAGCGCTGTCGAGCTGAGCACAGCGACCCACCCGCTGTCCCGGTTCCTGGCCGAGGTGCACCGCTCGCACGCCGCCGTCCTGGTCCCTTTCGCCTGGGGAGCCGCAAGCCGGCTGCCCTTCCTGCCGGAAGTGCGCTACGGCCGCACCACCCTGTCCCCGGCATGCTGGCGGCTTCGCTCCAACGACTTCTTCGACCGGCGACGGTGGACCAAGGACTTCACCGCCTGGCGCAGCACGTACGGGGTCCCCCAGGCTGTGTACGTCGGCTCCAGCGACCAGCAGCTCCGTCTGGACCTCGACCGGCCGGGCCACCTCGACCTGCTCCGAGCCGAACTGGACCGCCACGGCGTTCTCGCCCTGCACGAAGCACCGGAGGAGAGCGCCTACGGCTGGATCGGGCGGGCGCATGAGGTGACCATGTCGTTCGCCGCCGATCAGCACCCCGTACCCGCACCGGCCTGCAGGACGGTGGTCCAACGCTCCACCGCGCGACTGCCGGGCGCCACGGCCCGGGCGTACCTGAAGGTCTACGGCAGCCAGGCCCGCGCCACCGAAGTACTCACCGACCATCTTCCACGTCTGCTGGAGGGCCTGCCGGCACCGTCGCAGCTGTGGTTCACCCGATACGCGGACCCCGACCCGCACCTGCGCGTCCGGCTGCTGCTGCCAGCTCCAGGTGAGTTCGGAGCTGCGGCGGGCGCGGTCGCCAGATGGGCGGCCGAGCTGCGCGAAGAGGGCCTGATCCACCGCATTCAGTGGGACACCGACCAGCCGGAGACCGGCCGCTACGGCGAAGGCACCGTCCTGGCCGCCGCTGAGCGGTTCTTCGCCACCGACTCCACCGCTGCCCTGGCACAGATGCGCGTCGCCCTGCCCTCAGACCTTCGCCCCGCAATCACCGCCGCCTCCTACCTGGACATAGCCACCGGCCTACTCGGCTCCGCTACCGAAGGACGCAACTGGCTGATCCACAACCTCCTGCGAGCCGACGGCGCGGCGGCCCCGCGCCCCACACAGGACCTCGCCCGCCGACTCACCGACCGGCACGAAGCAGGCCACGCTCTGAACGAGTTCCCCGAGGGCAACGCCGTCCAGGACTCCTGGAAGAACCGGCAGGAAGCCCTCGCCGACTACCGCCGCGCTCTCGACACAGCACGGCTCGATCCGGCCGACGTCCTGCCGTCGTTGCTGCACATGCACCACAACCGCGTCGCCGGCATCGACCCCGACGCCGAAGCCCGCTGCCGCCGCACGGCCCGCGCCGCAGCCCTGTCCAGGTCCGTCCGCCACCAAGGAGACACTCGGTGACCACCACCTCACCCTCGTCCCCCGACGCCGCAATGGTCTCCCGGCAATCTCTGGCTCACGGCCCCCTGGGCACCTCCCTGTTGGACATCGAACGCGCTCGCCGCGGCACCGGAGACTGGAGCGAGGTGCACCGAACCCTCGCCCACATCGGACCGCTCATCGACGGACGAGACGCCAACCTCTTCCTCGGGGTCCCGGCGATGGCCCTCGCCCTGCATCTGGCCGCCGACGGCACCGACCGCTACGCAGGCGCACTACGCACGCTCGACGCCGCCATTGACCATCACACCCGGCAACGCTTGTCCATCGCACACGCCCGGATCGATGCCGGCCGTCGTCCGGCCTTCGTCGAGTACGACCTGTTCCGCGGCCTGACGGGCATCGGCGCGTTGCTCCTCCGCCGTGAACCCCGCGGCCCGCAACTGAAGAGAGTCCTGGAGTACCTCGTCCGCCTGACCGAACCCACCCTCGGTGTGACGGGCGAAACCGTGCCCGGGTGGTGGGTCGACCACGCCCCGGCCAGCGACACGACGGCCACCCCCGGAGGACACGCCAACGCCGGACTGGCGCATGGCATCAGCGGCCCGCTCGCTCTTCTCTCGCTCGCGCTGCGAGCGGGAGTCACTGTGGACGGGCACGAAGCAGCCGTCCACCGCATCTGCCGGTGGCTTGACCAGATTTGGCAGGACGAGCACGGCGGACCCCGCTGGCCGCGCTGGGTCAGCCACCGAGGCCCAGCCGACACGCAACCGGCCGTTCCCTCGTGGTGCTACGGCACCCCAGGGCTGGCCCGTGCCCAACAGCTCGCCGGCATCGTGCTCGCAGACCAGGCACGCAAGCAGATGGCCGAGCGCGCCCTGCTGCACTGCCTGAGCGACCCGAGCCAGCTCGACACGGTGGCAGACCGCGGCTTGTGCCACGGCTTCGGCGGCCTGCTCCGTACCGCGCAGCGCGTCGCCCAAGACGCCGAATCTCCCGCCACCTTCGGCGATCACATCGACATGCTCACCGGCAGGGTCCTGAGTGTGGACGCGCCAGAAGACCCGGGATTCCTCATCGGAAGGGCCGGTGCCGCCCTCGCCTTCCAAGACGCCGCGTCGGGTACCGAGCCCCAGGGGCGCTGGGACACCTGCCTCCTGCTGGTGTGAGAGAGGAAGCAGTGCACGAGCCCGACGCTATCGAAGATGCCGTCCTGGCCGTCCTCGCCGGTGCCACGGTCGAGGAGGCCGCCCGCACCGCGGGCACCCAGGCCGCCGCTCTCTCGGAGGCGATCGAGAGGTACCGGGCCGCCGGTCGAGCCGCCCTCGACGCCGAACCGTCCGCCTGGCACCAGGCCAACATCCGCTTCCGCGACTACGCTTCCGGAGACCAAGTTTTCCGCTCCTACCTCGCACCCGCGCTCCACGGCGGCCCCGTCGGCACCTGGTGGTTCGTGCGGAAGCACCCGCACTGGCGCCTGCGCTACCACCCCGCCGTGGACGCTTCGCCCGAGGACGCTGTCCGCCACGTCAGCGAAGCGCTCGAAAGCTCGGTCTCGTTGAGCGTCGTCACGGAGTGGACCTCGACCCGGTACGAGCCCGAGGCCATCGCGTTCGGGGGTCCGGTTGGCGTGATGCTCGCGCACAAGCTGTTCCACGCCGACAGTGTCGGTGTGCTCGGCTACCTCGGCATCGCGGCAGACCGAAGGGAGAGAACCCTCGACGCCAAGACGACGTCCCTGTTCGCCATGACGTTGCTCATGCGGGCCGCTGGCCTGGAGTTCGGTGAACAGGGGGATGTGTGGGGACGCGTCGAAGAGCGCCGTCCGCTGCCCGGGAACGTGTCCCCGGAGCAGGCCAGCAGCATGGTCGAACCCATGCGCCACCTCCTCCTCTCGGATGCCCGTCCCCTTCTCGACGCCGGGGCCCTCGCCTCTGTACGGTCCTGGATCGAGAGGCTGGAGCACAGCGGGCGGGCGCTGGCGACCGCGGCCGGCAGCGGCAAAATCGGCTTGGGGAAGCGAGGCGTTCTCGCACGCCACGTTCTCTTCCACTGGAACCGAATGGGCTTCGATCTCCGCCAGCAATCCATCTGGTCCCGCGCGGCGCGGGAGGCCGTCCTTGACCGATGAGCCGGCCGGAGTACCCCACACCCGGGCTGCTTCCTCACAGTTCGAAGGAGTGGCCCCCGGTCGCCTCGCCGCAGCACGGTCACCGCCCCAGTACCCCCGCACGCGGGGCGACGACGGCCAGCCTGTCCCCGCAGCGCAACCCGGCGCGCAGAACGTCACCTGCTCCAGATCCCACACCAGGCGACCCCCGCCGGCGTAGTGCAGCTCCGCCACAGCGGCGCGCAGCTGTGTGGCAACAGCAACGTCCATCTCACTCACGAGGTGCAACAGCGTTCACGCGTCACCACCTCGTTCGGAGGTCGATCGGGACACATTGCTGCCTCCCGTGCGGCCGTCATCCCGTACGGCACGACCGAAGGCTGGTCAGCCGCGCCCGAACCGCCGCCCAGGTGGCCGCCCTAACCGCCGTCCGAGCGCCGCTGGACGGCGCTTCTCTCCCACCGCTCACCGGAGGTCCCGTGCCCGACGACAGCGGCTTCGGCAGCGCCCGGCTCGCCCGGCGCCGGACGGCCGGCCAGCGCCCGGCGCGGAGGGCCACGCGATGACCGGGTTCCCGTCGCTCCGTGCCTCGTCGCTCCGGCTCACTGCCGACCAGGTGCGCATCGGCGACCTGGTCGCGTTCGCGGGCGGGGCGCCGCCCGTCAGCTTCACCGAGCACCGTGGCGGACTCGTGCTGCTCGAACTGGACGGCACCGTGCGGGTCACGCTGCCGCCCCGCACCCCCGTGGTGATCACCCGACCCCGCCGGCGGCACCGCCGCTGACACCCGGCGTCGAGTGCGCTCCTCGCCCGTCGGACCTGCGGTGACGCCCGGACCGGGCCCGATTGTCAGTGGCCGGTGCGATGCTTCGAAGGAGCATCTGACGGAGCGGGCGCGGCGCGGAGGAACCCATGAGCGAACCCACGACGACCACCCTGCACCACACCGGGTTCGACACGGCCTGGTGGGGGAGCGACCTGGGCTCCTACCGGCCCTGCGACGCGACCTACCAGCGCTATCCGCTGGAGTCGCTGCCCCCGCTGGACCCGGCCCGGTTCGTCGGCACCTTCGACTGGCTGGCGGCGAAGGGCCGGCCCGTCCCCGGCGAGGTCGCGGCCCTGGAGTTCCTCGCCCAGCGCCTGTCCGAGACCGGGCTGAGCCTCCCCGCGGACTTCACCACCTTCTACACGCACAGCGGGCTCCTCGCCGCCCTGGACGAGGTGTCGGTGGCGGCCTGCTGGACCGACATCTCCGACCCACTGCCGTGCCCGTTCGATCCGAGCGCGCGGTTCGTGCAGTTCCTGCGCGACCAGCAGGACTGCCTGATCTGGTACCTCTACCTGCGCCCCGGCAAGCCGACCGCCATCGTCGTCTCGCCGCTGATGCACAACGATGAGGAGGAGGAGCCGGAGTTCACTCCGGCCGAGCTGGACACCCTCCGCACCCACTTCCACGCCTGCGCCGAGTCGTTCGAGGAGTTCGCGTACCGGTTCTGGACGGAGAACAACCTCTGGGGCCACGCCCGTGACCGGTTCGCCGACGACACCGCGCTCCCGCCCGCCCAGCGGGCCTACCTGGCGCACTACCTGCGCTGATCCGCCGATCCGTGCCGACCCGCGCCTTGCACGGAGTCCCGACGCCTGCCGAGCCCCGACCGTTCCACCCCCGCCCCGCCCCCGCCCCCGCCCCCGTGCGCGTCGGGGCGGGGACGGGGACGGAACGGGGCGGCTCACCAGGGGACGGCGCCGTCGTCCTCGAAGAACCCGCCGGTCGGCCCGCCGTCCGGCAGGGTGGCCAGCCGGATCGCGATCGCCGCGCCCTGCTGCGGCGTGCGCGGCGCCTGGAACCCGGTGAAGTCGGTCGCCACCAGCCCCGGGCAGACGGCGTTGATCAGGATGCCGGTGTCCGTGAAGTGCCGGGCGTACTGCACGGTGACCGCGTTCAGGTAGGACTTGGACGGCGCGTACGCCGCCATGACCGGGCCGACCTGCACGGACGGGTCGGCCTGCCGCGCCACGGACCCGACCGAACTGGAGACGTTCACGATCCGCGGGGCCGCCGACCGCCGCAGCAGCGGCAGCATCGCGTTGGTCACGCGGATGACGCCGAGGACGTTGGTGTCGACCACGGCGCGGACGACGTCGAGGTCCAGTGCGGTCGGGTCCTGCCCCCACCCCGGGCCGGTCGGGCCGGATATCCCGGCGTTGTTGACGAGCACGTCCAGCCGCCCCGCCTGCTGTTCGACCAGCGCGGCGGCCTCGGCCACGACCCGGTCGTCCGTCACGTCCAGCGGGACCCCGAACGCCTCCGCCCCGCCGGCCCGCAGCCGCTCGACCGCCGCCTCGCGCCGGTCGGCGTCACGGGCGCCGACCACCACCCGGTAGCCGCGTGCCGCGAGCCCCGCCGCCGTCTCGTACCCGATCCCCTTGTTCGCGCCGGTGACCAGCGCGGTCTTCATGTCGCTCATGCCGTCGATGCTCATGCCGTCGATGCTCACGCCGGACCACCCGTCGCCGCCAACACCGATGCGGTGCCCTGTGATACCCCACAGGTATCGCGCCGTACGCTGGCCGGATGGACACCCTGGAGACCCGCGAGCTGCGCTACTTCCTCGCGGTGGCGGAGGAGTTGAACTTCGGCCGCGCCGCCGAACGGCTCGGCATGGCGCAGCCGCCGCTCTCCCGCGCGATCCAGCAGCTCGAACGCCGCCTCGGGGTTCCACTGCTGGCCCGCGACCGCCGCGGTGTCGCCCTCACCGAGGCCGGCGAGGTGCTGCGCCACGAGGGACGCGTCGCGGTGGACGCGGCCACCGCCGCCGCCCGGCGCACCCGCCGCGCCGCCGCTGGGAACGACGGCAGCCGCACCCGGCTGGTACTCGCGGTGAAGGCCGGCGACTCCCACGACCTGCTCCGGCGGCTGCTGGGCGCCTACGCCGCGGAACCCGACGCGGCCGAGGTCGAGATCCTGCCGAGCGGTACCTGCGAACAGGGCAAGATGCTGCGCGACGGCCGCGCCGACGTGGCACTGATGCACACGCCGTTCAACTCCCTCGCAGGCTTCGACAGCGAAGAACTGGTCACCGAGGGGCAGATCGCCGTGCTGCCCGCGCGGCACCCCCTCGCCGCCCGGTCGCACCTCACGCTCGCGGAGGTGAGAGACCTCCCCGACCTGCCGCTCGCCCGCTGGGCCCGCGACGGCGTCCACCCGCCGGGCCCCGGCCCCGCGATCACCGACCAGACCCAACTGGCGCAGCTCATCGCGCTCGGGCGAACCGTCGCCGTCTACCCTGACTCCGCCCGGGCCTGGCTGTGGACCGAGCACGCCGCGGTCCCGCTGACCGACGCGCCGCCCGTGGTGACCCACATCGCCTGGCCCGCCCACAGCCGCTCCCTCGCGCTGGCCGCCCTCGTCCGCACCGCGACCCGGCTCTGACCGGGCTGCCGTGCCACCGCCGGCTGCGGCCGTGCCGTCCGTGCGCGTCGCCGGGCGCGCCGGGCGCGGGGCGGCGAAGGCGGGAGGTGGGCGGTGCGGCGGGGCTCAGCCGGCGGCGGGGCCGGACGTCACCGTCTCGACCAAGGCGCGGGCGCGGGTCGGCTCTGCCAACAGCGACTCGACCAGCGGCCCGGTGCTCCGCGCCGGCGCCGGGTCCCGCTCCGCGTCAGCGCGGGTCCGGTGCAGCCCGACCGCCTCTGCCACGTAGTCGTCCGCGGAACGGGGGTCCTTCGGCAGCGCGACCTCGCCCTGCCTCAGCGCCCGGTGGAGCCTTGCGTAGCTCACGCCGCGCTCGGCCAACTCCGCTCCGCCCGCGTACGGTTCGGTCTTCCCGGTGCCCGATGCGTTCACCATGTGCGGGTAGGCCGCGGTCACTTCGCGGGCGGCCAGTGCCGCCAGCAGCAGGTGCTCGGTGCGCACTGTGCGGTCTCCGAGCCGGCGCGCCTGCTCGCCCGCCTCGTGCCGCACCCAGTCCACCGGCAGATCCGCCCACTGGATGCTCGCCAACCTGGCGATCAGTCGCCTCCGGAGCCCGATCCGCTGGTAGCGCGCGCGGCCCAGCAGGATGTCGCGCGTCGGGTGGAGCAGGGGGTCGAGGCCGTCCCCCGTGGACGTGGTGACGCCGGCGAGCCGGTCCCGTACCGCCTGCGGGGACGAGCCGCACAGCGTCAGCAGCTCCGCCGCACCGGTGTCGTCCCGGGCCAGCAGCGCCCGCAGCAGGTGGTCGGTGGTCAGCCTGTCGGCGCCGTCCTCGCGGGCGAACTGCACGGCGGACCTCAGCGCCGCCGCGGCGGCAGGGGTGTACCGGTCCCGCTTCCCGCCGTCGTCGCCCAGGATGTCGGTCGCGGCGACGCTCGCCCCGGTGCCCTCGTCGCCCTGCCAGTCGTCGTCCGTCTCACGCTTGCGGCGCAGTACCGCGATCGCGGCGGACCGCGTGACGCCGACAGCGTTCAGGGCCTCCGCGGCCCGGCCCTTCGCGCCGCACACGCCGGCCAGCAGGTGCTGCGTCCCGATGGGGGTGTCCTCGTCCGCTCCGTTCGCGCCCCGCGCCGCACCGAGCACTCCGGCGGTGTTCCAGTCCGGTTCCAACACGGCCACCTCTCGCCTCGACGTTCAGACGCCGAGTCTCCCCCGCCGCCGCCCGGAGCCACATCACGCGAAGGGCGGAGCCACCCGCGACCTTCGGGGGATGCCACACCGGGCGCGGTGGGTTCGGCGCGCGGTGTGGGCGCCGGTCAGCCGTGGTGCCGGTGCGCGGCGACCACGGCGAGCGCGGCCTGTTCGAGGTCGCGGCCGACCGCGTCCGCGTCGCCGAGGTACCCGGCGACCGTGGCGCCGTCGCGCAGCATCATCAGCTGGTCGGCCGCCGCGTCCGGCGGGTCGATGCCGGCGGCGGCCAGCAGTGCGCGCAACTCGCCCACGAACCAGGCGCGGTGCTCGGCGACGACCTGCCGAACGGGGTGGTCCGGCTCGGCGAACTCGGCCGCCGCGTTGATGAACGGGCAGCCGCGGAACCCGGGTCGGCAGGTTTCCGCGCCGATGCCGTGGGCGAGGAGACGCAGTGCGCGGGGCAGGTCGTCCCCGGCGCCCTCCCGGAGGCGGGCCACCGCTTCGTGCTCGTACGCGGCACGGCGCCGCAGATAGGCGACGAGCAGGTCGTCCTTGGTCCGGAAGTGCCGGTAGAAGGTGACCTTGGTGATGCCGACGCGCTCGATCACCCGGTCGGCGCTGACGGCGCGCATGCCGTGCGCGTAGAACAGTTCGGCGGCGGTGTCGAGGATCCGTTCGCGGGTGGCCGGGCCGCCTCGCGTCGCGGGGGTGCCCGGCGCCACGCCGGTGGCGGCCACCGTGGTGTCCCGGGTGCTCATCCGTCGTCCTCCTGGTTGCGGCCGAGGCCCGGCAGGGGCTCGCGGGCCGGTCGTGACGCGCCGGAGCGCGGAACCGGCGCGGGCGGCCGGTCACTGCTCGGGGCGCGCGGCCACCGGACGGTCCGGGGCTTGCGCTTCGTGCCCACCACTGTAGGCTCAACCCGGTAGAGTTACTAGTTCGTCTACCTGTGTCGCGGCTGTGCCGCCTCCGCGCTACCCGCCGCGACGCGACCGTTCACCGTCCGCCCCAGCCCGAGGAGCATCACGTGTCCGACGCCAAGACCCTCTACACCGCCATCGCCACCTCAACCGGCGAGGGCCGCCGCAACGGCCGCGTCACCACCACCGACGGCTCGGTCTCCGCCGACCTCGCCGTCCCCACCGAGATGGGCGGCACCGGCGAGGGCACCAACCCCGAGGCCCTCTTCGCCTCCGGCTACGCCGCCTGCTTCCACTCGGCCCTGAAGCACGTCGCGGCCCGCGAGAAGGTGGAGATCAAGGACTCCGCCGTCGTGGCCGAGGTCAGCCTCCACCCGAACGGTGAGGGCGGCTTCAAGCTGTCCGTCGCGCTGCACGCCGAGTGCGGCGGCGTGGACCAGGAGACCGCCGACCGGCTGGTCGCCGCCGCGCACACGGTCTGCCCCTACTCCAACGCCACGCGCGGCAACATCGACGTCACCGTGGACGCCACCGCCGGCTGACCCGGCCACCTGCCACCTGCCACCGGCCACCTGCCACCTGCCACCGCCTCGCCGTCTCCGCGTCGCGGCGGACCTCCGCGCCCCTGCCCTGCCGCCCGCCCAGGGCGGGGCGCGGCGCCCGGGTTCCACCCACGCCAGGACGGAGCAGAACCCGCGCCGCGCTCGTGGTGCGACGGCGCGCCCCGCCACGGCACGGGCGCCGCCCCTCGCCTCCTGCCGCCGCTGCCCCTGGCCGAATCCGCCCGCCGCGCCCGCAGCGCCAGGGCTGAGTCGCACTCAGGTGGGCATGCGAACGACACCGCCCGTCGTCAGGAGGTCGCATCATGAAGAAGCGCACACGGCAGAGCGTCGCCGCCGCGATCGGTGTCGTCGTCGTCCTGGTCGCCGGTCTGCTGCTCACCGGAGGCATACCGGACCTGGCCGCCGTCATCGTCGCCACCGTCCTCGGCCTCGCCGCGGCCTGGGGTGCCAACGTCGCTCTGTGGAACAAGCTCGGTGAGCCGAACCCCGCCACCGCGCCCGGTTCCCGTCCCGAGCAGCACCCCTGACGTCAGTGTCCCGGCCCTCCCGCGTCCGCGCCGGCAGCAGCCGTAACCCGCGAGCGCGGGATTCGCCCGGCCGTCCCCACCACCGCCACCCGTCGTGCCCGTCGTGCTGCGGCGCCGAGTCGCGCCCGCGAACCGCTGCCGAGCGGGTGGCGGACACCCGCTCGCCGTGGCGGGCCGCCCCCGCACGCTGCCCGGCACCCCCGCTGCCTCGCCCCGCACGGCGTGGGACCCGGTGAGGCAGCCAGGCGCCGCTGGGTGGAGGCCGACCGCCCGTCTCTATCTCTGGTTGAGTGAGCCGATCGTTCAGCAGGACGAAGCACCGCCCGGGTGCCGCGCCATAGATTCGTCCTCAAGCAAAGGGAACCGCAATCGGATCGCCGCAACGGTGGTCCCCGAATTCCGCCGCGCTGCTCGCGGGGAACTCCGGTCCCTCTTCCCTTGAGGAGTTCTCATGAACAAGCGTGTTCTCGTCTCGGCCGTCGTCGGTGTCGTCACGGTCGGCGCGCTCGCCGCCGGTGGGATGGCGGTCGCCGCCGGCGGCACGTCCGACGAGCTTGCGATGACCAACGCCCAAGCGGAGTGGGTGACCGACAAGGACGGCAAGGCGGTGTCGCTCACCGTCACCACTGACTTCGAGGGTGACTTCTCCGGGGATTCGGCACTGAAGTCGGTGCAGGTCGTCGCACTTCCCGAGGACTTCGAGGACGAGTTCCTCCAGGAGATCATCAGCTACGAGGACGAGGCGGAGTGCACGACCGTCTCGGAGAAGAAGGTGTCCTGCGTCTACACCGCCACCGACGACGGCGACTACGACGACGAGGAGTACGCGGGCTACGCCGAAGCACTGGCCGGCGAGTGGACGGTGTCCGTCCTCGCCACGACCGAGGGGGGCGAGACGCTGTTCGTGAAGGAGGCCACGACCTTCACTGTCGCTTTCTGACCGACGAGCCGACGAGCCGACGCCCGCACGGGCCGCCGTGGCGGCGCGGTTCTCCTGGTGGGCCGGCACCTTCTCGGGTCCGATCCCGCACCGCCCGCCACTGCCGCCTCCTGCACCTCCACTGCTCCGATAATTCTCGGAATCGGAAAGCAGGAAGAGGCGATGATTCCGGCCGACATTCCGACCCGAGCGGCCCGCCATGGATGTGACCAGCAACAAGACGCCGGGGAAATGACGATCTCCCCAACTCCGTTCCGGAAGTATTGCGGGAAGCGTTGACGCGGCAGCCGGTCCGCCGCACCATTCTGGGCACGACGAGCCGACGGCCGCACCGCCGACCGTCGTGCCCGGGCCGCCCTGCGGTCCGGCTCCGGCCGTGGACGAGCCGACAGCGGCCGGAGCGCACCACGTGTTCCACGCCGCCGCCACTCCGACGGCGGTCCCCACCCCCGCGAGGCCGGCACGGGTCGCACGCGCAGGCCGGCCATGCGGCGGTCCCCAGGAGGAACCACATGGCGAAGAACGCGAGCCGCACCGCATCCCCCACCGGGGCGGACCGGTCCGACGCACCGCAACGTCCGCTCAGCCGCCGCCTGTTCCTCGGCGGCGTCGGCGCCCTCACTCTCACCTCGTCCACGCTGCTCACCACCGGCACCGCCCACGCCCAGACCATCACCCAGAACCAGGAGGGCACCCACGGCGGCTTCTACTACACGTTCTGGACGGACGCCCCCAACACCGTCTCCATGACGCTCGGCAACGGCGGCAACTACAGCACCTCCTGGCGGAACACCGGCAACTTCGTCTGCGGCAAGGGCTGGCGGAACGGCAGCCGCCGCAACGTCGGCTACTCCGGCAGCTTCAACCCGTCCGGCAACGGCTACCTCTGCCTCTACGGCTGGACCTCCAACCCGCTGGTCGAGTACTACGTCGTCGACAGCTGGGGCACCTACCGGCCCACCGGCGAGCACCGCGGCACCGTGCACAGCGACGGCGGCGCCTACGACATCTACCGGACGATGCGCTACAACTCCCCGTCGGTGGAGGGCAACCGGACGTTCCCGCAGTACTGGAGCGTCCGCCAGTCCCGCCGCGTCGGCGGCACCATCACCACCGGCAACCACTTCGACGCCTGGAACCGTGCGGGCATGGGCCTCGGCAACTTCAGCTACTACATGGTCCTCGCGACCGAGGGCTACCAGAGCAGCGGCAACAGCAACCTCAACGTCTGGGGCTGACCCCACCCCCGTCCCCGGTCCCGCTTCCCCGGCCCGCTGCCGGAACGGAGCAGGGCCGGGGCGGGTGGTTGGTCTGCCGCATGCCGGATCGTCCCTTCACGGGGACGACAGCATGCGGCCGAGTGGTCAGCTCGGTGTCGAAAGCCCCTCGCTGTCCGAGCTGTGGAGCGGAGGGGCTTTCGTGCCGCCATGTCTATTCCGGGGGGTTGCCGTATCTCGCCAGCGTGGCCTTGTTCGTTGATGCGTCCTGGAAAACGACCTCCCAGGGTCCGGTGTTGACGTCCATCTCCTTCCCAAACCCGACCCATTTTCCGGCCATCCGCCGCCCTGTCGGCTCGATGAGTATCTGAATCGCCCCGTGGTACCGGGCCCCGCGGTAGTAGCCACCTTGGGCTGTCTGCTCCACCCAGGTTCCTGTGATGACGTTCCCGTCCACGGTCAGGTCCATGCTCAGCTGTGACTCGGCCGACCCGGGGATGCTGCGGACCGTCAGGCGGCTCCCGTGTTGGAGAATGACGACGTAGTGAAGCTGGGTGAATTCGCTCTCTCGTCCGCTCGAATAGTACTCGTAGCGGCTCAGCCAGACACCGCTGTAGTTACCTTGCGGGGCGGGTCGCGCAATACGGCTACCCGTTGGGGCGCTCGTGCTGTTCTGGGGCGCTTCGAGATCATGCCCGCCTCTGTCGTCACCTGACACGCGAGCCTCCGGAACAGGGATTTCGAACCCCAATGACTCTATGGGGAGTCCTGTGACTGTCTCCAGTGCGCGCGCGTAGATCGGACGTGGCGCAGCCGTCGCGCCACTTTCCCAGCGCTGGACGAGTCGCTTGTTCGCGTCGTTGCGTGCCCCGGCGCGGTCGCCGGCATCGCGCAGAGCACGCGCGAAGTCGTCTTGTGACATGAGCAGTCCCATGCGAACTGCCCGCAGTGTGCTGTTCGGTGTCAACGCACTCATGTGTTCACGGTAGCTCTCCGGTGCCTCGGGTGACACCTAAATGACGCCCTTGATGTCGCCGGAACGTCGCCTGCAACGTCGTCGCGCAAGGCGACACTCCGGCGTCATTCTCTTGTGACGCTCAGTCTCCACGAGTGACGCACGAGTGACAAGCGGACCCCGCGACCGTTCCACCGGTCCGGGGGCATGGGTCACCTGACGAAGGCAGGCAGCTATGGCAGAGCGCACTCCCGGTGCCCCGGACCTCGAAGGTGGCTCGTCAACAGACAGCAGATCGGGCGCGTTGTCTTCGTGGGGTACCTGGCCTCGCAACACCCCGCTCGGTCCGAAGGGACGAGATGCACCGATGAGTGACTGGTAGGCCCGCAAGCAGCTTCGTGAAGCACTTGAGCGCTCTCAGGAGTCCGCCGATTCCCTGTCGGTGCACGAAGTGCGGACCGCCATCCGAGCGCACGAGCGAGAGCTGCGGTGACCGGCGTCGGCAACGAGGACGAGACGGAGACCTCTCCGACGCCCGCCCCGGCTGACGACCAGCCGACTTGCCCGCTCGCGGAACTCTTGGCGCGGTCGGCGGAGTTGGGCCGGGTCGTCGATGCTCATCTCAAGGAGCTGAGGAACCGATGAGCGGCGGCAACCGGTGTGCCCGGACCCAGGTCGTACGCAGCTCCGGCCCACTGGTCTTCCGTGCGCAGTGCACAGTCTGCGAGGAGATCGGCCCGCAGGTGGAAACCGGCGACGCCCACCGTGACGTGGACGATCTTCCACCCGGAACACGACCTGTTCCGCGGACTCAGCTCCACCCCGCACCGGGCGGGGCCCCGCACATGAGCGGCGACGGGTACACGGACGGCTACCACTGCGAAGTGGTTTCTCGATCCCCGGATGCCGGGGGCGAGTGGTACCTCGCCGCGACGTGGGCCGATACCCCTGACGAAGCGCTGGACTGGCTTCACGACCAAGCGGGCCGGCTCGCGGGAGTACTCGACGCCACCGAGGACGACCACGCCGAGAAACAGCAGCGGTACGCGACACCGGTCGCCAGGGTCTTCCGGGAGTGGACGGCCGACACGGAGTTCCGCGCGATGCAGCGCGCTGCCCTGGCGGACGGGCAGCCGATCAGCGCCAGCGCGCGCGGCCCGGACCGCATCTGCGGCGCTGCGGCTGTGGAAGTCCTGTACTCGTTGGCCGCGCGTCCGATCTTCCGCCCCCTCCTCGCGCCCTTTGGGAATAGCAGTGCGGATCGTCAATGAACAGCCCGCCGAAGCGGCGTCCTTCCCCGCCGCAGACATACGGGCCGGCGACTTCATGACGCTGGCGGGCTCGTGCCTGCGGGTCACTGCGGCTGTTCATCGTGGCGGTGGCACCCGGCTTGAGCTCGGCCCGGACGTCCGGGTGCAGATGCGATCAACCATCGGCGTGACGGTGCCCCGGCCCGTCCGTCCGGCTCGCCGCGCGCGACCCTCGCGGCCGGTACCAGGGCGCGCCGCATGGGCGCGCTGAACTCCACAGGGAGGACCAGCGGCTAGGCCAGAGCGGCGACTGACTGGCGGTTACGTGCACCGCTGTTGCTACCCCTCGTAGGGGCGATGAGGACTGGTCCCACAGGAATCCTCCATTGACCGCAGCATGGTCCCCGTGCCGTCCGGTTCCGGATTCTGCGAGGAGTCCTGCCATGATTGAACTGCACGTCCACGCGCCAATCGTCTTTCCCTGCTCCTACTCTGGCCCGGCGGAAGGCTCATGCTGAATCTGATCCGTCGCTGCTTCGTCCGTCGTCCCGTTACAGCGGTGGCGGTTCACCGGGCGCTCTGAGTTGGGCATGCAGTGCACCTGGCACGCCCCCGTGTCGACGTCATCGCCCCGTTCGCCGCGACCTGCCGGCGCTGTGGGGTGGAAACTCTTCCGGCCTCCAGGAGAGCGGTTCGCCGCGACACCGCTTCATCGCCCCTCAGAGGGGTTACAACTCGGCGGACGAAGTCCCCGTAAACGCCCGTTGGGCCTGACCGCCACTGCGGTCAGGCCCAACGGGTTCTGCGTGGTGGTCAGTCGGCGGTCGGGGCGTCGTCGCCGGGGGCCGTGTGCGGGACGGGGCCGGGGACGCGGCCGAGGCGACCGGCCTGGAAGTCCTCGAACGCCTGCCGCAGTTCGGCCTGGCTGTTCATGACGAACGGGCCGTAGTGCGCCATCGGCTCCCGGATCGGGCGCCCGCCGAGCAGGATGACCTCCAGGTTCGGGGTGTTGCCGTCCTGCCTGTCGTCGGCGCGCACGGTGAGGGAGTCGCCGTCGCCGAAGACCGCGGTCTGACCGAGCTCCACCGGCCGGTGGTCGGTGCCGACGCTGCCGCGTCCGGAGAGGACGTAGGCGAGGCCGTTGTAGTCGCTCTGCCAGGGCAGGGTGATCTCGGCGCCGGGGGAGACGGTGGCGTGGACGAGAGTTATCGGCGTGTGGGTGACGCCCGGGCCGCTGTGGCCGTCGAGGTCGCCGGCGATGAGGCGCAGCAGCCCGCCGCCGTCCGGCGTGGTGAGGAGCTTGACGTTGCCGCCGCCGATGTCCTGGTAGCGGGGGCTGGTCATCTTGTCCTTGGCCGGCAGGTTGACCCACAGCTGGATGCCGTGGAACAGGCCGCCCGTCATGACGAGCTGCTCCGGCGGCGCCTCGATGTGCAGCAGCCCGGAGCCGGCGGTCATCCACTGGGTGTCGCCGTCGTTGATGACGCCGCCGCCGCCCTCGCTGTCCTGGTGGACGAAGGTGCCGTCCATCAGGTAGGTGACGGTCTCGAAGCCGCGGTGGGGGTGCCAGGGGGTGCCCTTGGGCTCGCCCGGCGCGTACTCCACCTCGCCCATCTGGTCCATCATGATGAACGGGTCGAGGTGCCGGTACTTGATGCCCGCGAACGCGCGGCGGACCGGGAAGCCCTCGCCCTCGAACCCGGTGGGCGCGGTGACGACGCCGAGGACGGGACGCGGGCGCGCCTCCGGTGCGGCGGGCGGGGCGACGGCGGGCAGGGTGAGCGGGTTCTCCACGGTGATCGCGGGCATGGTGGCCTCCTTGGCGTACCGCCTCAGGTTAGTTGAACTCTCAACATTCCGCACGGTGGGAGCTATTCCCGAGCGTGCCGCCGACCGCGTGTACGAGCCCGCTGTGCAGCAGGTCCAGTGGTCGGTCGGGCCGCCCCCCCCGGGCCCCCCGGGCCGCCCCGGGCGGCGCCGCGCGCCACGCGCGGGATCGACCACGGGGCGATCTGGCGCGGAATCTTCGGTCCGGTGTTGGGGGTGGCCGGGTCGGGCAGGCGGCACCGCATGGACAACGGGACCGAAGCCCCGAAGCGGGGCAAAGAAGAGCAGAGCCACCACGCCGCCGTCGAGGCGGTCGCCGTGGCGGGACGACCCGGGCGCGGTGCCGCCCGCCGACGACCCCGCGGGGCCCTGGCGGTGGCCGCCGTGGCGGTACTCGCCCTCACCGCCTCCGCGTGCGGCTCCGGCGACGACGACAACGACGGCGGCACCGACCAGGAGACCACCGAGCCCGACACCGGTGACATCGAGCCCGATCCGGACGTCGAGGAGCCGGGGCTCACCGGAGGTACCGACGACCTCGGCGCCGGGGCCGAGGGCGGCGCCTTCGAGCCCTGCGGCGGCGAGACGCTAGAGGCCTTCCTCACCGGGCCGGAGGACAACGATGCCGGCAGCACGGTCCACACCCTGGAAATCATGAACCTCGGCGCGGAGACCTGCGAGCTGGCCGGGTTCCCGACCGTCACACCGTTCGACGCCGAGGGCAACGCCATCGGCGAGCCCGCCTCCGAGGAGGCCCAGCCCATCGGTCCGCTCGCCCTCGACCCGGACCAGAGCGTCGACTACGAGCTGCGCACCGTCGGGGAGGACTCCGCGACCGGCGAGTGCGGTGATCCGGCCGCCGAGCTGGAGATCGTGGCCCCGGGCGAGAGCGAGGGGTTCACCATCGTCACCGACGTGGGCGACTCCACCCCGCCGGTGGTCTGCGACGACCTCTTCGAGATCGGCGTCGCCGACCGCTGATGGCCCACTACCACCGCCCGCCCGGCCCGTGGGGGTCCCCGGGCGGGCGGTGTGCGGTGCGACGGGTGGGCGGCCGAGGTCGGTCGCCGCGTGCGCCGAACCCGGCGGGTGGGCCGGTGCGCGGCCCATCGCGTCGGCCGCGCACCGGCGTGCGGACCGGGTGGTGGATCAGATCCGCCACACCAGGGTCTCCTCCGCGGCCAGCCAGTGCACCTCGGCGGCCTCCGCGTCCTCGGGGATCAGGAACGTGCGGCAGTCGTAGAAGGACTCCCCGACCGGAAGTTCGCCCGCGTTGATCGGGGTGGCGTCGTCGCAGCCGTTGGGCATTCCCATCGGCTGGTAAGCCTGCACGTTCTCGCCCCAGCCCTCGTCGTCGGCGAGCTTCAGCTTCAGCGTCGTCCGCTCCGACGGCATGATCATGTTGATGTGGTCGCCGTCGGCGTGCTGGAAGTCCAGATGGACGTGGATCGGGCGCATGCCCTCCGTCGCGTCCGGTGTCGAGAACGTCTCCGGGTCGAGGTCCTCGGGCTCGCCGACGAACACCTCGGTGGCGGTGACGGCCAGCATCGCCTCGGTCGCGCCATTGGTCCACAGCACCGGCTCGCTGGTCTCGCCCACGGTCAACGACACGATCCCCGGCTCGTTGCCGTCCGAGCCGTCCGAGCCGTCCGCGTCGTCGCCCGCGTCGTCGTCGACGCGGTCCGGGGTGTCCTCCGAACCGTCCGACTCGGAGTTGCCGCCGGCGTCCGAGGAGCCGCCGTCCGAGTCCGCGTCCGAGCCGCAGGCGGTCAGCGCCAGGGCCAGGACGAGCGCGGAGGCGGCCGGTGCGACGGCGCCGACTCGGGTGGCTCTGCGGGGCGTGCTGCGCATGTGGGTGTCTCCCCCTGTGGGTCGCGTGCGGTCGCCCCGGCCGTGATCACCGGGGCCTGCGGGGGCGGATGCCCCCTCGGGGGAGAACGACGCGCTTCGGTCGTACGCTGGTGCGAACGGTTACCGGTCGGTTGCAGGGCTGAGACACGAGACCGGGCCGCGCCACTGGTTCGACCAGTGGAAACAGTCGGTGCGTCGGGTGGTCCGCACGGTGGCCGCGGGCTGGATCGGCATCCCGAAAGCGAAGATCAGCGGGTTCTGCCGGAGTGTGTCGGCGGAAACCGAGCCGGAGCCGGAGCCGGAGCCGGAACCCGAACCCGAACCGAACCGGAACCCGAACCCGAACCGAACCGGAGCTGGAACCCGGGTCCCGAGCAGGAGCCCCGCCGGCCTCGATCAGCCCGGGGCCCCGCCGCTTGTTCGGCCGGGACGGCACGGCGCCCCGGCCGCCTGTGGTCAGCCGTAGACCCGGCGCATCGCGTACTCGGTCATCTCGTCCACGGCCTTGGCGTCGAGCACCAGCCGGTGCTCGCCCTCCATGTCGAGCGCGAAGCCGTAGCCGTGCGGCAGCAGGTCCAGCACCTCGCCGCCCGTCACGGTGAAGTACCGGGACTCCTTGCCCGCGTACTTGCGCAGCTCCCGCAGCGAGGTGAACAGCGGGATCACCGGCTCCTGGGTGGTCTGCACCGCCAGGAAGCCGGGGGTGTCACCGCGCGGGCAGTAGACCTTCGCGCTCCAGAAGATGTCCTGGAAGTCCTCGGTGGCCAGTGCGCCCGAGGTGTACGCCCGTAGCCCGTCCACCAGGTTCAGCGGCGTCGCCGGCGCCGGCTGGTGCTGCGCCGCCGCCTGGTGCTGGGCCTGCTGCTGCGCGTGCTGCGCCTGCTGCTGGGCGTGGTGCGGGTCGTGGTGCGGCTGTGCGCCGTACCCGCCCTGCTGCTGGTACTGGTCCGCCTGCGGGTACTGCGGCTGCTCGCCGTACCCGCCGCCCTGCTGCGGTTGGCCGTAGGGGGGCTGCCCATGGGGCGCGTGGGGGTCCTGCGGGTGGCCGCCGTACGCGCTCTGGTCGTAGCCATACATGGAGGAGAGCGTACTGACTCACTTCTGGCGGACGCGTGCTTGCTTCTTATTACCGATGGGTAGCATGATGGAGTTACCAACCGGTACACGTCGCGCTGCCCGCCCGGCAGACCCGATCCCCAACGGAGTCGTCCCATGGGCCACTACAAGTCGAATCTCCGAGACATCGAGTTCAACCTGTTCGAGGTGCTGGGCCGCGACAAGGTCTACGGCAGCGGCCCGTTCAGCGAGCTGGACGCCGACACCGCACGCAACGTGCTGAGCGAGATCGCGCGCCTCTCCGAGAACGAGCTGGCCTCGTCCTACGAGGAGGGCGACCGCAACCCGCCCGTCTTCGACCCGGCGGACAACACCGCTCCGGTCCCGGCCGCCTTCCGCCGCAGCTACCAGGCGTACATGGACGCCGAGTGGTGGCGGCTCGGCATCTCCGAGGAGCTCGGCGGCACCGAGGCCCCCCGCTCGCTGCTGTGGGCGTTCGCGGAGACCATCCTCGGCGCCAACCCCGCCATCTGGATGTACGCCTCCGGCCCGGCCTTCGCCTCCGTCCTCCAGGACGAGGGCACCGAGGCGCAGCACCGCATCGCGCAGCTGATGATCGACAAGCAGTGGGGCTCCACGATGGTCCTCACCGAGCCGGACGCCGGCTCGGACGTCGGCGCCGGGCGCACCAAGGCGGTCAAGCAGGACGACGGCTCCTGGCACCTCGAAGGCGTCAAGCGGTTCATCACCTCCGGTGAGCACGACCTCTCGGAGAACATCGTCCACTTCGTGCTGGCCCGCCCCGAGGGCCACGGCGCCGGCACCAAGGGGCTGTCGCTCTTCGTCGTGCCGAAGTTCGACTTCGACTGGGACAGCGGCGAGCTGGGCGAGCGCAACGGCGTCTACGCCACCAACGTCGAGCACAAGATGGGGCTGAAGGTCTCCAACACCTGCGAGCTGACCTTCGGCGCCAACGGCCCGGCCAAGGGCTGGCTGCTCGGTGAGAAGCACGACGGCATCCGCCAGATGTTCAAGATCATCGAGTTCGCGCGGATGATGGTCGGCACCAAGGCGATCGCGACCCTCTCCACCGGCTACCTCAACGCGCTGGAGTACGCCAAGGAGCGCGTCCAGGGCCCGGACCTCACCGAGTTCGCCAACAAGTCGGCGCCGCGCGTCACCATCACCCACCACCCCGACGTCCGCCACTCGCTGATGACGCAGAAGGCGTACGCCGAGGGCATGCGGGCGCTGGTGCTCTACACCGCCTCCGTCCAGGACGACGTGCTGACCCTCAAGGCGGCCGGCGAGGACGCCACCGCGGCGGAGGCCAAGAACGACCTGCTGCTCCCGATCGTCAAGGGCTACGGTTCCGAGCGCTCCTACGAGCAGCTCGCCCAGTCGCTCCAGACCCTCGGCGGCTCCGGTTACCTCCAGGAGTACCCGCACGAGCAGTACATCCGCGACGCCAAGATCGACACCCTCTACGAGGGCACCACCGCGATCCAGGGCCAGGACTTCTTCTTCCGGAAGATCGTCCGCAACCAGGGTGCCGCGCTGACCGGGCTCTCCGAGGAGATGAAGAAATTCCTCGCGGAGGCACCCGGCGGCGAGACCCTCGCCGAGGCGCGTGAGGAGCTGGCCGCCGCGGCCGGCGAGCTGGAGGCCCTCGTCGGGACCCTGCTCACCGACCTCGCCGCGACCGAGAGCGACGTCAAGCAGCTCTACAAGGTGGGGCTCAACACCACCCGCTTCCTCCTCGCCACCGGTGACGTCGTCGTCGGCTACCTGCTGCTGCGGGGCGCCGCCGTCGCCGCCGAGAAGCTCGGCACCGCCTCCCCGAAGGACGCGCCGTTCTACCAGGGCAAGATCGCCGCGGCCCGCCACTTCGCCCGCGAGATCCTGCCGAACGTCGCCGTGGCCCGCTCGATCGCGGGCAAGACCGACCTCTCGCTGATGGAGCTGGACGAGGCCGCCTTCTGAGCGCCTTCTGAGCGTCTCCCGACCGTCGGCAGACCGCCGGTAGCCGGTGTGACGCGTCACCGTCGGCGCCGCCGCTCGCACGGGGGCCGGCGCCACCGATCCTCCCCCCCCCCGCTCCGGTGCCGAGGGGCGCCACGCGGCGCCGGAACGGGCCGGGCGGGGCCGTGCGGCGGGCCCCTCCGTATGCTGGCTCGCATGAGCGCGCTACCGACCTTCGGCCCTGACCACACCGACGGCCTGCTGACGTTCCTGTCCGCCTCCCCCTCGCCGTACCACGCCGTGGCCACCGCCGCGGCGCGTCTCGTCGAGGCCGGTTTCCGCGAACTGCGGGAGACCGACGCGTGGGACGGCGGCAGCGGCGGACGCTTCGTGCTGCGCGGTGGCGCGATCATCGCCTGGTACGTGCCCGAGGACGCGACCCCTGCGACCCCGTTCCGCATCGCCGGCGCCCACACCGACTCGCCGAACCTGCGCGTGAAGCCGCTGCCCGACGCCGGTCGCCACGGCTGGAAGCAGATCGCCGTCGAGATCTACGGCGGCACCCTCCTCAACACCTGGCTCGACCGCGACCTCGGCCTCGCCGGGCGCCTGACGCTGCGCGGCGGCGACTCCGTCCTCGTCAACGTGGACCGGCCGCTGCTGCGCGTCCCGCAGCTCGCCATCCACCTCGACCGGCAGGTCAACGACGGCCTCAAGCTCGACCGCCAGCAGCACATGCAGCCGGTCTGGGGCACGGGCACCCCGACCGAGGGCGAGCTCATCGAGTTCCTCGCCGCCGAGGCGGGCGTCGAGGCCGCGGACGTCACCGGCTGGGACCTGATGGTCCACAGCGTCGAGCCGCCCGCGTACCTGGGGAAGGACCGCGAACTGCTGGCAGGCCCGCGGATGGACAACCTGCTCTCGGTGCACGCCGCCACGGAGGCCCTCGCGGCGCTCGCCGGCCGCGCCGACGCCGGCGAGCTCACCCTCCCGCACATCCCGGTCCTCGCCGCCTTCGACCATGAGGAGAACGGCAGCCAGTCCGACACCGGTGCCGAGGGCCCCCTCCTCGGCAACGTCCTGGAACGGTCCGTGCTGGCCCGGGGCGGCTCCGCCGAGGACCGAGCCCGCGCCTACGCCGGCTCGGTCTGCCTCTCCTCCGACACCGGCCATGCCGTGCACCCCAACTACGCCGAGCGGCACGACCCGAGCCACCTCCCGCGGGTCAACGGCGGCCCGATCCTGAAGGTCAACGTCAACCAGCGCTACGCCACCGACGGCAGCGGACGCGCCGTCTTCGCCGAGGCGTGCGAGCGCGCGTCGGTGCCCTGGCAGACCTTCGTCTCCAACAACGCGATGCCCTGCGGCACCACCATCGGCCCGATCACCGCCGCACGGCACGGCATCAGCACCGTCGACATCGGCGTCGCCATCCTGTCGATGCACTCGGCGCGCGAGCTCTGCGGGGCGGCGGACCCGTACCTGTTGGCCAACGCGCTGACCGCGTTTCTCGCGGACTGACGAGGCGCCGGGCCCGGGCCGTGACCGCTCACCGAGCGGTCACGGCC
>NZ_JAAVJB010000013.1:50092-51622 GCF_012034385.1 Streptomyces spiramenti
CGCCCCCCCCCCCCCCCCCCCCCCCCCCCCCCCCCCCCCCCCCCCCCCCCCCCCCCCGGGGTTCGCCATCACCGCCGCAGCCCGTCAGCCCGTACCACCCGCGGTCCGTTGCTCGCCGCCGTCAGCCCGTGCTCCGTCCGCCTGCCGCGGCGACGGGGGCCGGATCCGGGCCGGAGGAGCACAACTCCGCCCCGACGGGGGACGCATGGGCATCGTCGGGCCCCGCCGCCCCACCCGCCGCGCCCGTTTCCGGCGCCCGGCGGCCCGTTCACGGACCGTCTTCGACCCCCACCTGCGCGCCGCGCCCCCTCCGGTACGGCCGGAGGGGGCCGCCCCGGGCAACAGGGGAGCGCGATACAGCCGTTGCAGGTGTGACGGTGCGACGCCCCGCGGCAGGCGCGCGCCCCCACCTCCGGGACGACGCAACCCGTGCCGGAGCAGCGATCGGAGCGGCCCGTACCTCGCCCGGGACCCTGGCCGAGGACAGGTGACATCCCGAGCACACTTGCTACGCCGCTCGAACAGACCCCTCCGAGCGCCCTAGGATGAGCACACACTCAACCGGCACACTCACCGCTTCGAGGGGTCCTGTGAGCGAACGCCCAAGCCTTCAGCCGTCCATCGACGCCTGGACGCATTCCATCGAGGCGATATCCGAGCTCGTCGCGCACCTGACCGAGGGGGAGTGGAACAGCCGGACGGAGTGCCCCGGTTGGTCGGTCCGCGACATCGTCTCGCACGTCATCGGTCTGGAGAGCGAAGCGCTCGGCGACCCGCGCCCGATCCACACTCTCCCGCGCGACCTGTACCACGTCACCGACGAGATCAGCCGCTACATGGAGGTCCAGGTGGACGTCCGGCGGCACCACACCGGCCCGGAGATGACCGGCGAGCTGGAGTACACCATCATCCGCCGCTCCCGTCAGCTGCGGAACGAGAAGCGTGCTCCCGACCACGTCATCAACAGCCCGGTCTTCGGCCCCATGTCGCTGGACCTCTCGCTGCGGCGGCGCGTCTTCGACTGCTGGGTGCACGAACAGGACCTGCGCCGCGCGCTCGACGAGCCCGGCAACCTCGACTCCCCGGCGGCGGAGATCGCCCGGGACATGATGATCGAGGAGCTGCCCGCCGCCATCGCGGACCGGGCCAAGATCGCCCCGCGCTCCGCCGTGGTCTTCGACGTCAGCGGTCCGCTGGAGTTCCTGCGCACGGTGCGCGTGGACGAGGAGGGCCGCGGCTCGGTCTCCAGCAGTCCGTCGCTGGGGCCGGTCGCCACGTTCACCACGGACTGGGAGACGTACGCCCGCCTCGCCTGCGGCCGGATGCGGCGCCGTCGAGCGGCGGAGCGGCTCAAGATCGAGGGCGAGCCGGAGATCACGAACCGCATTCTGGCCAACTTCTCGATCACTCCCTGAGGTTCGGCGGCGACGCCGCCCCTCACCGCGTCACCGCGACCCGCGCCGGCTCCCGGCACCGCGGGCCGGTCGGCGCGCTCCCCGACGCGCGGACGCCCGGCCGCCGGCGTCCGGT
>NZ_JAAVJB010000140.1 GCF_012034385.1 Streptomyces spiramenti
GTCCACGGACCGGCCGAGGCCGCGGCGCGTCACGGGTCGCCCGGCCGGCGCGGCCGGTCGTCGGCGCGGGGGACCGGGGCGGCGGTCAGCCCCCGCCCAGCCACCCCGCTATGCGCTCGGTGTTCTTCTCCGCCCAGCGTGCCGCCGCGCCCTCCGGGCTCATCCCCTCCGCCGCGATCATCCGGGCCACCTCGTTCTGCTCCTCGGCGGTCCAACTGAAGTCCGTCAGGAACGCGGCGGCCTCACCGCCGTGCTCCGCGAACGCCGCGTTGAGGAACTTGCGCAGCGGGATCTCCGGGTAGCCGCAGCGGTCCGTGCCGCCCTCCCGGTGGCAGCCCGCCGTGTGCTCGGGCAGCGCCACCTCCGCCAGCTCCAGCTCCTCGTGCAGCCAGTGCGGCTGCCACCAGTTGGCCAGCACCGCGTCACCGCCGTGGTCGGCGCGGCGCAGCGCTTCGATCAACTGCTCCTCGCCGCCGGTGGGAACCGTGGTGTACGCCAGGTCGAGCGCGTCGATCAGCGCCTCGTCGTGGGAGGCGTCGTCGGGACCGCCGGTCAGCAGCCGCCCGCGGCCCTCGCTGCCCGTCGACGCGAACTCCCCGACGTAGTCGTTGAGGTTCCGCCAGTCGAGTACCCCGGGATTGGCGGCGGCGTAGTCACCGGGTACGTACCAGCCCACGCGGCCCACCGGGCCGAGGTCACCGGCCGGCACCACCGACATGCGCTGCGCCGTGTACAGCCGCCGCTTCTCCGGGGTCGCGCCCCAGTCCTCCAGCACCGCCTGGACGGTGCCCTCGTCGAGCCCGTCCCACGCCTGGTTGGGCGACAGCTCCCGGAGGCGGACGGGAACCCCCAGCTCCTCCCGCAGGACGTGCGCCGCCACGGCTGCGTTCGCCTGGCCGCCCGTCCACGCCGGTACCGCTATCACGACCTCCGGGAAGGCCCCCGCCGCGGCCTGGCCGCTCCCGGACGTGCACCCGGCCAGTACGACCAGTGCCAGCGCGGTCCCGGCGGCCGGCAGGCGAAACGCGCGCTGCCCTGTCTCCACTGAGGTGGTCCCCACTTGTCCGCAGATCGGCGATGTACCGAACACATTAGCCACCGAGGCGGTCACCGGAAAGCGCTGAGTGTCCCGGGTCGCCCGTGCGGCAGCGGCGCGGCGGGGGAGGCCGGGGCACGGCGGGCACGGCGGGCACGGCGGGCACGGCGCCGGTCGCGCCGGAGGGACGCGCGGGGCCTCAGCCCGCGACGAGCAGTTCCGCCGCCCGCTCGCCCACCATCAGGACGCACACCATCGGGTTGACCGCGGGGATCGTCGGGAAGACCGACGCGTCCGCGATCCGCAGCCCCGTGAGCCCCCGCACCCGGAGCCCCGGGTCGACCACCGCGTGCGGATCCTCGGGCGCCCCCATCCGGCAGGTCCCCGCCGGGTGGTAGACGGTGTGCGCGACGCGGCGCGCGTAGGCGCTCAGCTCCTCGTCCGAGTTCAGCTCCGGCCCCGGGCACACCTCGCGCGTCAGCCACGACGCCAGCGGCTCGGTCGCCGCCACCTCGCGCGCCAGCCGGATGCCGTCGACCAGGGTGCGGGCGTCGTGGTCCTCGGGGTCGGTGAAGTACCGGAAGTCCAGCGCCGGCCGGACGTCGGGATCGGCGCTGGTCAGGTACAGCCGCCCCCGGCTCCGGGGCTTGGGGATGTTGGGTGTCATCGACACCCCGTGGGCCGGACGGCGGTACCCCAGTCGCTCCGGGTTGTCGGTGAAGGGGATCTGGTAGAAGTGGAACATCAGGTCGGGGCCCGCCGACTCCGGATCGCGGCGGACGAACAGCCCCGCGTCGGAGTCCATGGCCGAGTTCTCCGGTATCGGACCGTCCGTCTCCCAGACGATCACCGACTCCGGATGGTCCAGCAGGTTCTCGCCGACCCCCGGCAGGTCGTGCCGCACGTCTATCCCCAGGGCCGCCAGCTGCTCGCGCGGGCCGATCCCCGAGAGCAGCAGCAGCCGCGGCGTGTCCACGGCTCCGGCGCACAGCACGACCTCGCGGCGGGCACGCAGCACCGCCCTGCCGCCGTCCGCGGCGCGGACCTCGACCCCGGTGGCACGACCCGCGTCGTCCAGCTCCACCCGCAGCGCCCGCGTCTCCAGGAACAGCCGGAGCCCGGGCCGGTCCCCGGCCGCCAGGTGCGGGTGGAGGTAGGCGACCGAGGCGGAGGAGCGCTGGTTGGTCTCCGGGTGGTAGGCCAGGTCGAAGAAGCCGGCGCCCTCCGTGAACGGGGCCGCGTTGAAACCCTCCACCCGCGGCACCCGCAACGCCTCGCTCGCCGCCGCCACGAAGTCCCGCGCGACGGCGTTGCGGTCGGCCTCGCCCACCGGGACGATCCGGTTGCGCAGCCTGCCGAAGTACGGGTCCATCGTCGCCGCGTCCCAGCCCTCCGCCCCCGCCGCGACCCACTCCTCCCAGTCCGACGGCAGCGGCCGGAAGCTGATCAGGGTGTTGTGGGAGGAGCAGCCGCCCAGCACCCGCGCCCGGCTGTGCCGGATCAGCGAGTTGCCGCGCGGCTGCGCCACGGTCGGGTAGTCGTAGTCGAGCTCCCCGCCCAGCAGTCCCTGCCACCGGCGCAGCGTGAGGACCTCGGGCCGGTCGACGTCCGAGGGGCCGCCCTCGACGAGCGCGACGGTGAGGTCGGGGTCCTCGGCGAGCCGCGACGCGATGACCGAGCCCGCGGTGCCGCCACCCACGACGACGTAGTCGAACACCTCGTCCGGCCCGGCGGGCGCGTCCGTGCTCCGGTCGACGGTGGCGCGAGCGGTGGGGCTGGGACGCTGCATGGTCGGTCTCCCGGAGGCCGGTGGTGTGCGTCGGGCGGGTCAGCCCGCGAACCAGCGGACGGGCGCCGGGCGCAGGTTCTCGTACACGTGCTTGGTCTCGCGGTACTCCGCCAGCCCGGCCGGCCCCAGCTCGCGACCGGTGCCGGACCGGCCGTAGCCGCCCCACTCCGCCTGCGGCAGGTAGGGGTGGTAGTCGTTGATCCACACGGTGCCGTGCCGCAGCCGGGCGGCGACCCGGCGGGCGCGCGCGGTGTCGGCGCTGAACACCGCGCCGGCGAGGCCGTACTCGGTGTCGTTGGCCAGCGCCACCGCCTCGTCCTCGGTGCGGAAGGTCTCCACCGTGAGCACCGGGCCGAAGACCTCCTCGCGCACCACCCGCATCTCGCGCCGGCAGTGGTCCAGCACCGTCGGGGAGTGGAAGAAGCCGCCGACGGGGCGGTCGGGGCCGGGCGCGGGGCGCCCGCCGCCCGCGCGCAGCACCGCGCCCTCGGCGAGGGCGTCCGCCACGTGGGCCTCGACCCGCGCGAGCTGCGCCGCCGAGACGAGCGGCCCGCACTCCACCTCGGGAGCGGTGCCGCGCCCCAGCCGGATGCGGTCGGCGCGGGCGGCGACCTCCGCGACGAACCGGTCGCGCACGCTCTCCTCCACGATCAGCCGCCCGCCCGCCGAGCAGACCTGCCCGCTGTGGGCGAACGCGGCGTTCAGCGCCTGGTCGACGGTGGCGTCGAACCCGGCGTCGGTGGCGCAGGCGTCGGCGAAGACCACGTTGGGGTTCTTGCCGCCGAGCTCCAGGGCCACCTTCTTCACGGTGGGGGCCGCCGCCGCGGCGACCTTCGTGCCGGAGACCAGACCGCCCGTGAACGACACCAGGTCCACGTCCGGGTGCGCCGCCAGCCGGGCGCCCACCGGGTCGCCCGCGCCGGTGACCAGCCCCGCCACCCCCGGCGGCAGGCCGGCCTCGGCGAGCAGTCCCAGCAGGTGCACGGTGCTCAGCGGCGTCAGCTCGGACGGCTTGAGGACGAAGGTGTTGCCCGCGGCCAGCGCGGGGGCCACCTTCCACGACGCCTGCAGCAGCGGGTAGTTCCAGGGCGCGATCAGTGCGCACACCCCGACGGGTTCGTGGACGACGACGCTGTGGACGTCGGCGCTGCCCGCGTCGACCACCCGGCCCGCGGACTCCGACTCCACCAGCGTCGCGAACCACCGGAAGGCGGCGGTCACGTCGTCCACGTCGACGCGGCCCTCGGCGACGGTCTTCCCCGTGTCGCGGGACTCGGTGAGAGCGATCTCCTCGCGGTCGCGCACGAGGAGGCCGGCGACGCGCCGGAGCAGCGCGGCGCGTTCCGGTACGGGGGTGCTCGGCCAGGGTCCGGTGTCGAACGCCCGGCGGGCGGCGGCGACGGCGGCGTCCGCATCCCGGGCGTCGGCCTCGGCGACCGTGGCCAGGACCGTCCCGTCCGCCGGGTCGAGGATCTCGCGGGTGGCGCCGGTGGCGGCAGGGCGCCATACGCCGTCGATGCACAGGGTGTCGGTCACCGGCACGCTCTCAGGTCCTCCGTGGTGCTCCGGCCCCGCCGTCCCGTGGGGCCCCGGCTCCGCCGGGGAGCCCGCGGCGGCCGAACTCTCCCTGCCCCACCCGCGTACCGGGCATGTCGCGCACCTGGCCGGTGTGGCCTTCGTCACCCTGTCCGTGCGCGCCCGGCGGTGCCGCGACACCGGCATCCGGGCGCCCGGATGCCGGTGCGGGACGCGCCGCGGCCCCCGGCTGGTGCCGGGGGCCGCGGGGGCGGACGGGAGGGTCCGCGGTGGTGCCGGGGAGGGCCGGATCAGATCAGGCCGAGGGCGCGGACCGCCTCGCGCTCCTCCGCGAGCTCCTTGACGGAGGCGTCGATGCGGGCGCGCGAGAAGTCGTTGACCTCCAGGCCCTGCACGATCTCGTAGGAGCCGCCCGAGCAGGTGACCGGGAAGGAGGAGATGAGGCCCTCGGGCACGCCGTAGGAGCCGTCGGAGGGGATGCCCATGGAGGTCCAGTCGCCGGCGGCGGTGCCGTTGACCCAGGTGTGGACGTGGTCGATCGCGGCCGAGGCGGCGGACGCGGCCGACGAGGCGCCGCGCGCCTCGATGATCGCCGCACCGCGCTTCGCGACGGTCGGGATGAAGTCGTCGGCCAGCCAGGTCTCGTCGTTGACGGTGGCGGCGGCGTTCTTCCCGGCGACCTCCGCGTGGAAGATGTCCGGGTACTGGGTCGCGGAGTGGTTGCCCCAGATGGTGAGGCGGCGGATCTCGCTCACCGGGGTGCCGGTCTTCGCGGAGAGCTGCGACAGCGCCCGGTTGTGGTCCAGGCGGGTCATCGCGGTGAACCGCTCGGCGGGGACGTCCGGCGCGGCGGCCTGCGCGATGAGCGCGTTGGTGTTCGCCGGGTTGCCGACGACCAGGACCTTGATGTCGTCCGCGGCGTGGTCGTTGATGGCCTTGCCCTGCGGCTTGAAGATGCCGCCGTTGGCCTCCAGGAGGTCACCGCGCTCCATGCCCTTGGTGCGGGGGCGGGCGCCGACCAGCAGCGCGACGTTGGTGCCGTCGAACGCGACGTTCGGGTCGTCGGTGATGTCGACCGAGCCCAGCAGCGGGAAGGCGCCGTCGTTCAGCTCCATGGCGGTGCCCTGCGCGGCGGGCAGCGCCGGGGTGATCTCCAGCAGGCGCAGGTTGACCGGGACGTCCGGGCCGAGCAGCTGACCGGAGGCGATGCGGAACAGCAGGGCGTAGCCGATCTGGCCGGCTCCGCCGGTGACGGTGACGTTGACGGGAGTGCGGGACATGGCTGCCTCTCGGTTGGGTTCATCGGTCGGCGCGGGTCACGGCCGGGTCCCTCGTCGACATCTCTCTACGTCAAGAGACCCGGCGCCAGGTTATCCGACCCCGCCCGCCCGGCCGAGGCGCCCTGCGACCGGTCCCGTCCCCAGGCCCCGGGGGCGGCCGGTGCTCCGCGCTCGCGCGGGCGGGCGCGTGCCCCCGGGGCCGGGCGGTCAGGCGGGTGGCTGGGAGGCGAGGACGGCGCGGAGCTGGTCGAGCCCGTGGTCCAGGTCCTCCTTGGAGACCACCAGCGGCGGGGCGAGCCGGATGGTGGAGCCGTGGGTGTCCTTGACCAGGACACCGCGGGCCATGAGCCGCTCGGAGATCTCCCGGCCGGTGCCCAGCGCCGGGTCGATGTCCACGCCCGCCCACAGACCGCGACCCCGCACCTCCAGCACTCCGTTGCCGACGAGCAGTGCGAGTTCCCGGTGGAGGTGGTCGCCGAGGTCGGCGGCGGCCCGCTGGTGGTCCCCCTCGCGCAGCATGGCCACCACTTCCCGTGCGACCGCGCAGGCGAGCGGGTTGCCGCCGAAGGTCGACCCGTGCTCCCCGGGGCGGAAGACCCCCAGCACCTCGCGGGAGGAGACCACGGCGGAGACCGGTACGACTCCGCCGCCCAGCGCCTTGCCCAGCACGTAGACGTCGGGCACCACCCCTTCGTGCTCGCAGGCGAAGGTGCGGCCGGTCCGGCCGAGGCCGGACTGGATCTCGTCGGCGATGAACAGCACCCCGCGTTCCCGCGTCAGTTCGCGCACCCCCGGCAGGTAGCCGGGCGGCGGCACCAGCACGCCCGCCTCGCCCTGGATCGGTTCCAGCAGCACCGCGACGGTGTCCTCGGTGACCGCCGCCGCCAGGGCGTCGAGGTCGCCGTAGGGGACGATGTCGAAGCCCGGGGTGTAGGGCCCGTAGTCGCGTCGGGCCTCCTCGTCGGTGGAGAAGCTGACGATGGTGGTGGTCCGGCCGTGGAAGTTGTCGGCGGCGACCACGATGCGCGCTCGGCCGTCGGGGACGCCCTTGACGCGGTAGCCCCACTTCCGGGCGGTCTTCACGGCGGTCTCGACCGCCTCGGCGCCGGTGTTCATCGGCAGCACCATGTCCATGCCGCACAGTTCGGCCAACTCGGCGCAGAAGTCCGCGAACTGCTCGTGGTGGAAGGCGCGGGAGGTCAGCGTCAGCCGGTTGAGCTGGGCGTGTGCCTCGGCGATGAGCCGGGGGTGGCCGTGCCCGAAGTTGAGCGCCGAGTACCCGGCCAGCATGTCCAGGTAGCGGCGGCCCTCCACGTCGGTCATCCAGGCGCCCCGCGCGGAGGCGATGACCACGGGCAGCGGATGGTAGTTGTGGGCGCTGTGCTCCTCAGCGGCGGAGATCAGCTCCATCGATGATCGTCCGGTGGCCATCAGGGCCTCCTTGTCGGTGCGCGGTCGCGCCGCGCGGTCGTGGTGCGCGGATGTGGTGCGCGGATGTGGTGCGCTGCTCGGAGCGGTTCGGGCGGTTCGGGGCGGCGCGACCGGTGGTCGCCCACCCGGTCCGGCACGGGTGACGCGCGCCGGACCCGGTTCCCGTGACCCGGGTGGTGGGCGCTGTCTGTCTCGCGCCGTTCGTCCCTTTCTATCGTCGTCCTCCCGGGCGGGCAGGAAACCTGCGACATGCCCCGCTGTGCCGGGCCGCGCCGGCGCCGTCGGGCGATCCGCGGAGTCCCGTCGGGCCGCCGGGCGCTGTGACGCACCCCATCCGCGCGCGGTGCTCGATCCGGGGCGGACGTGCCCGGCCGCTCTGAGACAATGACCCGCATGGCCAGTGACCGTCTCCGGGTGCTCTCCGGTATCCAGCCCACCGCAGGCTCGTTCCACCTCGGCAACTACCTGGGCGCGGTGCGCCAGTGGGTGGCGCTCCAGGAGACGCACGACGCGTTCTACGCCGTGGTCGACCTCCACGCCATCACCGTGCCGCAGGACCCGGCCGGGCTGCGCGAGGCCACGCGGCTCGCGGCGGCCCAGCTCCTCGGTGCCGGCCTGGACCCGGAGCGCTGCACTCTCTTCGTGCAGAGCCACGTTCCGGAGCACACCCAGCTGGCGTGGGTGATGAACTGCCTGACCGGGTTCGGCGAGGCCGGTCGGATGACCCAGTTCAAGGACAAGTCGGCGAAGGTCGGCGCGGAGCACACCTCGGTGGGGCTGTTCACCTACCCGGTGCTCCAGGTCGCGGACATCCTCATCTACCAGGCCGACGAGGTGCCGGTCGGCGAGGACCAGCGCCAGCACATCGAGCTGACCCGGGACGTCGCGGAGCGGTTCAACTCGCGTTACGGGCAGACCTTCACGGTGCCCGCCCCGCACATCACCAAGGGTGCGGCGAAGATCTACGACCTCCAGGACCCGCAGATCAAGATGAGCAAGTCGGCGTCCTCGCCGAAGGGGCTCGTCAACCTGCTGGACCCGCCGAAGACGACCGCCAAGAAGATCCGCAGCGCCGTCACCGACACCGGGACCGAGGTCCGCTTCGACCGGGAGGCCAAGCCCGGCGTCAGCAACCTGCTCACCATCCACTCCGCGCTCTCCGGGATCGGCGTCCCGGAGCTGGAGGAGAAGTTCACCGGCCAGCTGTACGGCGCGCTCAAGACGGAGGTCGCCGACGTGGTCGTCGGCTGGACCACGCCGTTCCGGGAGCGGGTCGAGCACTACATGGCGGACCCCGCCGAGCTCGACCGGCTGCTGGCGCGCGGCGCCGAGAAGGCGCGCGTCGTGGCCTCCGAGACGTTGTCGGAGGCGTACGAGAAGGTGGGGTTCCTGCCGCCGCGATAGCGGCAGGACGGGACGGGGGCGCCCGGCAGCCGTGGTGACGGCGCGGGCGCGGCACGCGCCGAGCGTGCGCCCCACAGGGCCACAAGCCCCCCGAAGGAAGGGCCGAAGACCGCTCGCACTACGCGTCCGCAACGGCCACACTGGCACCGCGGTGGTGTCGGCCCCCGGGTCCGGCACGCCGCCCGGGCCGCGCCGGAGACGCGGCACGACGACAGGAGGGTCATGGTGGTGGCTACCGTCACCCTGGGCGTCTCGCTCGCCGTCCCGGAGCCGTACGGCAGCCTGCTGCAGCAGTGCCGCCTCGACTTCGGGGACGACGCCGCGGCCGGGATTCCGACCCATGTCACCCTGCTGCCGCCGACCGAGGTCGCGTCCGACACCCGGCCCGGCATCGAGGACCACCTCGCCGCGATCGCCGCGGCGGGTCGCTGCTTCCCGATGCGCCTGTCGGGGACCGGCACCTTCCGTCCGCTCTCCCCGGTGGTCTTCGTGCAGGTCGTCGAGGGCGGGTCGGCATGCGGTTGGCTCCAGGAGCGGGTCCGCGAGCCCGGTGGCCCGCTGGACCGGGAGCTGAGGTTCCCGTACCACCCGCACGTCACGGTGGCCCACGGCATCTCCGAGGCGGCGATGGACCGTGCCGAGAAGGAGCTCGCCGACTACCAGGCCGCCTGGACGGCCGAGGGCTTCGCCCTCTACGAGCAGGGCGAGGACGCCGTCTGGCGACTGGTGCGGGAGTTCCGCTTCCCGCACGACGGCGTCCCCTCGCAGAGCTCCGGGTTGCGGCACCAGGCCGTCTGACCGCGGCACCCCGGCCCGCCGGGTGTCCCGCACCGCCGTACCCGTCGTCCGTGCAGCCCTTTCGACCGCGGGCCGGACGCCACCCCTCGGTGACACGGAGCCAGGCGTCGGCCATGACATGTCCGTGCGTGTCGGGCCGGTAATGCCGCCGGGTGCGCCGCTCTCCTCCTACCGTGGTCGGCCTGATGGATGAGCAGACGAAGCAGAAACTGGTCGGTCTACCCGCCGTCGGCCCGGTCGTCGCCCGGCTGCTGACCACCCGCGCCTGGCGGGTGTACGAGCACATGGAGGAGCACACCTACGCGCGGCTCGCCGCCTCGATCACGTTCATCAGCTTCCTCGCGCTCTTCCCTGTCCTGGCGCTCGGCGCGGCCCTCGGCTTCGCGTTCCTCTCGCAGGAGCGGATGTCCACGGTCGAGGACTGGTTCTCCCGGCAGGTCCCCGGCATCTCGGAGTCTCTGGACCTCCAGTCGCTCTTCGACAACGCCGGCACCATCGGCGTGATCGCGCTGGTGCTGCTGCTGCCCACCGGCGCCGGGTGGGTCGAGGAGCTGCGCGGCTGCCTGCGCTCGGTGTGGGACCTGCCGGAGCCCACCGACAACTTCCTGCTCCGCAAGGTCAAGGACCTCGGGGTGCTGGCGGGACTCGGCGGGGTGATGCTGCTGTCGCTCGCCGCCTCCACCGTCGCCGTCTCGGCCGTGCAGATCGGCACCCGCTGGCTGGGGGTGACGGGCAGCGCGGCCGGGATCGGGCTCCAGGTGGTCGGGCATCTGCTGGCCATCGGTGTGACCGCCGTGCTGATGTTCTACGTGCTGGTGTGGCTGCCCGGGGTGCGCCCGCCGCGGCGTGACGTCGTCGTCGCCTGCCTGCTGGGAGCGGTCGGTTTCGAGGTGCTGAAGTGGGCGCTGAGCGGCTATCTCACCGGGGTGGCGGCCAAGAGCATCTACGGCGCGTTCGGTGTCCCCATCGCCCTGCTGGTGTGGATCAACCTCATGGCCAAGCTGCTGATGTTCTGCTGCTCCTGGACCGCCACCGGCCTCACGCCGGAGGCGCGGCCCCGGGCGGACGCCCTGGAGACCGACGACCCCGGAAGTGACGACCCGGAACCGCGGGGACCGGGGACGGCCGCCGCCGGATCACCAGGTACGCCACCGACGCCGTCACCAGCAGACCGCCCGAGCCGATCAGGGTGACCAGCGCCGCGTCGCGGCCTGCGGCTCCCGCGGTGGTGGTGCCCGGCGCCACCGGCGGCGGGTCGGTGTCCGCGCCGCGCGCGGCGGTGGCGGGCGCGGCGGCGGCCTCCTGGCCCGCGGCCGGGACCAGCTCGCCCACCGGTTCGACCTTCCCCGACGCGGCGAAGCCCCAGTCCAGCAGGGCTGCGGACTCCCGGTAGACGGCGAGCCGGTCGCCCTTCGGGTCCATCGCCGTCACCAGCAGGGTGCGGCCGTCCCGCTCGGCCGCGCCGGTGAAGGTGTAGCCCGCCTTCGAGGTGTAGCCGTTCTTCACCCCCATGATCCCGTCGTAGGGGGAGAGGTCGCCGTCGCCGATGATGAGGCGGTTGGTGGACTGGATTTCGTACCCTTCGCGGTCTTTGCCCTTGCCGGTGCCGGGGAAGGTGAACCGGCCGGTCGCCGCGTAGGCGCGGAACTGCTCGTTCTCCAGCCCGGCGCGGGCGATCAGGGTCAGGTCGTAGGCGGAGGAGACCTGGCCCGGACCGTCGTAGCCGTCGGGGTTGACCACCTTGGTGTCGAGCGCCTGGAGCTCGCGGGCGCGTTCGTTCATCTCGCGCACCGTCTTCTCCTTGCCGCCGTTGAGGGCGGTCAACGCGTAGACCGCGTCGTTCCCCGAGGCGAGGAAGACGCCGTGCCACAGGTCGTCCACGGTGTAGTCGTGGCCGTCGGCGACGCCGACGGCGCTGCTGCCCGGACCCATGTCGAGGAAGTGTTCCGGGGCCGCGGTGTAGCCGGCGGCCGGTTCCAGGCGCGACATGAGGGTCTCGGCGAACAGCATCTTCAGCGTCGAGGCCGGGGCCTGCGGCCGGTGGGCGTTGTGCGCCGCCAGGACCTCGCCGGTGTCGGCGTCGGCCACGATCCAGGCGCGTGCCGTCGTCTTCGGCAGCTTCGGCGCACCGGTGCCGGGCCGCACCTGGGTGCCGAACCGGCCCAGCAGTTCGCCGCCCACGGTCGAGAGACCGGGAGGTGCCGCCGCGCCCGGATCGGGGGCCGCGTGGGCGGTGTCCGCGGCGGCGGGGTCGTTGTCGTCGGCGTGTGCGGCCGGGGCGGCACACCACAGGGCCGGCAGCAGGGTGGCGGTGGTGAGGCACCCCGTGACGGCGCGATAAAGTGACAATCTGTTCATCGACACGACCTGAACGTACCCAGGTCCGGTGCGTGCGCGACCACTCGGTGGCGCCGAACCGGTGACGCCCACCGCGCATCCGGCCGAGCAGCTGGTGCATCCGGGCGAGTCCCGCCCTCGTCCGGTCGGCGGGACCCGCCAGCGGGCTCCCTGCCGCCTCCGGCGATACTGGACGGGCAACGGCAGTCCCGTCTGCCCTCCCCGCTACGGAGACCACCTGTGAAGCTCGGCCGCGGTCCCTCCTGGTTCCTGCTCGCCTTCGGCGTGTGGAGCTGGTTCATCTGGATCAGTTTCCTGCGCAACCTCTACCGGGACGGCAGCGGCCTCGCGTTCGATGCCGACGGGGACCCCACAGGGTACTTCTGGGTGCACCTCACTCTCACCGTCGTGTCGTTCCTGCTTGGCACCGCCATCGGTGTCATCGGTTTCCGCAGCCTGCGCGTCCTTCGTCGCGAGAGCGGCGACAGCGCCGGTCAGCAAAGGGGTAGTTCGTGATGGTCGTGTTCTTCACCGTGATCCTCTCGCTCATCGCGGTGGTCCACTGGTATCTGTGGCTCCGCCTGGTGCGGGACGTGTCGGAACCCTGCACCCCCTGGCGCAGAATCGGTACGGCGCTGCTGGTGCTGCTCCCGCTGGCGGTGGTCGCCTCCCGGGTCGGCGACGCGTTCGAGGCGCCGTTCGGCCTGCGGCAGGCGCTCGCCTGGCCCGGATACGTCTGGCTCGTGGTCCTGCTCTACCTGGTGCTCTCGCTGCTGGTCGGCGAGGCGCTCCGTCCCCTGCTGCGGTGCTGGCTCGCCCGCCGGGACGCCCGCCGTGCCCCGGCAGGTGACGCGCCCGCGGCCGGTGCGGACGCCGACGCCGCCGGGAACGCGAGCGGCACCCGCGAGCACGCCACCGTCGCAGCCGAGGGCGCCGCGGCCGGCGGTGCCCCCGCCGGGACCCGAGCCGCGGACGGCCGCGGCACCGCCGACGCCGGCCCCGTCTCCCTCGACAAGACCGCGGGTGACGAGGGAACGGGCGACGACCGGCCCGCCGGTACGGGTGAGGACGGCTGCGCGGAGCGTCCCGGCGTGAGCCGCCGGATGTTCGTGGCGCGGGCGGTCGCCATCGGCGCCACCACCGTCGCCGTCTCGACCACCGGCTACGGCGTCTGGGCCGCCCGGCAGCTGGCCACCAAGCACGTCACCGTCCGGCTGGCCAACCTGCCCGCCGCCAGTGAGGGCTACCGGATCACCGTCGTCGGCGACATGCACCTGAGCACGACCCTCGGCCGTTCCTTCTGCGAGCGGGTCGTGGCGGCGGTCAACGCCACCGACACCGACGCGGTCGCCATGGTCGGCGACCTGGTCGACGCGACCGTGCCCGACCTGCGCCACGCGGCCGAACCGCTGGGCGACCTCCGCGCCCGCGACGGGGTCTTCTTCGTCACCGGCAACCACGAGTACTACGTCGGCGCCACCCCCTGGGTGGAGCACGTCCAGCGTCTCGGCATGATCTCCCTGGCCAACAGCCGCGTCGAGCTGGAGGCCGGGTTCGACATCGCCGGCGTCAACGACATCGCCGCCGACGAGCGCGGCGGCGGCTACGAGGGGCCCGACTTCGCCAAGGCGCTCGACGGCCGCGACCCGCAGCGGCCGGTCGTGGTCCTCGCGCACCAGCCCGAACTCATCCACACGGCAGTGGACCACGACGTGGATCTCGTGCTCTCCGGACACACCCACGGCGGCCAGGTCTGGCCGGGCCCGATCATCGCGGCCCGCGTCAACCCCACCCTCGCCGGACTGGAGCAGTACGGCGACTCGCAGCTGTTCGTCACCCGTGGTGCGGGCACCTGGGGGCCGCCGGTCCGCGTCGGTGCCGAGCCCGACATCACGGTGCTGACGCTCGCCCGCGCCTGACCGTCGCGGCGGGCGCCCCGCCGCCCACCGCGGTGCCCCCGGCACACGGCCCTCCGCCGTGTGC
>NZ_JAAVJB010000141.1 GCF_012034385.1 Streptomyces spiramenti
GGCCACGTCCGGCCGTCCGCCGCTCATGCCGCGAGCCCCCCGTCGGGGTTCCCGCCCGGCCGGGGCGGCGGGCGCTCGGCGGAGCCGTGGAAGACGGCCCGGTAGGACGGGTCGCGCCACAACCGCTCGTGGCGGCCGACGGCGCGCACCGCCCCCTCCTCCAGCCACAGCACGGTGTCGGCCCGCGCCGCCGTGGAGGCGCGATGGGCGACGATCAGGCGGGTCCGGCGTCCTTCGTACCGGTCCAGGGCCCGCTGCACGCGGCGCTCGGTGGCCGTGTCCAACCCGGACGTCGCGTCGTCGAGGATCAGGAGGCGGCCCGGGCGGGCGAAGGCTCGGGCGAGCCCGAGCCGCTGGCGCTCGCCGCCCGACAGCGGCGCACGGTCCATCGGGGTGTCGTAGCCGTGGGGCAGGAGGCGGACGAAGTCGTCCGCCTCCGCGGCCCTCGCGGCCTCCCGTACCGTCGCCGGGTCCGCGGCGCCCGCCCCGAAGGCGACGGCCTCGGAGACGGTCGCACCGAACAGGGCCGGCGCGGCGAAGGCGTAGGCGACCTCCCGGCGCAGTCGCTCGGGTGGCACGTCGCGCAGGGGCACGCCGTCCAGGGCGACCGTGCCGCGGTCCGGGTCGGTCAGTCGCCCCGCCACCGCGGCCAGCACCGACTTGCCCGAACCCGACAGCCCCACCACGGCGACCGAGGTGCCGCCGGGCACGGCCAGGTCCACATCCCGCAGCAGTCGGCGCCCGTCGCGGGTGACGTCGACCCCCGTCAGTTCCAGCGCGCCCGGCCCCCCCGCGGGCAGCACCGCGCCCCGGTGCCCCGGCGCCGGCAGCGCCAGCACCGGCCCCAGACGTTCGCCGGCCGCCCGACTCCGTGCCAACGCGCCGAGCGCCCCGGTCACGGCGCCGACGCCCATCGCCAGCGCCGCGTAGCGGCTCACGGTGACCAGCTCACCGACGGTCAGCGCACCCGCCGCCAGGCGCAGGCCGCCGACCGCCAGGACCAGCGCGGCCAGGACCGGGAGCAGCACCGAACTGAGTCCGACGGCCCGCCCGTAGACGCGCCAGGTGCGATGGCCGTGGACGGCGAGCTCGCCGAGGGGAGCGGTGATCCGTGCGTGCTCGCGCCGCGCGGTCCCGGCCGCACGGACGGTGGCCGCCCCCTCCACCGCCTCCGCCAACCGGGTCGCGACCACCGCCTGGCTCCGCTGGTACTCCGCGGTGACGGCCCCGGTGTCGCGGGTGAAAGCCCGCAGCAGCAGCACCAGCGGTGGTACCCCGAGCAGGAACGCGAGCGCCGTCCAGGCGTCGGTCAGCGCGATACCGATCAGGCCGCCGACCGGCAGCAGCACGGCGCACAGCGCGCCGGCCGCGGCAACCGGCGCCCCGGCGGCGGCGGTCGCGGTGGCGGTCAGCCGTGTCGTCAGGTCCCCGGGGGAGAACTCGGCCGCTCGCCGGGGCTCGGTGCGCAGCAGCCGTTCCAGCGCGCGTTCCCGCAGCCGGCTGGTCAGCCTCGCGGAGTGGACACCGCCCAGCAGGGTGACCGCGGCGTCGAACGCGGTCTCCGCCGTGACCAGTACGGTGCACAGCGCGATCCACGTCCATGGCACCGCACCGCCGCCGAGCAGCCGATCGATCGTCAGCCCGAGGACCAGTGGCAGGGTGAGTGCGCACAGGGCGCCGGCGGTGTCGCAGACGAGCACCACCAGCGCGGGGGCCGGGCGGTGCCGGAGCAGGGCCGGCAGCAGCGCCTCCTCGCCGGGGCGGGCGGCCGGGCGGGTGCGGGCTGCGGTCTGGCGTCGGGGCACGGGCGGCCTTTCGTGCGGCGAGGGCTTGCGGTGCTGCGGGCTGCGCTCGGGCGGCCCCGGACGCGGCTGCGCTCCCGGACGGACCCTGGGGTCCGTCCGGGAGCAGCTCTCACGAGTGCCGTGGCACCGTCACGACCCGGCCGGCGCCGGGTCGCTCACCTGCCCGTCGCGGCGCGCCGGCGGCGCGGCGGGAGCAGCCCGTTCGCGGGGGCGCACCCATGCGGTGCGCCCGGGGTCACGGGGTGCAGAGGGTGACGCTGAGGGAGCTGTGCTCACAGATCAGGAGGCTGACCTGGCTCCCCTTCGAGAGCTCGCCGAAGTTCTCCTCCTCGACGGCCGGGGTCTCCATCGTCTGCAGGTCGAGCAGCGCCATAACGGTGTCCTTTCAGAGGTGCCATTCGGAATCGGTCCCGGGTCCGGGACCGGTCTGTGGGCCGCCGAGCGGCGGCAGGAAGGGCAGGTGCGAGGCGGACGGGAGCCCCGCCGCACTGCCGAGGGCGAGCAGGACGCCCGCCGTACCGGTGGAGAGGTCCATGGACAGCCGCATCAGCTGTTCACCGGGGAACGCGAGCTCGCCGCGCCAGGGCACCGCCTGTCGCCGCAGCAGCGCGAGATGGCGCGACACCGCGTCCCGCCGCTGCGCCGGGTCCCCGACCCTGGTCCGCGTCAGGTACAGCACCAGCCCCGCGACGCCGCGGTCCAGGCCCGGCTGGATGTAGAAGGCGGAGAGCGTCGCGCGCAGCAGGGCCTCGCGGGCATCGGCGAGGTCCGTGTCGTCGGGCCGGTGCACCAGGTAGTCGTCGAGCACCATGGCGATGCCGGCACTGCCCGCACCGAGGTACGGCATGGCACGGCTGCCCTCACGCACCATCAGCGCCCCGCCCTCGCCCTGGGAGTGGCAGCGGTCGAGGTCCCGCCGCAGCGCGGTGGCGGCCAGGTCGAGCAGCCGCGGCTCGCCGGTGCGTTCGTACCGGCGGACGAGCGCCAGCGCCAGCCCCGCGCCGCCGTGCAGCAGCCCGCCGCGCGGGAGGGGCCGGTCCTCCCGTACGGCGGACTCGACGGCGCCGAAGCACTGTTCGGCCGCGGCGGCGAGGACGGCCGCCTCCGGCCCGTCTCCCGCGGCGAGGTCGTCCAGGGCGAGGGCGATCCCGGCCTGGCCGCCGTGGAGCCCGGGGGCCAGCGCGGACAGCTGCTCGCCGGCCACCACCAGCGCCAGCTCGCGCGCCTGGGCGGTGTGGCCGAGCCGGTCCAGGGTCCAGGCGACCCCGGCGAGGCCGTCGTGGAAGCCGCAGGGGCTGCCGGACAGCGGTTCCTTGGATCGGGCGAGCAGCCACTCCTCCGCCTCGCGGCACCGCGGGGCGCCGACGGCCCGGAGCGCGAACAGCACCCCGGCGGCGCCGTACGCGAAGGAGAGACCACCGGCGGGGGTCGCGAACTGGGCGATGTCGCCGGGGAAGCAGCGGTCCTGCCGCTCGGGGGTGGCGGAGGCCAGCAGGGCGCGGACCATGGAGTCGCGGGCCGGTTCCCACCGGGTGAGCTCCGGCAGCTCCACCGGGGCGGTGGTCGGCGCCCCCTTCTCCACCTCGGCCACAGCGGCGGCCAGCGCGTCGCGCTGCACGGGGAACTGCCGGGTGACAGCGTCGGCCAGCCGGCGCGCGGCACCGCGGTCCAGCGCGAAGAGCGTCGTCAGCGGCAGGAAGAGGGCCAGCCGCAGACAGGCGAGGGCGTAGCGGTCCACCGAGGCGCCGCGCCGGTCGGAGGGGGCGACGAACGCGGGGTTGGCCACCACCTGGCGGCGCCGGTCGGCGGCGGGCGAGGCGGCCTCGAAGTCCAGCAGGACCACCTCCACCGGGAGTTGCGACCCGTCGGGCGCCGTCTCCGAGCGGAGCATGACGTTGGCCATGTGGAGGTCGCCGATCACGGTGCCGCGGGCGTGTATCTGTTCCACCGCGCGCTCCACCAGCGCATGGACCCGGTGCGCCCAGACGGTGTGCGCGGCCAGTTCGGAGGTGGTGGGCGCCGGTGAGGAGAGGGGGAACCGCCGGGCGAAGGCGGTGTTGAGCGGAGTGCCCTGCACGTGGTCGAGCACCAGGAAGTGGTGGCCCGCCACGGTGAAGGAGTCCCGCAGCCCGGGCACGCACGGCAGACCGCGCAGCGTCTCCAACGCCTCGCGCTCGCGGTGCAGCCGCCGTACCGCGTCGGCGCCGTCGGCGGCGAGTCCGGCGTGCGGGCGGGCCTCCTTGAGGACCACGCGCTCACCGGTGCGGGTGTCGCGAGCGGTGTAGACGCCACCGCCGTTGGAGAAGTGCAGCGCCCCCTCGACCTCGTAGGGCAGGTCGCCCAGGCCGGTGGCCTGCCGGGCGCTCAGGTGCGGCCGAAGGAACTCGGGGAGCGCCACCCACGGCGGCAGCCGCAGTCCCGGTCCTCTGGGGTCCGGCACCAGGCGGCCGTCGGGGTCGGCTATGGCCGGCACCAGCCGGCCGTCGGGCGCCGCGCAGTAGCGGGCGGCGAACGCCCCGTAGCGGACGTGGACCGGGGCGCTTCCGCACCGCAGGTCACTGAGGACGTCGGGGCCCTCCTCGTCCGCCAGTTCGCCGCACAGTTCCTCGCAGAGTTGCCGCAACTGGCGTTCGCCGTCGGGGTAGACGGTGACGAACTTCCCGCTCCCGGCGCGGTCCGCGTACTTGGCGTTGCGGCGCAACAGCAGGGTCGGGGAGGGCACGCACTTGAAGGGGACGTCGTGGGCCAGGCAGACGGCGACGACGCGTTCCAGCACGGTGGCGGCGTTGTCGAGCGTCGCGGAGACGTGGACCTTCCAACCCTGCTGCGGCAGAGAGGCGCCGGCCGGGCTCCAGGAGACCCAGTCGCCGCGTTCGGCGCGCTGCCACCGGGTGGGCAGCGGCCCGCGGGCCGCCGGATACCAGTCCGCCTCGGCTCCGCCGTCCCCCGTGGCGCCCCGTCCCCGCGGACGGTCGTAGAAGTGCGGATCGGTGCCGCAGTAAGCCCCGTACTCCGGATTCACTGAACCTCCCCGCTCGACCGTTCGATGGTTCCCCCTCGTTGGGGACATCGCAGACGGTTTCACCCCGGTCGCGCCGATGACAGTCGCCGATGTCATCAGTGCGTGATGGTCTTTCACACCTGCGGAGTGTCACGCGGGGTGTACGTGCCCGGTGTGTGAGGGCGTGCGTGCGGGGCGCGCGGGCAGGTGGTGCAACCGGTGTCGCGCATGGACCGTGCGATCGCCGTCCCCGCTGCGTCCGGCGCGTACCCGTGCTCGCTGTCAGAGGAAGCCGACGGGGCTCACCAGCTGGTCAGCAGCAGATGGTTGACCACCAGCGCGAGGGCCGCCTGCGCCGCGAGCCAGCCCCGCGCGCCCCGGAGCAGCGCGCAGACCGGCAGCAGCCACAACAGGAACGGCAGCCAGATGCGCTCCGTCTCCGCCTTGCTCATCCCCGAGAGGTCCGCGACGAGGATGGTCAGCAGCGCCCCGGCCGCAAGCACCACCAGCCGCACCGGCCCGCTCACCGGCCCGTCCCCCAGGACCGCGCCGCTCCCGGCGCCCCGCGCGCGCCACGCCACCACCCCCGCACCGCGCAGCCCCGCGACCGTCGCAGGTCCCACCACCAGCACCGCGCACGCGAGGTTGGCCCAGACCCAGTACCCATAGGGACGAACACCGCCGGCGCCCTGGTGGTACCGCTCCACCAGCAACCGGTAGGCCTCCCACCAGTCGAACCCCAGCAGCGTGAAGGCCACCGGCGCCACCGCGGTCCCCGCGAGCAGCAGCACCGTCACCGCCGGCCTGCCGCGCACGGTCCGCGCCCCCAACAGCAGCACGGCGACGCCGATCACGCCCAGCAGGACCAGGCCGTAGGAGAGGTAGCACGCCCAGCCGAACAACGCGCCGGCCGCCGCGGCCCACCACGCCGAACGCCCTGTCAGGGCCAGCGCGAGCAGCGCCACCGCCCACCCGGCCACCGCCGCGAAGTAGGCGTCGGCGGAGGTCCCCATCCACACGGCTCCCGGCACGAGCACCAGGAACGGTGCCGCGCGGCGGGCCAGTGGTTCACCCGCGAGCGCCCGCACCGCCACCAGCACCGCCGCGCACGCCGACGCCCCCACCACGATGCAGAAGGCGCCCGCCCAGCCACCGCCGTCGAGCCCCAGCCGTTCCAGCAGCACGAAGGTCAGCGTCGCCCCCGGCGGATGGCCGGCCACATGCGTCGGCCAGTTGTCGGGGCCGTCGATCAGGATGTGGTCACTGAACCCCCGCAGCGCGGCCGGCACGTCGGCGAACCGGTCGATCGCCGCCAGGTACTCGTGCCGGTTCTCCATCCGGTCGACCACCCCGGCCCGCCAGCCGTCGACCAGCGCGAGCGCCCAGGTCCAGGCCGTCGCCGCCGCCCACACCGCCAGCGGCACCGCCCACCAGCGCAGCCGCGCCGCGACCGCCGGCCCCCACAGGGCCACGGCCACGGCCAGCACCAGGGCCGGAACCGTACCGGGGCCGAGATGCGGTTCCCACACCGCCGAGAGCGGGGGCCAGTCGACATGGAGCGTGCCGTCCTCCCGCTGGATCCGGTGGCCCACGAGAACGGCGACGGCGACGAGCACGGCCGCGGCCGACGCCGCCACCAGATCACGCTTGAGGCAACGGGTCATCCGAGCACGCTAGGCCCGCCCCGCCCGCCGCCCCCGCCGCGCACGCGGACGTCAGCCGTTTGGCCCCGGGTGGCACCCCCGTTCGTGGGGTGCGGCGCACATAGCGTCACGTCATGCGCGACCTCACGCTCCCGACCTCCTCCACGTTCTGGCGCAGCCCGCTGCGCGGCCCTCGGCTCACCTCCGTCCTCGGCATCGTGCTGCTCGTCGGCATCCCCGTCATGTTCGCCACCGGTCTGCTCTCCTACGCCGCCTACAACCCCGACCTGTCGCCGGTCAACGACCAGACCCCGGACAAGGGCCTCCTCGGCGCCTACCTCTTCGCGTGGCCGACCGACCCCCACTGGCTCTACCGGCTCACCCAGGGAGTGCACGTCACCCTCGGGATCACCCTCGTCCCCGTCCTGCTCGCCAAGCTCTGGTCCGTGATCCCCAAGCTCTTCGAGGTGCCGCCCGCCCGCTCCCTGGCCCGTGCCCTGGAACGGCTGTCCCTGCTGACGCTGGTGGGCGGCGCCCTGTTCGTCTTCGCCACCGGCATCCTCAACATCCAGTTGGACTACCTGTTCCCCGGCTCCTTCTACCGGCTGCACTTCTACGGCGCCTGGGTGTTCGTCTCGGCGTTCGTCCTGCACGCTGTGCTGCGGCTGCCGGCCGCCTTCCGTGCCCTGCGCCGACGGACCGGCCCGCGCGGTGACGAGGACCGGGGCGCACGGGAGGAGGAGCTCGACGGCACGGTCGCGTCGGAGCCCGACGCACCCACCACCTCGCGCCGCGGCGCGCTGTGGTTCGTCGGCGGCGGGTCACTGCTGCTTCTCGGCACCACCGTGGGCCGCAGCTTCGACGGTCCGGTGCGCGCCACCGCCCTGCTCGCCCCGCACGGCTGGACGGACCCCGGCGACGGTCCGGGAGGGTTCCAGGTCAACAAGACCGCCGCCTCGGTCGGCGTCACCCCGGAGGAGACCGCCGACGATGTCTGGCGCCTCGCCCTCGTCGGTCCGGCGGGCACGGTGCGGCTCGGCAGGGCCGAGCTCGCGGCCCTGCCCCAGCACTCCGCCGCCCTGCCCATCGCCTGCGTCGAGGGCTGGTCCACCTCCGACCAGCAGTGGCGCGGAGTCCGACTGCGCGATCTCGCCCGGCTCGCCGGCCACGGCGACGGCCCCACCCCCGACCTTCTGGTGACCTCCCTCCAGCGGACCGGCGCCTTCCGCCGCGCCGCGCTGCGCGCCAACCAGGTCGACGACCCGCGCTCACTCCTCGCCCTCGACGTCAACGGCGCGCCGCTCACCCCGGACCACGGCTTCCCGGCCAGGGTGATCGTCCCCGCCGCGCCCGGGGTCCTCAACACCAAGTGGGTGGCTCGGATGGAGTTCCGCGACCTGTCGGCAGCACGTGGCGAGGACGACCGGTGACCCGTCGATGGAACGTCCGCGCCGCCGCCGGGAGCCCGGTGGTGCTGGTCCTGCTCGGCTGCTCCTTCGCGCTCACCGCCTACGCCGGGGTCCGGCTGCTGGAGGGCGACCGGTACCACATCCTGCTGTGGCTGGTCGGCGCCGCCCTGCTGCACGACCTCGTGCTGCTGCCGCTCTACTCGGCGGCGGACCGCGCCGCCACCCGGATGTGTTCGGCCCTCGGCCGTCGGGAGGCCGTCGTGCACGTCCGGGTGCCGGTCGCACTGTCGGGGCTGTTGCTCCTGGTGTGGTTCCCGATGATCAGCGGACGGGTGGCCGAGCGCTACGAGGGGGCGACAGGGCTGTCGGGGAGCGGCTTCGCCCAGCGCTGGCTACTCATCACGGCGGTGCTCTTCGCCGTCTCCGGCTTCGCGCTGCTGCTGCGGTTGCGCAGGGCGACGAAGCAGCGTCCCCCGACCGACCACTGAGCGACCGCCAGCCAGTCGGGGCGGGAGTGCCGCAGCAGTGCGGGCGTACCCAACCGGGCCCACGGGAAGACGGAGCCGCCGCGGGCGTCCGGGTCACGGACGAGACGGACGTCCGCGCGCTCGTCGACATCGACCGGTGCCGTCTCGGCGATCAGCAACCCGCCCGGGGCCAGCACCCGGGTCAGCCGCGTCAGCAGCGCGCCGGGGTCGCCACCGATGCCGATGTTGCCGTCGACGACGAGCGCGGTGCGCCAGCGGCCCTCTTCCGGCAGCGGTTCGAACACCGAACGCCGCAGGGCGCGCCCGCCCAGCGAGGTGGTGTGCGCGATCGCGGCGGTGCTGATGTCGATCCCCAGCGCGTCCCGGCCGCCGGCGCAGAGCGCCGCCACCAGCCGTCCGGGGCCGCAACCGACGTCCAGCACGGAGCCCTCGCAGCGCGTCAGAACCGAGCGGTCCGCCTCGTCCGGTCCGCCGCACCAGCGCTCGACGTCCAGGTGGAGCAACCACCCGTCCGTCCTCCGCAGGTACAGCGGCCCACGTCCGGCGCGCAGCGCGTCGGCATAGGGCTCGCTGGACCAGCAGCGCGTCGGGGCGGGGGGCGGGGCGGTCTCGTGGGAGGTGCTCATCGTGCGGCGCCCGCCTTCAGCCGTGCCAGTTCGGCCGCGAACCGGCCGTGAGGGGCCTGCGCGGCGACGGTCTCGGCGTCCGCGGCGTCGTCGACGTCGGTCAACGGCGGCAGGTCGCGCACGCGCAACCCGGCTTCGCGGAGTCTGTCGCGCTGCGCTCCGCCCGTGTGCGGCGTGGACATCGGCACCCCCACCAGGAGGGCCGGGTCCGGGCGTGCCAGGCCCAGCGCCCAGAAGCCGCCGTCGGTCGCGGCGCCGATCCAGGCGTCGCAGTCGTCGAAGGAGACCGTCAGCAACTCGGCGGTGACCTGCGGGGTGTCCATACCGATCAGCAGGGCGGGGCCGTCGCAGCCGGAGAAGGCGGCTGCGAGCCGCTGGTCGAGGCCGCCCGCGCACTGCGGCACCACCTCGAACCCGGCGGGCAGCCAGTCGCCGGGCGACCCGTCCAGCACCAGCACCCGCCGGTCCGCCGGGGTCCCCGCGACGACCCGGAGCGTGTCGGTGAGCGCCGCCTCGGCCAGCGAGGCGGCCTCCTCGGGGGAGAAGGGGGGTGTGAGCCGGGTCTTCACCCTCCCCGGTCGGGGTTCCTTCGCGATGACGAGGAGCGTGGTCACGGGCGGGTCCTTTCTTCCACTGCGGGCGCCGCCTGCTCGGCGAGCACCCCTCGCATGTCGCGCACGGCCTGCCAGGTCCCGCGCCAGGTGCCCGTCACCTTCGAGGCGCCGGTGCGGGGGAGGTAGGGGACGGGGTGTTCGGAGATGCGCCAACCGGCGTCCGCGGCCCTGACCACCATCTGCAGCGGGTATCCGCTGCGGCGGTCGCTGAGTTCCAGTCCCAGCAGCGCCTCGCGGCGGGCCGCCCGCAGCGGGCCGATGTCGCGGAGGACCACCCCGGTGCGCCGGCGCACCATCCGGGCGAGTGCGAGGTTCCCCGCGCGCGCGTGCAGCGGCCACGCGCCGATCGTGCGGGGGCGGCGCCGACCGAGCACCAGGTCGGCGCCGCCCCGGGAGACCTCCTCGACGAACGGCACCAGGCGGCCGGGGTCGAGTGACGCGTCGCAGTCGCAGAAGCAGACGATGTCGGCGGTGGCGGCGGTGAGTCCGGTGTGGCAGGCGGCGCCGAAGCCGCGCCGGGACTCGTGGACGACGGTCGCGCCGAGCGAGCGGGCGAGGTCGGCGGAGCCGTCGGTCGATCCGTTGTCCACGACGATCGCGCGCCACCCGGGCGGGATGCGTTCCAGGACCCAGGGCAGTGCGGCCGCCTCGTCCAGACACGGAAGGACGACGTCGGCCACCGGAGAGGTGGGGAGGCTTGCCATCCCCTCACCCTAAAGGTGCCTAACGGACAATTCTGGCAATTGCGTGAAGGGGGCTCACCGTGTGGCGTCGGTGCCGGGTGGCGGACCCGACGGCCCGTCGGGTCTCACTCGCCGCGCAGCGGGGCCGTGGCGAACTCCCGCATGCCCTCCTCGTAGGGCACCCGCGGTGACCAGCCCAGCTCCGACCGGAGACGGGATGAGTCGGCGGTGATGTGACGGACGTCCCCGAGCCGGTACTCGCCCGTGACGACCGGCCGCGGTCCGCCGAAGGCCGTCGCCAGCGCGCTCGCCGCCTCTCCCACCGTGTGCGGGTCCCCGCTGCCCGTGTTGTACGACCGCAGCCCGCCCGGACGCGGCTCGGCCAGCAGCGCCGCGACGTTCGCCTCGGCGACGTCTCGTACGTGCACGAAGTCGCGGCGCTGTCCGCCGTCCTCGAACACCCGGGGTGCCTCGCCGCGGGCCAGGGCCGAGCGGAAGAACGAGGCGACCCCCGCGTACGGCGTGTCCCTCGGCATCCGGGGGCCGTAGACGTTGTGGTAGCGCAATGAGACGGCCGACCCGCCGGTCGCCCGCGCCCAGGACGAGGCGAGGTGCTCCTGCGTCAGCTTGGTGCAGGCGTAGACGTTGCGGGGATCCACCGGCGCGTCCTCCCCGACCAGCTCGGGCGAGAGCGCCTCGCCGCACTGCGGGCACGGCGGCTCGAACCGGCCGGCGTCGAGCTCCGCCACCGACCGAGGGCCGGGGCGGACGGCGCCGTGCCGCGCGCAGCGGTAGCGGCCCTCGCCGTAGACCACCATCGAACCGGCCAGGACCAGGTGCCGTACGCCGGACTCCGCCATCGCCGCCAGCAGCACCGCCGTGCCGAGATCGTTGTGCGCCACGTAGTCGGGGGCGTCGGCGAAGCGGGTGCTGAGGCCGACCATCGCGGCCTGGTGACACACGGCCTCCACCCCGACCAGTGCCTTCGCCACCACCTCCGGGTCCCGCACGTCCTGGGCGGGGTCCGACCGGCTGTCCAGCACCACGGGCTCGCACCCGCGGGCCTCCAGCGCGTCGACCACGTGGGATCCGATGAAACCGGCACCGCCGGTGACGAGAACTCGCATTCCGCCACGCTAGGACGGCAGTTGCGGCGGCGGGACCCGGGTGGCGCGGTGCGTCGCCGCTCCCCGTCGGCCGACCGCCCGACTGCAGTAACGCCCGGCCCGACGCCCGCGCTCCCTCGGTCAGCTGTGGGCGATGACGTGCGGCGCCGGACACCGCCGGTCCGCGCGCTCGGACAGGCGGAAGAGCGGGCGCTCCGCGCCGGGCACGGCGGCCAGGCAGTCGCCGAACCCCGCCGCGTCCCGGGCGGTCTCCGGCGCAGGCCGGTAGGTCTGCCCGCTCCCGCCCGGGGGAACCGTGGCGTGGGCCGGCGTCGCCGCGACCAGTGCGGTGAGGAGCAGAGCGGTACCGAGAACCGTCGTCGACTTCATGTCCCGCTCAACGACGAGGCCCCGCCGATCGTCACGGGCCGGCGGGTCCGCGGCGCCCCCCCCGCCGGGCACGTGGTGCAACGGCCCCTCGTCGCCGTGGTAATGTGACGTTCATACAAGCCTCTCCGGCTCGAGGTCATCTCGCCGGGGAGGCTTTTCTCATGCTCCCGGCCACCCGGCCACCCGACCGCGCGAGTGGGTCGCCGCCGCACCCCGCACCCCGCACCGGAGGATTCGCGTGCCCGAGCCACCCCCGCCTGCGGCGGGCCCTGCAACCGACCACGGCGGCACCCGCGCCGGGCTGCGCACTGTCGGTGACGGCGACCGCCCGGGGCTGGAGGCCCTGTGGCAGATGTTCCGCCACGACCTCTCGGAGTTCGACCGCTCGCGACCGCTACCGGACGGCTCCTTCGGCCGGGAACGCCTGCGGGCCGCACTCGTCGAGCCCGATCGCGAGGCCCTGCTGATCGTGCACGAGGAGCGGGTAACGGGTTTCGCGCTGGTCCGAGGACTCCTCGGACCCTGCCGGGTGATGAGCGGCTTCTTCGTCGTGCGGACCGCGCGACGCACGGGCGTCGGCGCCGGCGCCGCACACCGGCTGACGGCCGCTCACCCCGGGCCCTGGGAGATCCCGTTCCAGGAGGACAACACGGCAGCGGGCCGCTTCTGGCGCCGCGTCGCGCGGCGCGCCGCGCCCGGGAGGTGGACGGAGGAACGCCGCCCGGTGCCCGGCAGGCCCGACCTGCCCCCGGACACGTGGATACGGCTGACCGTGGTCGGGTCGCCGGGTGACCGTCGGCCCTGACGGCGAAGCGCCCCGCCCCGCGCGCCGAACCGGCGAGCGGGGCGGAGCACCTCACCCGGGGTCAGACCGCCGACCATCCGTCGTCGACCGGCAGCACCGCACCGTTGACGAACGAGGCGTCGTCGGAGGCGAGGAAGACGATCGCCGCCGCCGCCTCCTCGGCCTCGCCGAGCCGACCCGAGCCGGACGCGACGAGCGGACCGACCACCCGCGGGCCGTCGGCATCCGGGCGGGGCGACACCCGCATGCCGGTCCGGACCGGCCCCGGGGCGACCGCGTTGGCGCGGACACCCCGCCCCCGGTACATCACCGCGAGGTTGCGGACCAGCCCCGCCACCCCGTGTTTCGCCGCCGTGTACGCGGCTCCAGCGGCGCCGCCCCGCAGCCCGGCCTCCGAGCCCGTGAACACCAGCACGCCCGAACCGGCGGCGAGCATGTGCGGCAGCACGGCCCGGGTGAGGAGGAACGGTGCCGTCAGGTTGACGGCGATCACCCGCTCCCACTCGGCGTCGTCCGTCTCGTGCACCGCCGACATGCGGTCCATGACGCCGGCGTTGTTGACGACCACGTCGATCCTGCCGAACTCCGCCACGGCGCGTCGCGCGACCTCATCGACGACCGAGTGCTCGATGAGGTCGCCGCACAGCCCGACGGCACGGCCCCCGGCGCTCCGCACGTCCTCCACTGTCCGCGCCGTGCCGTCGGCGTCGAGGTCCACGACCAGGACGCCGTCACCGAGCGCGGCGAAACGCAGGGCGGCGGTCCGGCCGATCCCCGACGCCGCCCCGGTGACGACGACCCCGCGCGCAGGACCCGGCCGCCCGGGGCCGGGCGACGCGCTCATGACGGCACCGCCCCGGCACGGCCGGGCGGGGTGTGCGTCGCGCGCGGTGCGGCGGGCGCGACGCGGAGCAGGGT
>NZ_JAAVJB010000142.1 GCF_012034385.1 Streptomyces spiramenti
GGGCTCGACGCCGTCGGGCACACGCCCGGCGGCGTCGGGCCCGGAGCTGTCGGCGAGGTCGAGCTGCACCTTGACGGTGGCGGAGCGTTCGGCCGGCCCGGCGGCCAGCAGGCCCGCCGCCGCGCGGGCCGGTCGGCGGTGGGTGACGAACGCCGCCGCCCGCTCCTCGTGTTCCGCCAGGAACCGCATCGCCGCCGGGAAGTCGCCGGTACCGCCGATGAACCCACGGATGGTGAGGCCCTTGGCGACGACCAGGTCGGGGCGGATCGTCCCGGGTCGGGGCAGCCCGAGCCAGACCACGGTGGAGCCGAGCCCGGCGAGTGTGAGGGCGCAGTCGATGCCGGCCGTGGTGCCCGAGCACTCCACCACCAGGGAGTACCGCGCCCAGTGGGCGATCGCCCGGTAGCCGTCGACGGCGGCGAGCTCGGCGGGGTCGGGCGGCGGGCGCAGTGCGGTGCCGGCCTCCAGCAGCCCCTCGACGGTGCGGCGCTTGACGGGATCGCTCTCCAGCAGCGTGACCCGGGTGGCGGCGAACTCCCGGTGCAGCAGCAGTTGCGCGGCGAGCCCCAGGGCGCCGGCGCCCACCACCAGCACCTCCGCGTCCCGGGCGGTGCGGGCCAGCGGGCGCAGCGCGTGGTGGACGACGGCGAAGAACTCCGCCATCGCGAGGGTCCCGGGGCGCAGCCCGTGCCGGTCGACATAGAGGTAGCGGCGGTCGACGGTCCGCCGCCGCACGGAGAAGCCGTCGACGGTCAGGCCGAACTTCTCGATGCGCTCGCAGCGGTTGCGGTCGGTGCGGCACTGGCGGCACCGACCGCACCAGCGGGAGCAGTCGCCGGTCACCGCGCGTCCCAGGAGCGGCCTGGCGTTGCTCCCGGCCGCCACGACGTGTCCGGACCACTCGTGGCCGAACCGCAGCGGATAGCGGCTGGGGCCGCCGTAGGTGCCCCGGAAGAGCCCGTAGTCGCTGCCGCAGAGGGTGACCCGGTCCACCTCCACGACGACCTCGTCCGGGCCGTCCGGCCGGGCGGGTGCGGCGGGCCGGATGTCGAGCCTGCCCGGCGCGGTGATGACCAGGTCGCTCACCGCGCCACCTCCTCCACCGCCGCGGCGAGTTCGTCGACGAGGCGGGCGAGCTGCCGTTCGGTCTGGTGGAGGTGGACGACCAGCCGGACGAAGCCGAACCGGCGGGAGACGGAGACGACGAACCCGCGGCGCTCCATGGCCGTCTGGACGGCCTCGGGATCGGGGCAGGCCACGCCGACGACCATCAGTTCCGGCGGAAAGGCGGACCGCAGCCCGGCCCGCGCCAGCAGCTCCAGGGTCAGCTCCCGCAGCCGGAACACCTCCGCCGCGTCCGCGCGGTACCCGGCGCGGCCCTGCCGCCGCAGCACCGCGTAGGTGGCGAGCAGCGCGGCACCGGGCCGGGTGCCGAGGAGCCCGAAGTGGTCGGCGGCCCCCCGGTAGTGGGAGGGGGAGCGCAGCGGGTCCAGCCAGGCGGGGTCGCGCACCAGCAGGTGGCCGGAGGGGATCGGCGCGCCGCCGTACTTGTGCGGGTCGACCGAGACGGACACCACGCCCTCGGTGGTGAACCCGGTGCTCGGAAGGGGGTGGCCCAGCTCCCCGGCGAACGGCACGAGGAACCCGCCGGTGGCCCCGTCCACGTGGACCGGCACGCCGAGCGAGGCGGCGTGCGGGGCGAGGGTGTCGATGGCGTCGACGGCGCCGCACTCGCTGGTGCCGGAGGTGAGGACGGCCAGGGCGGGCCGGTCGGCCAGCGCCTCACGGTAGGCGGCCGGCTCGGCGCGGTAGCGGTCGTCGAGGGGTACCCAGACCGGCTCCACCGGCAGCAGGGCGACGATCTTCTCGAACGAGAAGTGCGCGTTGCGTGCCAGCAGGACCCGGGGCCGACCGCTCCCGGTGTGGCGGCGGACCGCCGCCAGCACGGCGAGCAGGTTGGCCTCGGTCGCCCCGGAGGTGGGGACGCCGCCGGCGTCCGGGGCGCCGAGCAGGTCACCCAGCATCCGGGTGACCAGGACGGTGGCCCTGGGCAGGCTCGGGAAGATCCGGTGGTCGCCCATGTTGGTGGCCAGGTGCTCGGCGAACACCTGCCGGGCGGGGTCCAGCGGTTCCGAGCAGATCGAGTTGAAGACCGTGCCGTCGGCGTAGTCGTGGTCGTCGGCCCGCAGTTCCCTGATCTCGTCGAGGACCTGCTCGGTGGGCAGCCCCGCCCGCCACGCCCGGTGGAAGCCGTCGGGACCGGCCGGACCGGACGCCTCGGCGGCGGTCACCGGAGCTCTCCGGCCCACTCGGCCAGGTCGCCCCGCAGGCACGCCGCAACCACCTCGTCGGGGGCGGGCCGTACCGAGCAGGGGACGCCGCGCTGGTTGGAGGAGCCCATCGCGGGGTTCTCGTCGCCGTCGCGCAGCAGGCGGTTGACGTTGGAGACGCGCCAGGACCGGTCGGGCGGCAGCTCCGGGTACCACCAGGAGGCGCCGGCGCAGAGCACCCCGGGCAGCACCGCGTCCGTGACCCGCGCCCGGAACAGCGCCTGGCTGCCGTGGGCCTCCAGCAGGGTCCAGTCGCCGTCGGCGATCCCCTCGGCCGCCGCCGTGCCGGGGTGCATCTCCACGCGGGGGTCGGGCTCCCGGGCGCGCAGCGAGGGCACGTTGCGGAACTCGGAGTTGAAGTAGAACGTCGAGTGGCGGCTGGTCAGCAGGTACTCGCCGGCCCGGGTGGCGCGGGCCGGCGGCCGGTGGACGGGCATCGGGTCGTGGCCCATACGGCGCAACCCCTCGTGGTAGAGCGCGACACGCCCGCTGGGTGTGGCGAAGCCCCGCTCGCGGTACGTGAAGTGGCGCAGTTCGGTGGGCCGGTAGTAGCCGTCCGCCAGCTCCCGCCAGGTGGTGCCGGCGGGCGCGAGTCTCGCGTCGAGCGCGGCCCGGGCGCTCTCCCAGAAGCCGGGCAGCCCCAGCCGGCCGGCGAGGTCGTTGAGGATCTCCTCGTCGGAGCGGGACTCGCCGACCGAGGTCACCGCGCGGCGGGCGGCGACGTAGTTGGCGTGCTCGACGATCTGGTCGCGCTCCAGCCACCCGCCGACGGGCAGCACGATGTCGGCCATGGCGGCGGTGGGGGTGAGGAAGAGGTCGGCGACACAGAGGAAGTCCAGGGCCGACAGCGCCCGGTGGACCCGCTCGGAGTCCGGGTAGGCGACCAGCAGGTTGCTGCCGAGGACGGCCATGGTCCGCACCGGGTAGGGGTCGTGCTCCAGCACGGCCCGCCAGACGGCGGAGGGGTGCGCCCACCCCGACATGGAGAGCACGCGGTGGCGGTCCCCGCCCAGGCGCTGGGCGGCGCTCTCCGGGGGCAGCGCCTCGCTCATCGGCATGGACCGGCGCCCGATGATCGCCTGCGGGTCCCACAGCACGTCGCCGCCCGGGCGGTCGAGGTTGCCGCAGACGGCCGACAGCAGCACGGCGGACCGGGCGGTGTCGAAGGAGTTGCTGTGCTGTGCGGTGCCGGTGCCGAGCTCGATCGCCGCCGGGGCGGCGGTGGCGTAGCGGCGGGCCGCGCGGACGATGAGCTCCGCGTCGACCCCGGTGATCCCGGCGACCCGTCGGGGGTCCCAGGCCCTGACGTGCTCCGCGAGCTGCTCGTAGCCGGTGGTGTGCCCCTCGATGAACTCCCGGTCGACCAGGCCCTCGCCGAGGACGACGTGGAGGAGGCCGAGCCCCAGGGCCGCGTCGGTCCCCGGGCGCAGTGGCAGCCACAGCTCGGCGCGGGCGGCGAGCGACGTGCGGTGCGGGTCGACGACGATCAGCCGGGTGCCGCGCGAGACGGCGGAGAGCAGCCGGGTGCCGATGACGCCGTCGCCGTGGGTGGCTGCCTTGTTGCTGCCCCAGAGCAGGACGACCTCCGGGTCGTGCTCGTAGTCGCAGAAGGTGAAGCCGCCGAGGGTCAGGATGCCCGCCATCACCCGGGGGTAGAAGCAGACGTGCGCCGGGCCCAGCACGTTGGGCGTGCCCAGCGCGTTGGCGAACCGGAAGAGCCACTCCTGGTAGTTGCGGTCGGTGCCCTGGGCGAGGACGACGGACCGGGGGCCGTCGCGGTCGCGGGCGGCGGCGATCCGGTCGGCGACCTCGGTGAGCGCCCCGTCCCAGCCGATCGGCCGGTACCGGCCGCTGCCGCGCGGACCGGTGCGGCGCAGCGGCTGCCGCAGCCGGTCGGGGTGGTAGGTGTACTCGACCGAGGCGCGGCCCTTGGCGCACAGGAAGCCGGCGTTGTTGGGGTTGCCCGGGTGGCCGCTGACGGCGACCGCGCGGTCGCCGTCCACCGTCACCAGCGCACCGCACCCCCCGTGGCACATCCGGCAGACGGTGGGCACCTCACGCGTGGTCATCGTCGGGTCGCCGTCCCTCCCTCGACTGCACCGAAGGACCCAGCTGAGCACGGGGCGGGCGGGCGACGGGTGGGCCCGCCGGCCCCCGCGCCGCGCGTATCAACGCGGCCGGGGCGCGCTCCGGCGGGCGTTGACTCCCCTCGCCACGAACCGTGCGGGGGCTTCCGGCGCGCCGGACGTCCGCCGACGATCTCAGTGCGGACCGCCCCCGGGACCGCCCCCGGGACCGGCAGGTACCGGGGGCGGTCGGCCGGGGCCGGGCCGCAGCCGTCCGGGCCCGGCGGGGCCCGATCCTGTTCCCGCGAGCGAGGCGAGGCGTACAGCCGTGTCGATCGACGAGTCCATCAGCCCGCAGCTGCCGGGGGCCGTGCCCGTCCCTTCGGCGTGGCTCAACTTCCGGGGCCTCCTGCCCGAGGAGATGCCCCCGCCGCGCGACCGTGAAGGGGTGGCGTCCCTGGAGTTGGCGGCCAGGATCAGGCTGCGCGCCATCCGGGAGCAGGAGCGCTCCCGGGAGCCGCTGCTGCCGATCCCCGAGGAGGTCCGGCGCCGCTACGAGGAGATGGGCCGGCCGACCCGCCTGACCCGGGCGACGGCGCTGGAGCGGCACCTGGGGACACCCGCGCGGATCTACCTCAAGCGGGAGGACACCCTTCCCACCGGCAGCTTCAAGCTGAACTCCGCCATGGCGCAGGCGTACTTCGCCTCCCGCGAGGGCGTGCGCACCCTGGTCACGGAGACCGGCGCCGGGCAGTGGGGGCACGCCGTGCAGTACGCCGCACGACTCCACGGCCTGGAGAGCATCGTGTTCTGGTCGGGGGTCTCGGCCCGGCAGAAGACGGCGCGGCGCGTGGTGCTGTCGATGCTGGGGGCGACCGTGCACGAGTCGCCCAGCGCGCTGACCGCCGCCGGGCGCGCGGTGCGCGCCTCGGGTCGGCACACGGCCGGCACCCTCGGCACGGCGATCGGCGACGCGGTCTCCTACGCCTCGGAGCACCCGGAGGTCCGCTACGTCTCGGGCAGCAACCTGCCGCACGTGCTGATCCACCAGTCGGTGATCGGCCTGGAGACGAGGGACCAGCTGGCCGCGCTGGGCGAGGAGCCCGACGTCCTCGTCGCGGCCGTCGGCGGCGGCAGCAACCTCATGGGGCTGATGGCCCCGTTCCTGGAGCGGAAGCGCGCGAGGGGCGCCGGGTTGCGGCTGATCGGCGCCGAGTCGGCCGCCGCGCCCCGGCTCACCCGGGGTACGTGGCGGTACGACCACGCCGACCCCGGGATGCTGACACCGCTGTCGAAGTCGTACACCCTGGGACTCGACCACGAGTTGCCCGAGACGCACGTGGGCGGTCTGCGGCAGCACAGCGGATCGACCGCCGTGGGGGTGCTGCGTTCCGCGGGCTGGCTGGAGGCGGTCGCGTACGAGGAGCGCGACATCTTCGAGACCGGCCGGCTGGTCCTGCGGCTGGAGGGCTTCCTCCCCGCCCCGGAGTCGTGCCACGCCCTGCGGGCCGCGATCGAGGAGGCCGCCGCCGCGCGGAGGCCGACGGTGATCGTGGCGTGCGTGAGCGGCCACGGGCTGCTCGACGTCGAGGGGTACCTCGACGCCTTCCCGCCCGAGGGTGTCGGAGGCGGGTCGCGGACACCCGCGGCGGGGAACGCCCCACCCGAGCCGAACCGGCGGCCCGCCACGGCCGTCAGGAAGGAAACACCGTGCTGAAGCTGAGCTACAACTCCAACGGGCTGCGGAGCGTCCCGGTCGAGGACGCGGTCCGAGCCGTCGCGGACGCCGGCTACCAGGCCATCGAGTTCTCGCTGCACCCCCGGCACATCGACCCCTTCTCCTTCCGCCCCGCCGACGCCGACCGGCTGGCGTCGGTGGTGGAGAGCAGCGGGATCGTCGCCTGCTGCCTGGCGGCCGGTGCCGACAACCTGCTCGGCGCCGAGCGGTTCGAGCCCTCGCTGGTCCATCCCTCGCACGAGGGCCGTGAACGGCGGCTGGAGCTGACCGGCCGCGCGCTGGAGATCGCCGCGTGGCTGGGCGTCCCCGTCATCAACTTCGCGAGCGGCCCGCGCCGGGCCGACGTCACCGACGCGGACGCCGGGCGGTGGCTGCGGGAGGGGCTGGCGCGGCTGCTGGAACGCGCGGACGGGGTGGTCCTGGCGATGGAGCCGGAGCCCGGGTTCTTCGTGGAGTCCAACGACCAGGCGCTGGCGCTGGTGGACGAGTTCGCCCATCCGGGGTTGACCGTGGCGCAGGACCTGGGCCACTGCCGCGTGGTGGAGGAGGACTACCTGGGCTCCGTGTCGCGGGCGATGCGCGCCACCTCGGTGATTCAGCTGGAGGACATCAAGGGCCGCCACCACCACCACGAGATCCCCGGTGACGGCGACATCGACTTCGCCGCCTTCTTCCGGATCTGCCGGGAGCAGGGCTACGAGGGCTACTACAGCGTCGAGTTGTACAACCACTCCGACGACTTCGACGGCGCGCTCAAACGCAGCATCGCGCACCTGCGGGAGCAGTACGATGCCGCCGCGGCCGGCTGAGTCGGTGGCGGGTGGAACGGGCCCGCGCATCTTCGACCACCACGTCCACTCCGACGGACGCGACGCGGACGACTACGAGTTGATGGCGCTCAGCGGTGTCGACACGGTGCTGATCCCCTGCTCGGCGTCGAACGAGCTCCGGCACTGCGGCGCCTCCCACGACGCCCGCTTCGAACGGCTGCTGGCGACCGAGACCCGGCGGGCGGCGCACTTCGGGGTGCGGGCGTGGGTCGCGTTGTCGGTGCACGCCGCGGACATGGCGGGGCTGCCGGGCGCGCTGGCGGGCGTGGAGCGGCTCGCCGCGCGGCTGGACGACCCCCGGGTGCTCGCCGTCGGCGAGTTGTCGATCCGGCGGTTCACCGACGACGAGCTGACCCTCTTCGAACGCCAACTCGCTCTGGCGGCGGCGCGGGAGAAGCCGGTTCTGGTCGAACTGCCGCCCTCGCTGCCCGACTTCCACCGGATGGTCGCGGTCCTCCGGCGCACGTTCGACGCGGGGGTCGTGGACCCGGCGCGGGTGGCGCTGATGGACGTGGCGCCGCGGATGCTGTCCACCGCCGCCGGTCTCGGGGTGGGCGGCCTCGGCATCGCCGTCTCCCCCGCGGGCGACCGGATGTTCCAGGTGCGGAGCAAAACCGACCACCGGCAACTGCTCGACCTGCTGGAGGCCCACGGCCCGGACCGGCTGATGCTGAACTCCGGCGCCCACTTCGGCTCGGCGGACCCGATGGGGCTGGCGCGGACGGTGCTGCGGCTGCGGCTCGCCGGGGTCGCGCCGCCGGTGCTGGCGCGGCTCGCCCGGGAGAACGCCGCCGCGTTCTTCCGGCTGCCGGCGGACCCGGCGCCCGGCCCGCCCGCGGGCCGGGCTGTCGACCCCGGTGCCGCCGCCCACCACGAGGACCACCGGGAGCGGCAGGACCACGACAGCACCACCGGCATGACCAGCACCACCGGCACCGATCCCGCCACCGGCCACCGCACGGCAGGAGTGATGACGTGATGCTCTTCGACGCCCCGGCGGTACTCCCGCCCCCGGACGAACACCCCGCCCATCTGGACCGGCTCCTGGACCACCTCGTCCGTGCGCGGGCCACCCCGCCCGCCCGGGTGCTGGAGGAGTTCCTCGACGCGCCCGCCGACCCCGCGACCCTCGGCGTGGACGGGGTCCACCACGTCGCGGTCTACACCGGCGACTACCTCACGGAGGACGACTTCGACGACTGGCTGGCCTCGGTGGAGTCCCACGGAGCCTTCCGCGACGTCCGCACGGGTCCCTCGTGGATCGCCCCGCGCCGGTACGGCACCTCCGGCCACTGGATCAACCTGACCGCGGACGGCGACGAGTACGAGCTGTTCACCTGCCGGGCGCGCGGCGAGTGGGCGGATTACGGCGCCCGTCGTAGGGCGGCGCTGATGTCGCACCACGGCCTCTCGGTCCGCGACCCCGAACAGGTGGGCGCCGTCATGGACTTCCTCGGCGCTCGCCCCGGTGTCGAGCAGATCGCCCGCACCCCAGCCGACGAGCTCGGTCACACCTACGGCCATCTGCTGAACACACGCAGCGAGTTGGTCCTGGAGATCGTCCACGCCGGGGACACCTCCGCGGCGGCGGACCGATGACCGGCCGGTGGCCGCCGGCCGCGCGCGGGGAAGGGTGAGGCGGTGCAGCGGGAACTGGAGATCCTCGGCATCGCGGCGAGCGCGCGGAAGGACTCGACCAGCGGCGCGGCACTCGACCTCGTCCTCGCCCGCGCCGCCGAATTCGGTTGCCGCACGCGGACGTTCCGGCTGTCGGAGGTGCGGTTGCCGTTCTGCGACGGCGACAAGTCCGCGTCCTGGCCCGGGTACCCGGCCGTCGCCGAGTTCCGGCGGTCGGTGACCGAGGCCCACGGGATCGTCCTCGCCACCCCCGAGTACCACGGCGGCATGAGCGGCGCGCTGAAGAACGCGCTCGACCTGCTGGACTTCCCCCACACCTCCGGGCGGGTGTTCGGCGGGATCAGCGCCCTCGGCGGCCGATCGAACAGCAACGCGCTCAACCAGCTGCGGACCTCGGTGCGCTGGCTGCACGGCTGGATGCTGCCCGACCAGGTCGCCATCCCCGAGGGGCGCGCCGCGCACACCGACGGTAGGTTCCACGATCCGGTGGTGTCCGCGCGGCTGACGGCGCTCGCGGACTCCCTCGTCCGGGCGACACGCGCACTGGTCCTCTCCCCCGCACCGCACGGCGGGCCGCCCGAACGGGCCTTGCCGGGTGCCTCCCCGCAGCCGCAGGGTGGGCCCGACGCGTGACGGCGAGGGAGGGACCGGCTCATGGACGAGGCGACGACACGACTGGTGGCGGCGGTGACCACGGGGTTGCGGGCCGCGGGGGACCCGGAGACCGCAGAGGGCGCCAAGCGGTACCTCAAGACCGACCTGACCCACTACGGCGTGCGGCTCCCGGTGATCCGCAAGCTGGTCGCCGACGCGCTGCGCGCCCACGGCCCGCTCGCCCGCGCCGGCCTCGTCGCCGCCACCCGCGCGCTGTGGCACCCCGAGGTGCACGAGAGCAGGATCGCGGCGTCGGTCCTGCTGGAGCGCCGGTTCACCCTGCTGCGGGCCGAGGACACCGCCCTGCTGGAGGAGCTGCTGCGCGACAGCCGGACCTGGGCGCTGGTCGACCTGCTGGCCGGCTCCGTGGCCGGGCGCCTGCTGTTGCGTGAACCGACCGTGGTCGGGGTGTACCAGGGGTGGGCCGCCGAGGAGGAGCAGTGGATCCGCCGCTCGGGGGTGCTGGCCTTCCTGGTGCCGCTGCACGACGAGACGGGGTTCGACGCCCACTGGCCCGTCTTCACCGCACTGGCCGACCCGCTGCTCGCCGACCACCGGTTCTTCGTCCGCAAGGCGCTGGGCTGGGTGCTGCGGCAGACGGGCAGGAAGCACCCCGCCGAGGTGTACGACTGGCTGCTGCCGCGCGCCGGGCGCTCCTCCGGCGTCACCGTCCGGGAGGCCGTCCGGTACCTCGGCGACGCCCGGAGCGAGTCCGTCGCCGCCGCCTACCGAGGTGGCGCGCCGGGCCGGCGCTGACCACCCGCCCGCGACCGACGAGGGGCCCATGACCACCACCGACCGGCCGGCATCGCTCTTCACCGACCTCGTCCCCCGGCGGGTGCGCCGCGGCTGGGCGGCGCGGGGCCTGTACCGGGACCTCGATCTGTTCACGCAGTTCGAGACGCGGGCGGACCTCCTCGGCGACACCACCGCCGTCGTGGACGCCGAGGGGGCGGTCTCCTTCCGGGAACTCCGCGACCTGGCGCTGCGGCTGGCGGGCGGCCTCGCCGATCTCGGCGTCGCCCGCGGCGAGGTGGTCGGCGTGCAGCTGCCGAACAGCCGGCTGACCTGCGTGGTGGAACTGGCGGTCGCCGCGCTGGGGGCGGTGCTGATGCCGTTCCCCCCGGGGCGCGGCGGCCGGGAGGCCGCGGCGCTGCTCGCCGGCGCCCACGCGGTCTGCGTCGTCGTGCCCGGCGAGCACCGGGGCCACGACTACCTGACACCGGCGCTGCGGCTCGCCCGGACGCTGCCCCGGCTGCGGACGGTGGTCTGCGCGGCGCCCACCGACCGCGCCCCGGAGCTCGCCGCGCTGCTCCGGACCGCCCCCCTGTCGGCGGTGCGACCCGACCCCGACGGACCGGCGCGGATCATGGTCTCCTCCGGCAGCGAGGCCGCCCCGAAGATGGTCGCGTTCTCGCACAACGCGCTGGTGACCGGGCTCGGCGCCGTCGTCGCCGAGGTGCTCGTCCCCGGGGAGCGGCCCCGCAGCCTGTGGCTGGTACCGCTCTCCGCGGCGTTCGGCAGCAACGCCACGGTCGGCACGCTCATGGTGCACGGCGGCACGCTGGTCCTCCAGCCGCACTTCGACGCCGCCGACGCGCTGCGGCTCGTCGAACGGCACCGCCCCACCCACGTCTTCGGCGTCCCCACCATGCTGCGGCTGCTGGCGGAGGAGCCCGCCGCGCGCGGGGCGGACACCGCGGGCGTGCGGGTCGTGGTCGCCGGCGGGGCCAGGCTGGACGCCGCCACCGCCCGCCGCGCCACCGCGCTCTTCGGCTGCCCCGTCGTGAGCACCTACGGCTCCTCGGACGGGGTCCACTGCGCCATGTCGGACCGTGGCGACGGCACGGGCAGGGACGGGAGCACGCGCGGCGGGCCCGGCACGGACGGCGGGCCGGGCCGGGCGGACGGCGGCGCCCCGCGGCGGGCGGGCCGTCCCAACCCGGCGGTCGTGGACATCCGGGTCGTGGACGAGGAGCTCGACGACGTGGGACCCGGCCGGGTCGGGGAGATCATCGCCCGGGGCCCCTTCACCCCGCTCCGCTACGTGGGCTCGGACGGCCTCAACGCCCGCTACCGGGCGCCCGGCGGTTGGGTCCGCACCGACGACCTGGGCGTGCTGGACGCCGAGGGGCGGCTCTCCGTCGTGGACCGGCGTCGGGAGATCGTGCTGCGGGGCGGTGCCAACATCAGCCCGCTGGAGGTCGAGGAGCTGCTGCTGCGCCTCCCGGGCATCCGCGACGCGGCGTGCGTGGGCGTGCCGGACGAGGTCATGGGCGAACGGCTCTGCGCCTGCGTGGTCCCCGCCCCGGGGACCACGCCGACCCTGGCCGAACTGGTCGCGCTGCTCCGGGAGTCGTCGCTGGAGGACCGGAAGCTGCCGGAGCGGCTGGTGCTGCTGGCCGCGCTGCCCTACACCCCGACCGGCAAGGTCGACCGGCGGCGGCTCCGCGGCATCGCCGCCCCGTCGACCGGTTCCTGACCGCCCGGCGGCGCGGGCGCCTCCCTCCTCGCCGGGCACCGGACCGTCTGGTACCACTCGACGACGGGCACCTCCTCGGCGAGGAAGACCGGGCTGCACGGGTACACCTCGAACAGCGGGGCGCCGACGCCCGCGTCGCGGCGCGGGCGTCGCGGCGCCGCGCCCGTGACGACGGACATGTCGGAGAGGCGGCGAGAGTGGCACGAGCCCACGCGCGCCAGCGGACCCTCACCCATGATGACCTCGTAGCGGAGCCCGCTGACACGGTTCAGCCCGCGCCAGACGTTGCCGTTGTCCAGGTCGCCGTGGTCCACGCTCAGGCAGGCGTCGTACCGCACCTCGTCGGCCGGGCGCCGGTCCTGGAGGTCGTAGAGCACACCGACCGCGCGGGTGCGCGGGCCCGCGAGACCGCATTCGAACATCAACGCGGTCAGTCTGCGCCAGGTGTCCAGCCAGCTCGCCCCGCACCCGGTGTGGCGCAGGCAGAGCACCGGCGTGGGCCGGGCCGGGACGATCTCCCAGTGGTCGTCGGTCGTCGGCATGGGATGCCCCCTCGTCGTCGCCGTGCGTTCGTCGGTCGGTCCGTCCGCCGGTGTGCTCGGTCGCTCCGGTGCCCTCCCGGGGGGGCGCTGTCGTCGAGGCGAACGCGGCCCCGGCTCCGGGTCGGCGGCGCGCGGGGCGGTCCGGAGCCGTCCGGAGCGGCTGGGGCCGCCGGGGCTCTGACGCCGGGTGCCCGGTCACGGGGCTCTGGTCTCGGGGCTCGCGGGTCCGGTCGGGTGCCGGGGTCTCGGGTGCCGGGGTCTCGGGTGACGGGTCGGGCGTGTCGGTCAGGGGTCGGCCGGCTCGGCGGCGGACGACCAGGGGCGGGGCGGCAGGACGCACCCGCCGGCGGTGGTGGTCGTGACGGCGGCGAGCACCGCGGGCAGGCGGTCGGGGCGCAGCGAGGTCGTCACCGGTGCCGCGGCGGCCTCCCCCGGGCCTGCCCCGGGCGCGGTCGCCCACCGCCCCTCCCCCACGGGCACCGGGTCCGGTCGGTGGCGTCGCGGCGGCGGGTCCCGCAGCAGCCGCGCCGCCGACAGCAGCGAGGACTCCACCGCGCTGCCCCGCCCGGTCAGGCGGCGGTGGAGGAGCCCCGCCACCGCCGCCTCCGCGCCGAGCATGCCGCCGAGCGAGTCCAGGACGGTGAGCAGGGTGGGTCGCGGCGGCTCGGCGGGGTCCGCCCGCAGGGCGTCGGCGAGGCCGGAGTGCGCCTGCACCATGTAGTCCGTGGCCAGCGGCGGGTCCGGCACGGCGTCCGACCAGCCGGAGGTGTGGGCGTGCACCAGTGTCGGGTTGACCCGGTGCAGGGAGGCGCTCTCCAGGCCGAGCCGAAGCGCCGTCGCGGGCGCCCAGTTGTGGAGCAGGACGTCGGCGTCGCGGACCAGTCCGATCAGCTCCCGCCGGCCGGAGGCGCGCTTGAGGTCGATCTCCACGGCGCTCTTGCCGTGGTTGAACGCCAGCCAGACCGCGGCCTGTTCGCCGCAGAGCGGCGGCGCACCCCGCATGGGGTCGCCGCCCGGCGGCTCGATCCGGACCACCTCCGCCCCCAACTGCCACAGCAGATGCGCCGCGAGCGGGCCCTGGATCCGCCGCCCGACCTCCAGCACCACGACCCCGACCAGCGGCCCCGCCGGAGGCGCGGTGCGGGCCGCCGCCGGCCGGTGCCGCCGGCGGG
>NZ_JAAVJB010000143.1 GCF_012034385.1 Streptomyces spiramenti
GGGCCCCGCGGTGCGTGCGGTCCGCGGGGCCCGGGGGACCAGGCAGACTGGAACCATGTCCACGTACGAGAACCTGCTCGGGGGACCGCCCCCGACCCACCTGCCCGACGACCCGGAGCCGCGCGAGGCACTCGCCGCCGGCACCGAGCCCTCCGACGTGGCGGCCCGCTTCCCCGCGTCCTCGCTGGCCTGGGCCCAGCTCGCCGACGACGCCTTCGAGTCCGGCGACCCCGTGGCGTCCTACGCCTACGCGCGTACCGGCTACCACCGCGGCCTGGACGCGCTGCGCCGCAGCGGCTGGAAGGGCCACGGCCCGGTGCCGTGGGAGCACGAGCCCAACCGCGGCTTCCTCCGCGCGCTGCACGCCCTCGCCCGCGCCGCGAAGGCCATCGGCGAGACCGAGGAGCACGAGCGCTGCCACACGTTCCTCAAGGACAGCTCGCCCGTCGCCGCGGAGACCCTCTCCGCCACCGACTGAGCACGCTCCCACGCCCCCTCGCCACGGTGCGGGGGACGGCACCGAACGGCGCCCGCCCACCGGCGGGCGCCGTTCGCCGTCCGAGGGCGCCCGCCACGCTGCGGGTACCCCGTTCGGCTCTCCCCGCGGCCCGCCGTCCGCCCCGCGCGCCGCCCGTCCGCCCGGCGCCGTGAGCCGGGACGCGCCCCCGCCCCCACCTGCCGTGTCAGCTCCGTCACGCCCCGGCGAGGTGGCCGGTGCCGCCCTTGCCGATTCCGCGTGCGCCCCCGATGATGCCAACAGGCCCCGCCGTGCGGCAGCGTCCCGCGAGCGGAGGTCTGAGGGGACCGGGGCTCCCACACCGGAAGGAAGGGGCGGACCGCTACCCGGAGGCAAGACGTCACGGAGACAGCGATGTCGCACCAGTCCGCGCCCGCGGTCGGCGAAACCGACCTTCCCAACCTCGACTTCCAGGGCACCACGCCCTACGAGGACTACGTCCAGGCGGACGTCCTCACCCACCTCCAGCACCTCCGCTCGGACGACCCGGGCGAGATGGTCTTCCTGGTGACCACCCAGGTCATGGAGTTGTGGTTCACCGTCATCGTCCACGAGTGGGAGACCGCCTCGGCCGCGCTGCGCGGCGACGACATCCCCGGCGCGCTGGTCGCGCTGCGCCGCTCCTGCTGGGAGCTGGAGTCGCTCAACGCCTCGTGGAAGCCGATCGCCCACCTCACCCCCGCCCAGTTCAACGCCTACCGGTCCGCGCTCGGCGAGGGCTCCGGCTTCCAGTCGGCGATGTACCGGCGGGTGGAGTTCCTCCTTGGTGAGAAGTCCGCCTCGATGCTGGTGCCCCACCGGGGCGCGCCCCGCGTCCACGCCGAGCTGGAGAAGGCACTGGCCGAGCCCAGCCTCTACGACGAGGCGCTGCGGCTGCTGCACCGCCGTGGCCTCGCCGTCCCGGCCGCCGTCCTCGACCGGGACCCGGCGGCCCGCCACGAGCACCACCCGGAGCTGGAGGCGGTCTGGGCCGAGGTCTACCGCGGCGACCAGGAGAGCGAGCTGGTCCGACTCGGCGAGGGGCTGACCGAGGTCGGCGAGCTGGTCTGGCGCTGGCGCAACGACCATCTCGTCGCGACCCGCCGCGCCATGGGCTCGAAGGTCGGCACCGGCGGCTCCGCCGGCGTCGCCTGGCTGGAGAAGCGCGCGCGGAAGAACGTCTTCCCCGAGCTCTGGACGGCCCGCAGCCATGTCTGAGACCACGTCCGACGGGCCCCGGCCGGTGGGCCCCGCCTCCCCGACCGCGACAGCCGGCCCGGTCTCGCCCGGCCCGTCTCCGGAGCTCGCCGCCCGCGCCGCGGCGCTCGACGCCGCCGACCCGCTGGCGGACCGCAGGAAGGCGTTCGTCCTCGACGACACCGTCTACCTGGACGGCAACTCGCTGGGCGCCCTTCCGGCGGCCGTCCCCGGGCGACTGGCCGAGGTCGTCGCCCGGGAGTGGGGCGAACTGCGCATCCGCTCCTGGACCGAGTCCGGCTGGTGGACCGCGCCCGAGCGGGTGGGCGACCGGGTCGCGCCACTGGTCGGCGCCGCCCCCGGCCAGGTGGTCGTCGGCGACTCCACCAGCGTCAACATCTTCAAGGCGCTGGTGGCCGCCGTGCGGATCACGGAGGGCCGCGAGGCACCCGCCAACGCCCCGGTGCGCGACGAGATCCTGGTGGACGCGGCGACCTTCCCGACCGACGGGTACATCGCCGCCTCCGCCGCCCGCATGACGGGACGCACCGTCCGGCCCGTGCCCATGGCCGAGTTGGCGGACGCGGTGGGTCCACGCACCGCGGTGGTGCTCGCCAACCACGTCGACTACCGCACCGGTGAACTGCACGACCTCCCCGGGATCACCGCCGCCGCCCACCGGGCCGGCGCCCTGGCGGTCTGGGACCTCTGCCACAGCGCCGGCGCCCTGCCGGTGCGACTGGACGAGGACGGCGCGGACCTCGCGGTGGGCTGCGGGTACAAGTACCTCAACGGTGGTCCGGGCGCACCTGCGTTCCTCTACGTACGGGCGGAACACCAGGGCGCGTTCGACTCCCCGTTGCCGGGCTGGAACTCCCACGCCGAGCCGTTCGCGATGGCAGCCGCCTACGCCCCTGCCGAGGGAGCGGTGCGCGGCCGGGTCGGGACGCCCGACATCCTGTCCATGCTGGCGCTGGAGACGGCGCTGGAGGTGTGGGACGGCGTCGACATCGAGCAGGTCCGGGAGAAGAGCCTGGCGTTGACCGACTTCTTCCTGGAGTGCGTCGCGGAGTCGGTGCCCGCGGGCCGGGTCGGGTCGTTGACGCCCGCCGAGCGGGAACGGCGCGGCAGCCAGGTGGCGTTGCGCTGCCCGGGGGCGGAGCGGGTGATGGGGGAGCTGATCCGCCGCGGCGTGGTCGGTGACTTCCGCCGTCCCGACGTGCTGCGGTTCGGTTTCACGCCGCTGTACACCTCCTTCGGCGACACGCTGCGGGCGGCCTCGGTGCTGGCCGAGGTGCTGGCCGAGGTGCTGGCCGAGCACCCGGCCGGGGGGTGAACCGGCCGTCCCGCCGCCCTCGCCCGCCCGGGCGGGGCGGTGGGACGCCTCGCCGGTGCGAGGTCGTGGTGCCACGGTTCGGGTGAACCGGCCGGCAACGGGTACCCGGGTACGCCGGGGCCCGTCCGGTGGCCGGACTCCCCGGGACGACAGATCCGAGAGCGGAACGGAGGGAGTCGTGTGAGCGGCGCACCCACGGACGGCGACGGCGGCGAGCGTTCCCGATCCGTCGAGAGCGGACAGGACGCCGCGGAGATGCGGGAGTTGTTGCGGCTGACCGCCGAGGAGCCGGACCGCACCGAGCGGTACGGCGACCATCCCGACCAGCTGGTCGACCACTACGGCGACCCCGGCGGCGGGCCGCTGCTGGTGCTGCTGCACGGCGGGTTCTGGCGCGACAGCTACGACCGGCGCCATCTCTCCCCGTTCGCGGCCTCGTTGGCCGGGCACGGGATGCCCGTCGCCCTGGTGGAGTACCGCAGGGGCGGCGAGGGTGGTCACGCGGACACCTTCGACGACGTCCGGGAGGCGCTGACGCGACTGCCCGGCCCGCTGGTGCTGGCCGGCCACTCGGCCGGCGGCCACCTCGCGCTGTGGGCGGCCTCCCGCCTGCCCGACCTGCTGCGGCACACGGTCGCGGTGAGCGCCGTCACCGACCTGGCGGACGCGGTCGAACGAGACCTCGGCTCCGGCGCCGTGCGGGAGTTCCTCGGTGAGGACTGGCACGAACTGCTCCCCGAGACCGACCCGTTGACGATGGCGTCCCCGTCAGGACCCGTGACCCTGGTGCACGGCACCGCGGACGGCCAGGTGCCGATGGAACAGTCCGTCACCTACGCCGACCGTCACCCCGCGCAGCTCCTGCGGCTGCCCGGGGTGGGCCATTACGCGCCGTTCCTGCCGGAGACCCCGGCGTTCACGACCCTGGCGCTGGCGCTGCGGAACCTGTTGGCGGAAGCCCGGGGCCCGGGCGGCTGAACCCCGGGCCGGCCAGCGGCCCGAACACCTCGCCCGCCCGCCTACTCCGCGACGAACGGCTCCGCCTGGTCGAGGAGACCGGCGCCGAAGCCGTCGCCGAACCCGCCGCTCTCCGCGTCGTTGAACTCGCCGAACTCGCCGAATCCGTCGGCGGGTCCACCGCCGAACGGGTCGCCGGTCGGCCCGTACCCGCCCGTCCACCGGGCGGCGTCGAAGCCGGGCAGGTCGGCGAGGGAGGTCACCCCGTTCAACGCCTCCAGCAGCGCCACCCCGCCGAACCGGTCCGCGTCGCCGGCACCGGGGCGGGCGGGGGCGTGGTCGCCCCGCTCGCCCTCCGGTACGAACGGGTGGAACGGGAACTCCGGGTCGGCGCCGTCGCCGACGTACGGCTCGTCGTAGGGCCCGACGTACGGCTCGTCGTAGGGCTCCGCCTCGGCGGGAGCGTCCACGTCCGCCGTCCCGTCCTCCGCTCCGCTCTCCGCCCCCGCCGTGCCGTCGCCCAGCCGCGCGTAGGCGACGATGTTGGCGTCGTACCCGCCGTCGGACGTCCAGCGCCCACCGCAGGTGATCAGCCGGAGCTGGGCGTCGTCCGTCGCGCCGTAGACCCGGTCGTTCGGGAAGTCCTGCTTCGGGTACTGCTCCACGGCCTCCACCGTGAAGACCGCCGTCGAGCCGTCCTCCCGGTCCACCTCGATGCGACCGCCCGGCTCCAGCATGCCCAGCCCGGCGAAGGCGGCCGGGCCGGTCATGGTGTCCAGGTGCCCCACGATCAGCGAGGCACCGTTCTCACCGGGGGTCACGCCGCCCGCGTACCAGGCGGCGCGCATCGCGTCCTCCTCGGCGGGGGTCGGCGGACCGCCGTCCGGGTCGAGGTCGGCGCCGAACACCTCGACGTCGATGCCGATGTGCGGCACCCGGATGCGGGTCGGCTCCGACCGCGACAGCACCTCGTCCGAGCCCTCGGCGGCGGCGCCCGGGTCGGGAGCCTCCGCCCCGGCCGCGGCGCGCGCCTCGTCGCCGTGCTTCTCACTGCCGGGCGCCATCGCGCCCACCAGCAGGCACAGCAGCACGGAGCCGACGATCGCCGCACCCTCCATGCGGCGGCTGCGCGGAGCGAGCCGCTGCGGTCGGGTGCGGTTGCGGTCCTGGTCCGTGTCGTAGGAGCCTCCGGCCGCCCACCGGGCAGCCGCGCGGCACTGCTGCCAGGGGAACCGGCGCAGCGTCCGCACGCCCCGGCCCGGCAACGCCGCCACGTGGCGCACCGGCGTCGGAACCCGCAACCGGCGGCGGGCGGCGTGCTTCGCCCGGCCCTGCTTCGGCGCGGGCGGTGTTCCGGCGCCACCGGGCGGCCCGTCCTCGGCGCCGTCGTCCTCGGCGCGGGGGTCGTCGCCCGCCGCGTGGTCGGTGCCGTCGTTCGTCCCGGCGCCGGTCCGGACGGCGTCGGGGCCGACGGGGGCGAGGCCGTCGAGACCGTCCGGGCGGGGGCTGTCGGGGGCGCCGGGCCCGTGCGCGGGGCCCCCGGTGGCAGCGTCGCGTTCCGGGCTGTCGGCGTGCGGACGGCCCTCGGGCTCGCCGGAGGTCGGCGGACCCGGCGGGGGCGCGGGGGTGCCGTCCGGCAGGGGCACGGTTCCGGTCGGGTGGCCGCCGTCGGCGGCTGCGTCAGCGGGAGCCCCGGACGCGTCCGGGGTATTGGACGCGTCGGGGGTGGCGGGGGGCCCGTGGTCGGCCGGGGCGGTTCCCCCGGTACCGGGCTGCCCGCCGTCGACCGGCATCGCCGCATCGAGGGCTCGGCCGGGCTCCGCGGCGGCGGTTGCCCCGACCAGGGGTTCCGTCAGCTGCTCCGCAGGGGCGGTCGGCGCGGCACCCGCCGTACGGGACGTGACCCGGGTGACCAGGGGGAAGGCGCCCAGCGGAAGCGACATCGGGGTGGGGCCCGTGCCCCACGGCCGCGCGACCCGCTCCGCGGCCGACACGGCGGAGCCGGGGCCGGACGCCTCGGCGTCCGGCACAGGCTCCGGGACCGACGTCCCGGCCGGCACGACCGCGGTGCTGCCGTGCGCGGGGTCTGCCTGCACCGCCCGTTCGAGCGGAGCCGGGGGCGCCGTGGCGGACGTCGGGGGACCGGCGGCAGTTCCGGCAGGCGCGAGGTCGGCGGGCGGGTTCGACACCCGCTCCGACGTGGCAACCTCCCCGACCGCCGACGCAGAGTCGGGGAGCTCGAAGAGGGCGAGCTGGGGCGCGGCTTCGTCGGTGGCCGCGGCTTCGTCCGCGCACGGTCCCGGGGTGGAAGCCGGCACCGCGAACGGCGGGAGGGAGGGGGGAGCCGGCTCCCCGGTCGCCGTCGCGTGTTCCGTCACCGGCGCCTCGGCCGCCACCGGCGCGTCGGTTCCGTACGGAGGGGTCTCGTCGCTCCCGGCGGTCTCGTCGGTCGGGGTGGTCGGGACGGCTCCGGCGCTCGGCGCGCCGGGGAACGGCGGGAGCGGGAAGGGAGCACCCGATGCGGGCCGGGCGGCGGAGCAGCCCGGCGGTGTCGGGAACGCCGGGAGGGCATGGACGGCGCCCGGCGCCGGAGCCGCGGGGGAGCAGCCCGGCTCGGGCCCGGCCGCGCTCATGTCCGGGAACGCGTCGACGACAGGGTCGGCCGTCGCGTCGGGAGGGGCGGGGAAAGCGGGCAGGGCGAAGACGGCGGCCACCGCGGGGCGTGCCGCCGAGGTGCCCGGCAGCAGCGGGAAGCCGGGCAGGGGGAAGACGCTTCCCGGCGCGGGCGAGGCCGCGGAACTCCCCAAGTGGACGACGGGCGGCACACACGGCGGGGCCGGGACGAGGAACACCGCCCCGGGGGCCGGCACGGCGGCGGAGGTGCCGAGGGAGGATGCGGGGGCGGCGTCCGGGCCGCCGTCCGGCGCGGGGGCTACGGGCTCGGCGAGGACGCCTGGCGTCACGGGCGCCACGGGCTCCGCGGCATCCTCGCGCGCCGCTTCGGTCCCGGCATGCGCCGCCTCGGCCTCGGCCTCGCTCTTCGCCCGCTCGGCGGCGACCACGCGACTGGCTGTCGCACCGACCGGCGCCGGTGCCGTGCGGCCGGGCTCCGGCTGCCGCGCGGTGTCGGCGGACTCCGGGTCGGTGACCGGTGCGGTGGTGGCGCATCCGGTGGCGGGCTCGCGGTCGGCCGTCGCCGGCTGCTCCGACCCTTCGCCCGTACCCTCGCGCTTCACCTCCGACCCGGCTTCGGCTGCTGCCTTCGTCTGCTCGGCGGCCAGCACGCGGCTGGCCGTCGCGCCGACCGGGCGGGCCGCGGTACGGACGGCAGCCGCCGCCGCGGGCGCATCGGCATCGGGCAGCAGCTCCGCCATGGTGGTCCCGGGGACCGCCTCGGTTGTGGTTGTGGCTGCGGGGGCGCTTCCTGCCGCGTCCTCGGTCGTGGCCTCGGCGTCGGCTTCGGCGTCGGCCTCGGTCCGGCTCCCGGTGCCCGCGTCCGTACCGGTCTCGGCCGGGCCTTCGACGTCCGTGTCGGTCGTGGCTCCGAGCCGGCCTTCGGCGAGTGTGTCGGCCTCGGCGCGGGCTGCCCCGTCGGTTCGGGCGCCGTGGTCCGGCAGGGGCTGCTCGGCCGGAGGTGCGGTCGACGTCGCCTCGGCCGAGCCGGCCGCCTCGGCGGTGCCCCGCGCGGCGGCATCCGTCGCGGTGTGCTCGGTGTCCGGCGCGGGCGGCGCGACGGGTTCCGCCGCTGCCGGTTCCGGTTGGGCATCCGTTCCGGCGGTGTGTTCACCGGTCGTGCTCGGCGGGCGGGACTCGCGCGCACGGTGGGTGGACGGGTCCGCGACCGCGTACCGGGACGGGTCGTTGTCCGGGCTGTCGCCGCTGGTGGACAGCAGGGCGCGCAACTTGCCGCGCAGGCGGGAGCGTTGCTCGGTGCCGGTTGCCGCCTCGGTGTCCGCCGGGGTGTCGGCATCCCGGCCGGAGACCTGGGCAGCGGGCAGCTCGGGGTCCTCGGCTCGGTCGGCCTCGTTGCGGCCCTCGTCCCGGTCCTTCTCCCGGTCCTCGGTTGCCGTCGCCCCGCCGCCCTGGGCAGCGGGGGGAGCGTCCGCCGGTCCAGGACCGGGCGTCACGGGGAAGTCGGCGTCGACGGAGGCGGCGGGGCCGCCGTCCGCGGCCTCGGCTTCTCCGGTCACCTCGGCCGGGGCGGCGTCGTCGGCGGGGCGGTCCTCGCCGATGCGGTCCTCGGGGTCCTCGTCGCGCTTGCCGAAGCGGCGGCGCAGCGCCGGGGCGGCCTTCGCCTCGGCCTCCCCGACCCCGTCGCGGTCCTCGCGGTCCTCCGGGCCCTTCGGGGCCTCGGTGTGCCCGTCCTGCCCGGCGGCGTGGGTGGGCTCGGGGACGGCCGGGACCTGGGTGGTGTCCGTGGCCGTGTCGGCGGCGCCCGGCGTGGCCGAACTGTCGCTTCCGCCGGTCTCCCCGGTCCCGTCCGCAGCATCGGTCGTGCCGTGCGGGTCGGTCGCGGCGGTCCAGCTGTCGGTGTCGGTGTCGGTGCCGGTGTCGGTCCCGGTGTCGGTGCCGGTGGCGGAGTCCGCGGCCGGTGCCGGCTGCCGGGTGAGCGCCGTCGCGCCGCTCGGCGCGCGCGTCGCGCGGAGACCCGCGTCGTCGGCCCCCCGGGCGGAGTGCGCTGCGGGATCGGCCGAGCCCGGCCCGGCGGCTGCCGGGCCCGGCGCGGCGGGTGCGGTCGTGGGGCGCCCCTCCTGTGGCGACGCCCCGGCCCCGCCCGGACGACCCGTGTCGGGTCGTCCGGACGCGGGGGTGGGCTCGGGCGCGGGATCGCCGGGTTCGCCGGCGGCCCGCCCACGACGCAGCGCTCGTCGCAGACGCCCCTGCATATCAGTCACCCTCACCCTGACCGCCTATCAGTAGTAGTGGTTACCCGCCGCGCGGCGCCGCGCGGTGAACGCGTAGCCCACGGCACCGGCGACGGCGATACCGCCGCCGACCGCGAGCGCGGTGGCGTAGCCGCCACCGTCCTGGGAACCGCCGAACCCTGCCGAGGCACCGCCGCTGGGGGTGGCGGTGACGGTGAAGGAGCCGGTCTGCTGGTTGCCGTTCACACAGGTGACGCGGATCGGGTAGCTCTGACCGGTGCGCAGGCCCTCACGCTTGATCTGCCCGGTGCCGACCCACTGGTTGTTGTCGTTCCGCTTGAGGTGGATCGGCTGGCGGAGCGCCTCGGACGCGGCACCGCCGGCGGGCTCACAGGTCGCCCGCACCGTCACTGACGTCCCGGCGGGACCGGAGGTGGGGGAGATCGAGAGCTGGTGGTTGCCCTTGGACTGCTTGTCGTCGCTTCCGCTCTCGCTGGCGGCTGCCGGGGCGGCGACGGCACCGGCGGTGAGCAGCGCGGCGGCAGTGCCCAGGGCCAGGCGGCCGACGCGTGTCTGGGGAGTTCTCATGGAACGGTGACCTCCGGGTCTTCGGTCCGTCACGACACGGTGACGGGCTGTCAGTGCCCATGCGAGCAGTGGGTCACCGGACGCGCACGCTGAGCGCGTCCCCGGGGGTGGTGCGGAGCGACTGTTCGGGTGGTCGGCGGTCCCTCCGGCCGGGTGCCTCGGCCGCCCGGGGCCCTTGCGGCGCAAGGGGGGTCACCCGGGGGCGCGCCGCCGGTGAAGCTTCGCCGGCGGTGGTTGCGGCGACCGGGTGAGGGCGGGCGGATGGTGCTCCGCCCCGATCCGCGGGCGCTGTGCACCCATGCTGCGGGCGCGGCGGAACGCCGGGCCATGGCACGGCCCGGCGCTCCCGGGGACGGGCGAGGTGGCGGTGCGGCCGGGGTCAGACCGACGGCAGCGTCAGCCGCAGCGCGCCCGGCCGCACCTGCCAGGTGCGGCAGTGCGCGGGACCGTAGGTCACCGTGTCCGCCCGGTACCGGAACGACTGCCCGGAGACCGTCACCGACTCCGCCCGCGCCGTCACGGCGGGGTCGAGCTCGCCGTGACGTACCACCACGGCGGCCAGCCCGTCGGCGGGCGAGACCGACACCTCGCGCACCGGCCGGTCCAGGTCGGCCAGCACCCGCCCGTCGGCCTCCACCCGGAGCCACTGCTCCGGGGCGACCGACGGCCGCCACCAGCTGCGTCGCGAGGCCGCGCGCGGCCTGGGGACGGCCGGTATGCCCAGCGCGCCCAGCACCACCCCGCCGGCGTCGTCCACCAGCAGGTCCAGCGGCCTCGTCGGGCCGTTCAGCACGGTCCGGGACGCCTGGACCGCGTCCGACGGCAGTCCCAGCGCGCTCGCGACCGTCACGCTGCCGGGGGGCCCGACCGGGACGAAACCCAGCGGGTGCGTAGCCAGCTCCCCCCGGTGGTGCAGCGCCCGCACCGCCCGCAGCAGCGCCCGGTCGTCGCCGACGACCACCACCCGTCCGCTCTGTATCCCGGCCATGGCCCGGGACATCTCCTGCGGGCGGTCCAGCAGGCGCACCCGCGCCCCGTCCGCCCCCGCGCTCAGCACGTCGCGTGCGATACGCACCGATTCCCCGTCTGTCTGCCGGGCGATCGGGTCGATGACGATCAGCACCTGCTTGTTCGCCTCCTGGCAGCTGTGGGCCGCCGTGTGCGGACGGGTACGTCCGCGCGTTCGCGGCCACGTTCGCCTGCCGCCCACGTGTCTCGTAAACTCTCGGTGCAAGAGCCCCTGTCGCGATTGTGTCAGGGGTTTCGTCGATCCGGGGCAGCTGACCATGAGATGCCCCGCCCGGAAGGGGTGTACGCCTGTGCCCGCACTAGTGGTACTCGGTGCTCAGTGGGGTGACGAGGGCAAGGGCAAAGCGACCGACCTGCTCGGTGGTTCGGTGGACTACGTGGTCCGCTACCAAGGGGGCAACAACGCCGGTCACACGGTTGTCGTCGGTGACCAGAAGTACGCGTTGCACCTGCTGCCGTCGGGCATCCTCTCGCCGGAGTGCACCCCGGTGATCGGGGGCGGTGTCGTGGTCGACCCGAAGGTCCTCCTCGCCGAACTCGCGGGGCTCAACAACCGCGGCATCAACACCTCCAAGCTTCTGATCAGCGGCAACGCCCACCTGATCACGCCGTACCACACCAGCCTGGACAAGGTCACCGAGCGCTTCCTCGGGAAGCGCAAGATCGGTACCACCGGGCGTGGCATCGGACCCGCCTACGCCGACAAGATCAACCGTGTCGGCATCCGGGTGCAGGATCTGTTCGACGAGTCGATCCTGCGGCAGAAGGTTGAGGCCGCGCTCGACGCCAAGAACCAGGTGCTGGCGAAGCTGTACAACCGCCGCGCCATCGCCATCGACGGTGTCGTCGAGGAACTCCTCGGCTACGCACCGCAGTTGGAGCCGTTTGTCGCGGACACCACGCTGCTGCTCAACAACGCGATCGACGACGGCAAGGTCGTCCTCTTCGAGGGCGGGCAGGGCACGCTCCTCGACGTGGACCACGGGACGTACCCCTTCGTCACCTCCTCGAACCCGACCGCGGGCGGCGCCTGCACCGGGGCCGGGGTCGGCCCGACGAAGATCACCCGTGTCGTCGGCATCCTGAAGGCGTACACCACGCGCGTCGGCGCGGGGCCGTTCCCCACCGAGCTGGAAGACGAGGACGGCGAGGCGCTGCGCCGGATCGGCGGCGAGTTCGGTGTCACCACCGGTCGTGACCGCCGCTGCGGCTGGTTCGACGCGGTCATCGCCCGGTACGCCACGCGCGTCAACGGCCTGACGGACTTCTTCCTCACCAAGCTGGACGTCCTCACCGGCTGGGAGCGCATCCCGGTCTGCGTCGCCTACGAGGTGGACGGCAAGCGCGTCGAGGAACTGCCCTACAACCAGAGCGACTTCCACCACGCGAAGCCGATCTACGAGTACCTGCCGGGTTGGACCGAGGACATCACCAAGGCCAAGTCGCTGGAGGACCTGCCCGCCAACGCCCGCGCGTACGTGCAGGCGCTGGAGGACATGTCCGGTGCCCCGATCTCCGCCATCGGCGTGGGACCGGGCCGCGACGAGACCATCCAGATCCGCCCGTTCATCTGATCGCGGCGCCCCGGGGTTCACTCGGGGCTGCGAACGCACCGCGCCCCTCCCGGGAGCTTCGTCCGGGAGGGGCGCGGTGGGTTCCGCGGGGTCCCGCCTGCGGCCGTGGCCCCCCCGTGGGGATCGGCTCGGCGCGGTGGATCAGTCGACGCGGACGAACTCGACCGGGTCCTCGCTCCCGTAGGTGCAGACGAGCGGTGTGATCTCGATCCGGTCGTCGTCCTCCGTCTCCACGGAGAGCGAGTTCAGGTACACGCCGGAGCAGGCGCCGGGCTCGCTCTCGTCGACCACCCTGCTCGGTCCGGTCACCATCTCGTGTCGTCCCCGGGGTCGCCCGCCACGACGTCGTGGACCCAGGTGCAGGCGACATCGCCGATGCTCATCTCCCAGCTCACCGCGGGCTCGCCGACCGCCGCACGCGCGATCTCCACCCGGACCTCCATGCCCTCGCCGTAGTCCTCGTCGGGCTCCCGGACACCGACCTGTTCCGGCGGTACGGCCCGGCCGCCGACGTCCACGGGTGCCGGTTCCAACTCCGCGGTGAGACCGTCCGGTTCGTAGGACCAGAGCAGCTCGCCGTCCTCGAAGGACAGGCGCTGCTCCTGGCTCTCCCGGCAACCGGAACCGAACTGCGAGACCTCCTCGCGCAGGGTCGCTTCCAGCACCAACCCGGCCTCCGCCGAGATCAGTTCACCGTCGCTGACGCACATCACCTCGGGCAGCACCCACCACATCGACGTGATGGTCTCCCCCTCGCGCCCCGGCCGGACCTCGACCCGCCGCCGCGCGCCGATGCTTTCGCCGTCGAGCAGTACCTCGCCCTCCCAGGCACCGAGGTACTCCCTGGGAACGTCACCGGCGACCGCGGCCGGGCCGCGACCCGAGCCGCCCCCACCGTCGTCCCCGCCTTCGCCGCCGCCGTTCTCCCCGCCGCCGGGGGGCCGGGCGTCGCTGCGCCCGCCCTCGCCGCTCTCCTCGTCACCGTGGTGGCGGCGACATAGCCGACCAGCACCGCCAGCACCGTCAACGCGCCGCCCAGCAGCCACGGCAGCGCGGAACGGCCGGCCCGTCGCGGCGCCGGTCCCGCGCCGCCCGTGTCACCGAGGCCGGGCGGGGGTGTTCCGGGCGGTGGGGCGGCTGAGCCGCCGTGGTACACCGGGTGCGTCGGCGGCGCGCCGAAACCGGCGACCGCGGCGGGACCCGCAGTCGGTCCCGCCGCCGCCACGGGCCCGAAGGTGCCGTTCGGAGGTGGCGTCGCGGGCGTGGGCGGCTCTCCCGGCCGCCGCTCGGCGGGGACGGGCGCGCTCCCGGCGTGGTGGCGCAC
>NZ_JAAVJB010000144.1 GCF_012034385.1 Streptomyces spiramenti
CCGGCCGGCGGTCGGGCCGCTGCGGGGCGGGGCGCGGGACGGGGCGGCGCCGGGGCGGTGGCCGCCGGGGCGCCGCGTCTCGCTAGGGTGGAGTGGTGACCTCCCCCATCGAGCTGGTGATCTTCGACTGCGACGGCGTCCTGGTGGACACCGAGCGGCTGGCCCTGCGCATCAACGTGGAGCTGGGCGCCGAGCTCGGCTGGCCGATGGACGAACGCGAGATCGTCGACCGCTTCCTGGGCCGGTCCAACGCCTCGGTGAACGGGCAGATCGCCGAGCGGCTGGGGGCCGAGGCGGCCGACACCTGGGAGAAGCGGTACGTCGCGCGCCTCAACGAGGCCGTGGACCGTGAACTCACCGAGGTGCCCGGCATCAGCGAGGTCCTGGACGGCCTCGACCTCCCGTACTGCATAGCCTCCAGCGGCTCGCACGAGAAGATGCGGCGGACGCTCGGTGTCACGGGGCTCGCCCCGCGGTTCACCGACCGGATCTTCTCCACGACCGAGGTGGCCCGGGGTAAACCCGCGCCGGACCTCTTCCTGCACGCCGCGGCCACCATGGGCTTCGCCCCGGAGGTCTGCGCGGTGGTGGAGGACAGCCAGTACGGCGTCGCCGCCGCCCGCGCCGCCGGGATGCGGAGCTTCGGCTTCGCCGGCGGCCTCACCCCGGCCGAGTGGCTGGCGGGCCCGCAGACGGTGGTGTTCGACGAGATGCGCGCCCTTCCCGCGCTCCTCGCCGCGGGCTGACCACGCCGGCGCCCCGGGCGCACCGGCGCGCGAAGGACACTGGCGGGTCCCGAGGTGCCCGACCCACACCCGTCCCACCAGGTGTGACATACCTCAAGGGTTCGCCGCCGACAGTGCGGGCAGGGCATCGGGGGACGGTTGCGCCCCGACGTCCGGGGTCGGCGGCCCTCCGGCGGGGCGGGTGCGCCGCCGTGCGATGCGATGAAGACTTGCGAGAGATGTACGAGATGACGGCAGACACCGAAGGAGCGGCCATGAAGATCGGGATCGTCGGAGCCACCGGCCAGGTCGGCGGCGTGATGCGGGAGATCCTGGCCGAGCGGAAGTTCCCGGTGGAGCAGCTGCGGCTGTTCGCGTCGGCGCGTTCGGCCGGCCGGACGCTGCCCTGGGCGGGCGGCGAGGTCACGGTCGAGGACGCGACGGTCGCCGACTACTCCGACCTGGACATCGTGCTCTTCTCCGCCGGCGGGGCGACGTCCCGCGCACTGGCGGAGAAGGTCGCCCAGGCGGGCCCGGTCGTCATCGACAACTCGTCCGCGTGGCGGCTCGACCCCGAGGTGCCGCTGGTCGTCGCCGAGGTCAACCCCGACGCCGTCGCGAACCGGCCCAAGGGGATCATCGCCAACCCCAACTGCACCACCATGGCCGCGATGCCGGTACTTCGACCGCTGCACCGCGAGGCCGGGCTGGTCTCGCTGGTCGTCGCCAGTTACCAGGCCGTCTCCGGCAGCGGGCTGGCCGGGGTCTCCGAGCTGGACGAGCAGGTGCGCGCCGCGGTGGCGCAGGGCGCCACCGGGCTGGTGCACGACGGCTCGGCGGTGGACTTCCCCGCGCCGCACTCCTACCGCCGCCCCATCGCCTTCAACGTGCTGCCGCTCGCCGGTTCCATCGTGGACGACGGGCTGGAGGAGACGGACGAGGAGCAGAAGCTCCGCAACGAGAGCCGGAAGATCCTGGACCTGCCCGAGCTGAAGGTCTCCGGCACCTGCGTCCGGGTCCCGGTCTTCACCGGGCACTCGCTCCAGGTCAACGCGCGGTTCGAGCGTCCGCTCAGCCCGCAGCGCGCCAAGGAGCTCCTCGGCGCCGCGCCCGGCGTCGCACTGTCGGACATCCCGACCCCTCAGCAGGCGGCGGGACGCGACGCGAGTTATGTGGGGCGCATCCGCCGGGACGAGACCGTCGACCACGGGCTCGCGCTGTTTCTCGCCAATGACAACCTGCGCAAGGGCGCGGCGCTCAACACCGTGCAGATCGCCGAACTGATCGCCGCCGAACGGGGCTGACCCCCACTCAGCGGCCAGCACTCCGGGGGTAGGAGCACCACCCGGGTGGGATTGCACGTCACCCGGGTGGCGGCCGACCCCGTGACTAACGAGCAGTCAGTGCGCAGATGCGACAACACCCTTGATCCGAGGGCATATCGTATGCACGAGAAGCGTCACAGACAGGCATTGATCTGACTATCTGCTTGGCGCACTGTCGGCGTCATGGACGACGATAGGGACGCGGGTGTTCCCGCGATCGTGAGGAGGAGGCGTCCATGGGATCGGTTCGCAGGGCCAGCGCTTGGCTCGGCCTGGTCGATGACCGCGAGATGCGCTACTACGACGACGAGTACGCCGACGGACCGGAGACCGGTTCGAGTGCCGAGGCATGGACGACCGACCCCCGGCTCCAGGTCGCGGCCGAGTCGGCGAGACACCAGGGCAGCCGGATCGCGACCGTCACCCCCCAGGGATTCCGTGACGCACGGGGCATCGGTGAGCTGTTCCGCGAGGGGGTGCCGGTGGTCGTCAACCTGACGGCTCTGGAGTCGGGTGACGCCAAGCGCGTCGTGGACTTCGCAGCCGGTCTGACCTTCGGCCTGCACGGCACCATCGAGCGGGTCGCCAACCGCGTCTTCCTGCTCACGCCCGCGCGCTACGAGGTCGTCTCCGGCGACCCGCGCCGCAACGAGGGCGGCTTCTTCAACCAGAGCTGACGGCGCGTCCGCTCGCCGGAGCCCCCGGTGAGCGGGCGCGAACCAGGCGCCGCCCGCGAAACGGACCGGCGCGCGGCAGCCCCCCGTCGCACGCCCCGGTGCTGTACTGGGCGCATGACATCCACCCCGACTCCGCCGGCCCGCCCGTCGGCCGACCGCGATCCGGCGCCGATGACGGACCCGCTGGACCTGCTCGACATCTCCTGGACGCTGAGCCAGGAGGAACGGGACATCCAGCAGACGGTCTCCCGGTTCCTCGCCGACCACGCCCGCCCCTACCTGGGCGAGTGGTTCGAGACCGGCCGCTTCCCCCGCGAACTCGTTCCCGAACTGGGGAGACTCGGCCTGCTCGGCATGCACCTGGAAGGGTACGGCTGCGCGGGGGCGGGCGCCGTCGCCTACGGGCTGGCCTGCATGGAGCTGGAGGCCGCCGACTCCGGACTGCGGAGCTTCGCCTCCGTCCAGGGCTCGCTCTCCATGTACTCGATCCACCGCTACGGCTCCGAGGAGCAGCGCACCCGCTGGCTGCCCCGCCTGGCCGCGGGCGAGGCCGTCGGCTGCTTCGCCCTGACCGAACCCGACCACGGCAGCGACCCGGCCGCGATGCGCACCCGGGCGGTACGCGACGGCGGCGACTGGATCCTCAACGGCACCAAGACCTGGATCACCAACGGCTCCATCGCCGACGTGGCGACGGTGTGGGCGCGGACCGAGGAAGGCGTCCGCGGGTTCCTGGTGGAGCGCGGCACACCCGGCTTCACCAGCCACGACATCGGGCACAAGCTCTCGCTGCGGGCGTCGGTCACCTCCGAACTGGTCCTTGACGACGTCCGCCTCCCCGACGCGGCGCGGCTGCCCGACGCGACCGGGCTGCGCGCGCCGCTCTCCTGCCTGGGCGAGGCCAGGTTCGGCATCGTCTTCGGCGCCCTGGGCGCGGCGCGCGACAGCCTGCGCACCACTCTGGAGTACGCCGACACCCGGACCCAGTTCGACCGGCCGATCAGCGGCTTCCAGCTCACCCAGCGCAAGTTCGCCGACATGGCGGTCTCGCTCAACTCCTCGATGCTGCTGGCCCTGCACCTCGGCCGACTGAAGGAAGCCGGGCGGCTGCGGCCCGAGCAGGTCAGCGCGGGCAAGCTCAACAGCGTCCGCCAGGCCATCGCCATCGCACGGGAGTGCCGCACGGTGCTCGGCGCCAACGGGGTCGGCCTGGAGTACTCGCCCCTGCGGCACGCGAACAACCTGGAGTCGGTGCTGACCTACGAGGGGACCGAGGAGATCCACACCCTGGTCGTGGGCCAGGCGCTCACCGGCCGCTCCGCCTACCGCTGACCCCCGGCGGCTCCCGGCCCGGGCCGCACCGCCACCGGGCCGGGAGCTCCGCCGGCGGTGCGGCACCGGCATCAGCCGACGGTGTCCCGGAAGGAGACGCCCTCGCAGCGGAGCGCCGCCACCCGGTCCTGGACCTCCTGCGGGCTCAGGTTCTCCTCACCGGCGTAGTAGACGTAGTCCACCTGCTGGTCGTAGACGCGGAACCCGTCCAGCGGGGCGAGGTCGATGAACCACTGGTTGACGTTGATGCTCATCGGCCGCTCGGGCAGGTAGTACGCGTCGTGCTCGGCGAAGAACTCCCCGTCGATGTGGTAGACGATGCGCTCCTCGTCGATGGTGAGGACGAGGTCGCGCCAGCCTGCGTGACCGGCGGCACGGACCGTGCTCGCGTTGTCGGAGAGCCACGGGTCCGGCTGGTAGGTCTCCCACGAGGTGGCGAACATGGCGTGGTCGTCCTGGCCCCAGCCCCCGTTGGGCAGGTACTCGAAGTCGTACTCCGAGTAGTCGCGAGCCATCGGTGCGGTGAGGTCGTTGATCGCGAAGAACGTCTGGACGACCTCGTCGCCGTCCGGCCCGGTGCGGGGCTCGTCGGAGAACCGCACGCGTGCCGCGTACGTGCCCTCCTTGAACTTCCGCTCGGCGGTGTACACCTCCGACTGGACGGTGCCGGCCTCGGTGCCGTCGGTGGCGGCCTCCAGGTTCATCACCGTCCCGTCCCCGCCGTCCGGGAAGGTGACGTTCCGCGCGCTCCAGCCGGCGTCCGGCAGGCCGGGGCCGCCGGCGTAGCCGCGGACGGACCACCCGTTCTGCCGCAGGCGGGGGTCGTCGTGGGAGGTGTAGTCGAAGTCGTCGAAGAGGACACCCGCGGCGGTGGGGGCGGTGTCCTCGGCCTCGGCGGCGTTCTCGGCCGTGCGCTCGCCGACAGGGGCGGTCGGCGGAGCGGGGTCGCCCGCCGCCGCCCCGTGCAGGACGACCGGGGTGACGATGGCGACCGCGGCGACCGTGCAGGCGGCGGCTGTCCGGCGTGACCGTGGCTGGGCTGCGCGTCCGGGCATGGCTGGTCCTCTCGTCCTGTGGGGGTAGGACCGGGCCGGGCGGCCCCGCCGCTCGTCTCGCGGGATGCCCCCGGTACCGCTCCGGCGAGCGAACGTTGCACGGTGCACGGGCAGCGTCAACCGGCGTCGGCGGTTTCCGGAACCCCGGTTCCGGACCGCCCACGCAGCCCCGGACCGCGGACCACCGGGGGTCGCCGCCGCCGCGCCCGTCGGCACCGGAACCGGAGGACGCCCCGGGGAGGAATTGCGCGATGGCACGCATTCGGCGCAACGCCCGCCCGTAATTGCTCCCGCCACGCATTCGGCGGCACACCCGGAGCGTGACTCCGCCCGCAATCCCAAGGCGTGAACGCAAAGCGCGGACCGTGGCGCAAAGCGCGCCCCCTGGTCCCCGCCACATCACATCGGCATCACGAAGGCGAGCTGAGGACAAAGTCCCGCTATCACCCGCTGTAATCTTGAGAGAGTGCGTACCCGAATCCTCGCCCGCCTCGAACAGGAGCCACAGCGCCCGGACATGGCCGCTCCTGACATGAGCCGTGTGCGGATGTCGCTGCTGGGCACCACCGCGGTCTTCTACGCGGCGATCGTCGGGCTGGTGCTCAGCACCTCCTGGCTGGTCCACCTGGACTGGCAGGTCATGCTCTTCCGCCCCTACAAGCAGTGGCCGGAGCTGCACGCCTTCCTCGACTACTTCGTCGTGCTGGGGCAGCGGGGCCCCACCGCCGCGCTGATCGCCGCGTGGCTGGGCTGGCGCTCCTGGCGGCAGCGGACCCTGCGCCCGCTGCTGGTGATGGGCTGCGCACTGCTGCTGCTCAACCTGTCGGTCGGCGCCGCGAAACTCGGCATGGGCCGCGAAGGCCCCCACTACGCGAACATCGTCGGCTCGAACGAGATGTTCCTGACCGGGGACATATTTCCCTCCGGGCACACGGCCAACGCCGTGGTGACCTGGGGAATCCTCGCCTACCTCGCCACCACCCCGCAGGCCCGGCGCATCCTGTCGATCATCGCCGCGGTCTTCGCGCTCGGCGTCGGGACCACCACCGTCTACCTGGGCACCCACTGGGTCAGCGATGTGCTGCTCGGCTGGGCGGCGGGGCTGCTGATCCTGCTCGCACTCCCCTGGTTCGAGCCGCTGCTCGACCGGATCGAGATGCGGGTGCTCACCGACCGGGACCGCCTCTGGGAGCGGTTCTCGCTCCGCGAGCCGAAGCGCGCGCAGGCCGTGGCGCCCGTGACCGTCGGCGTGCGGGGCGGCCGGGAGGTCGAGGACGCCCGCGACACCGAGTCGGCGCCCGTGCTCAACGGCCTGCGGCCCGCCCGCTACGGCGCGCACCCGTACCGCCCGGCGACCGGACCGCGCCCCACCGGTCCGCCCGCCCACCCGGGCGGTGCCCACCCCGGCGCCGGGGACCGGCCCCCGGTGAGCCCCGCCGGCAGTCACTGACCGACGACGAGCGCCACGACGGGGTCGGTCAGCCGGCCCAGCAGCGCACGACGACGTCGTCGCGGACGGCGAAGTTGAGTCGGCCCTCCAGGAACTCCAGGGTGATGATCGCGTCCGGGGGCAGCGACCGTACGGTCTGCCAGCCGGCGGCACGGGCCCGCTCGCCCGCGGCCTCGGCACTCAGGCCCAGATAACTGTCGGTCGTGTCGCGGGAACCGTCCGCGTCCGAGGGGTGGGAAGCCATGCGGCCCACCGTACGGCGTGGGCGCGGCACCCGGAAGTGACGGGAGACCGACCGCAGTGTCACGCTTGTGTCACAGCGGACCCGGTGCGACCCCGCCGCGGATCACGGCCGGGAACGGTCGCCCCCAGCGGTGCGGCGGAGAATTCCCCGCGGAATAGGAACCCGATTTCCCGACTTTCACCTCGCCGTTCCGCGCCGCTCCCGACGACGGCGGGCAACGGACCCGTCCGGTGAATTCACCCTGGTCAACCAGCGCCCTATTCCGGCGCGTGCCGGGGACGAACTCCCGGCACGTCGCGCCCCGCGGCGGAGGAAGGCGGGGCGTGCCCGGGCCGGGCGGCGCGGGCACGGGCGCCCCGGGCCGGCGGCCGGGCCCGCTCCGGAATCGGCACCCTCCAGAGCGTGACCTGGCCCCGTCCGCGCCGTTGAACCTCTCGGAGCCGCCGCAGGCAGCGGACCCAGGAAACCCTAAGGAGTACCAGTGTCAGCATTGCTCGACGTCAGCGCGGACGTACGTGCCGAGATCGGCGAGGACGAGGCCGAGCGCCTGCTCACCGGGGACAATTCCCCGGGCAACTACGACTGCACCTCCTGCCGCAACCCGGGCGACGCGGTGCGGGAGCGCACGAGCACCGTCCTGTTCGTGGGCGAGGAGACGGCCGTGCTGGCGTTCGCGCACGCCGCCTGCATCCCCTCGCAGGTGGTACCGGTGTCCGAGGAGCAGCTGAAGGGGGCTGTGCGCTCCATCACCGGCCAGGGCAGCGACATCGCCGCCGGCTCAAAGGAGTCCGGCGGCCAGGCCGTCCTGGGGGTCACCTGCGGTCTGGTCATCGTCGACGAGCAGCTGTACGCCTCCTTGGTGGTGGAGCCGAACGGCGCGATCGCCCGCCCCGGCTCGGAGGCGGCGGGTGACGAGTTCCTGCCGCTCATGATCGAGCAGGGCTTCTTCCCCGTCACCAGCGTGGGCAAGGCCCCCGCGGAGCTGACCGGCTGGTCGGTGCTGCTGGTCGGCGGCGAGCTGCACGCCGTGCTGCAGCCCGGTCTGGTCGGCAGCCCGTCCACCGCCTGGTGGCAGGCGCACCAGCCGCTGCCGGTGACCGAGGGCTGGCGCAACGCCGCCCGGCAGCGCGGCAAGGTGCTGCTCCTGGCCTCGCCGGCGGGAACGATCGGCACCCAGCCCCGCGAGGACCTGCTGCGGGACGCCCTGGACCAGGCGGCCGAGGGCGGCCGGCTCGTCGGCGCCGTCATCCCGCTGGCCGGGACCTGAGCGAGTCCGGCCGGCTGGGGCGATCAGGTAGTACCGGCGGGCGCCCCGCATCCGTCGACGCGGCCGGTCGTTGGAGGAACGTGCACCCTTCCGAACCGTTCCGCCCGCAGCAGCCCGGCCGCCACCGCCACATCCCCGGGATGCGTCCTTCGTTCGAGCCGGCCGCCGGCCACTCGGCGACGCCGATCTACGACGCGCTGTGCGCGGAGTACCGGCGGATGTTCCGGACCCTCCCCGGCGACCGCAGCGGGGAGGAGGAGCTGAGGTTCGACGCCTTCGGCACCTTCGGCACCCCGCGCACCGCGGTCGCCGGCTGGCACGACCCCGGACGCCGCCACGGCTCGTCGCTGCCGGCGCTGCCGCCGGGGCGACACGGCCGCGGTGACGGCCGCCTCTGACCGCACGCGACGGCGCCGCGACCGCCGCTCCCCCGCTACGGGGGGGGTGGTCGCGGCGCCGTCGTGCGCCTGCGGCGTGACCGGGCGGGAGGCGCACGAGCGGGCGCCCCGTGACCGTGCGGCGCCCGCCGTGGAAGCCCGGCGTACGACGGCGCCCGTCCTTCGCCTGTGCCGAGGGGCGGGCGCCGTCGCGATCGTCACTTGCGCTTGGCGCCGCGCTTCTCCCGGACCCGGACCGACACCTGGATCGGTGTGCCCGCGAAGCCGAACTCCTCGCGCAGGCGGCGCTCCACGAAGCGCCGGTAGCCCGCCTCCAGGAACCCGGAGGCGAACAGCACGAACCGCGGCGGGCGGGTGCCGGCCTGGGTACCGAACAGGATGCGGGGCTGCTTGCCGCCCCGGACCGGGTGCGGGTGGGAGGCGACGATCTCGCCGAGGAAGGCGTTCAGCTTCCCCGTCGGCACCCGGCTCTCCCAACCGGCGAGCGCGGTCTCCAGCGCGGGCACCAGCTTCTCCATGTGCCGGCCGGTCCGGGCGGAGACGTTGACGCGCGGCGCCCACTGCACCTGCACCAGGTCCCGCTCGATCTCCCGCTCCAGGTAGAAGCGGCGCTCCTCGTCGAGGGTGTCCCACTTGTTGTAGGCGATGACCAGGGCACGGCCGGAGTCGACGGCCATCGAGATGATGCGGGTGTCCTGGACGCTGATCGGTTCGGTGACGTCGATCAGCACCACGGCCGCCTCGGCCTTCTCCAGGGCGGCGGCGGTACGCAGCGAGGCGTAGTAGTCCGCGCCCTCCTGGAGGTGGACCCGGCGCCTGATGCCGGCGGTGTCGACGAACTTCCAGATGCGGTCACCCAGTTGGATCAGCTCGTCGACCGGGTCCCGCGTGGTGCCGGCCTCCTCGTTGACGACGACGCGTTCCTCGCCCGCGACCTTGTTCAGCAGTGAGGACTTGCCGACGTTCGGCCGGCCGATGAGCGCGATGCGGCGGGGGCCGCCGGTGACCGTGGCGAAGGATTCCGGCGGGGCGTCCGGCAGCGCCTCCAGCACCGCGTCGAGCATGTCCCCGGTGCCGCGGCCGTGGAGGGCCGAGACGGGGTGCGGCTCGCCCAGGCCCAGGGACCACAGGTAGCTGGCGTCGGCCTCGGCGGAGGGTCCGTCCACCTTGTTGGCGCAGAGCACGACCGGCTTCCCGGCCTTGCGCAGCAGCCGCACCACGGCGGTGTCGGTGTCGGTGGGGCCGACCACGGCGTCCACGACGAAGACCACGGCGTCGGCCGTGGAGATGGCGAACTCGGCCTGGGCGGCGACGGAGGCGTCGATGCCCAGGACGTCCTGCTCCCACCCTCCGGTGTCGACGAGCCTGAAGCGGCGGCCGGCCCACTCCGCCTCGTAGTTGACGCGGTCGCGCGTCACGCCGGGCTTGTCCTCCACGACCGCCTCGCGGCGGCCGAGGATCCGGTTGACCAGGGTGGACTTGCCGACGTTGGGGCGGCCGACGACGGCGAGGACCGGCAGCGGGCCGGCGCCGGCGGCGGCGAGTTCCCCGTCCACCTCCTCGGCGTCGAAGCCCTCCTCCTCGGCGAGCCGCATGAACTCGGTGTACTCGGCCTCGTCCAGGGCACCGTGGTCGGTGCCCGCCTGGGGCTGCTCTTGGTCGCGCATGAGGTCCTGTCTCCGTCGTCGGCCGGGGCTGTCCCGGTGGGGCCGCCCTCCGAGGGCGGTTGCGGTGCCCGGCACGCGGCGGGGCCCGGGCTGCTCCCCCCGGGGCCGATGGCGCGCGGCGAGTGCCGCGCGGCGTCATCGGCCCGACGGTGTGGTGGCCGTGGGAGGGGCCCGACCGCCCAGCCTAACGCGCGGTGAGAGTCCGGGCCGACGCGAGATGCGCCGCCAGGCGTTCCCGGACCTGCTCGGCGGCTGTGTCCAGCGCCGCCCGGGTACGGCGACCGCTGCCGTCCCCGGCGTGGAAAGGCTCGCCGTAGACCACGTCCAGCCGCCCGCGCAGCGGCGGCAGGCCGGGCAGTACCCGGCTGCGGCGCTCGGAGCTGCCGAGGACCGCGACGGGCACCACGGCGGCACCCGAGCGCAGCGCGAACCACGCGAGACCGGAGCGGAGCGCGGCGAAGTCACCGGCGCCACGGCTGCCTTCGGGGAACATCCCGATGACGCCCCCGGCGCGCAGCACCGCGAGGGTGTCCGCCACCGCGCCTCGGTCGGCCGAGCCCCGGTCCACGGCGATCTGGCCGAGGGCGCGCATCGCCGCGCCCGCCGGGCCCACGAACGCCTCGCGCTTCACGAGGAAGTGCACCGGCCGCGGCGAGGTGCCGATGACCAGGGGTCCGTCCACGTTGTGGCTGTGGTTGCCCGCGAGGATGACCGGACCGGTGCCCGGGACCCGCCAGGCGCCCAGCACCCGGGTGTTCCAGGCGCTCCGCACCAGGGTGATGCCGATGCGGTGCCCCACGACGGCGCCCCGAGGGCTGGGGTCGGGGCGCGGGCCGTCCTCGGGCCGGGTGGCGGTGGTCACGAGACGGGACGCTTCCGTTCCTCGACGAGCGTGGCGATGCAGTCGACGACCTCGTCGAGGGTGAGGTGGGAGGTGTCCACCTCGGTCGCGTCACCGGCCTGGGCCAGCGGGGAGACGGCGCGCGAGGAGTCGGCGGCGTCCCGGCGGGCGAGGTCGGCGCGGGTGGTGGCGACCTCCGCCGCGCCCCGACGGCCGATCTCCCCGCTGCGGCGGGCGGCGCGGACCTCCTCGGAGGCGGTGAGGAAGATCTTGAGGTCGGCGTCGGGGAGGACCGTGGTGCCGATGTCGCGTCCCTCGACCACGATGCCGGCGGTGGCCTCGGCGGCGATGGAGCGCTGGAGCCCGGTGATCAGTTCCCGGACAACGGGGACGGCGCTGACGGCGCTGACGGCCCCGGTCACCTCCGGGCCGCGGATCGGCGCCGAGACGTCGGTCCCGTCGACGGTGATCGTCGGGGAGCGGGGGTCGGTGCCGGAGAGGACGACCGGGGTGGCCGCGGCGGCGGCGACGGCGGCCGGGTCGGCGACGTCGACGCCGTGGTGCAGCATCCACCAGGTGATGGCCCGGTACTGGGCGCCGGTGTCGAGGTAGGCGAGGCCGAGCCGTGCGGCGACCGCCTTGGAGGTGCTGGACTTGCCCGTTCCGGACGGCCCGTCGATGGCGACCACGACGGCGGGTTTGGCGGACACGGAGATGCGCACCTCTTTCTCGGACCGGCCCGTTGCGGGTCGGCTGCGGCGGGAGCAGGGTGGGACGGCGCGCCCTGCGGCAGCCCGCGAGGGCGGCTGGGCACGACCGAGGACAGGTTAGCCGCTCACTCGAACGGCCGTCGCGCAGGGAGCGGACCGCACCGTTCCCGGGCCGCTCACGGGCGGCCGGAACGCCACACGGCGGCGGTCGGGCCGGCGGGCGTCCCGCGGCGCCGCCGTCCGGATCGCGCGCGGGTCACTTCCTGATCGACCAGCCGCGCTCGCGCAACGCGGCGCTCAGTCCCGGCGCCGCCTGGGGGTCCACCATCAGCTGGACGAGGCCGGCCTGCTGCCCGGTGGCGTGCTCGATCCGGACATCCTCGACGTTGACCCCGGCGACCCCCGCGTCGGCGAAGATCCGGGCGAGCTCCCCGGGCCGGTCGGTGATCAGCACGGCGACGGTCTCGTAGGCCGCCGGCGCGGCGCCGTGCTTCCCCGGCACGCGCTGCCGGCCGGCGTTGCCGCGGCGGAGCAGCGAGGCGACGCCTGCGGCGCCGTCGGCGTGTTCCTCGGTGTCGGGCGAGGCGAGGGCCCGCAGCGCACGGACGGTGGCGTCCAGGTCCTCGGCGACCTCGGCGAGGATGTCGGCGACCGGGCCGGGGTTGGCGGAGAGGATGTCGATCCACATCGCCGGGTCGGAGGCCGCGATCCTGGTCACGTCGCGGATGCCCTGGCCGCACAGGCGGACCGCGCTCTCCTCGGCGGCGGTGAGGCGGGCGGCGACCAGGCTGGAGAGCAGCTGCGGGGTGTGCGAGACCAGCGCCACCGCCCGGTCGTGGGCGTCGGCGTCCATCACGACGGGCACGGCGCGGCAGAGCGCGACGAGTTCGAGGGCGAGGTTCAGGACCTCGGTGTCGGTCTCGGGGGTGGGCGTGAGTGCCCAGGCCCGACCCTCGAAGAGGTCGGCGGTGGCGGCGAGCGGCCCGGAGCGCTCGCGGCCGGACATCGGGTGGGTGCCGACGTACCGGGAGAGGTCGAACCCGGCCGCGACGAGCTCCCGGCGGGGCCCGCCCTTGACGCTGGCCACGTCGAGGTAGGCGCCGGCCGCGCCCCGGGCGTCGGCCGCGGCGAGAGTTGCCGCGACGTGCGCGGGCGGGACCGCGACGACGGCGAGGTCGACGGGCTCCTCGGCGGGCGAGGTGTCGCCGGCGCCGAGGGCGGCGGCGGTCATGGCCTGCTCGGGGTCGTGGTCCTGGAGGTGGACGCGCACCCCCCGGGAGGTCAGCGCGAGGGCGATGGAGGTACCGATCAGGCCGGTGCCGATGACGAGGGCGGTCCGCATCGGGCCAGGGTAGCCGGGCTCCGGGGCGCCGCACGCCGTCGTCCCGGCCGCCGGCCCCCGGGGCGGCCCGGGGGCGGGCGGCCCGGGGC